>NZ_JBFRGR010000005.1:0-350113 GCF_052115445.1 Paenibacillus sp. 2RAB27
AAGCAAGTATGATATGCAGTGACCGAAGGCACCAAAGTCGGTCAATATCCGGCGGCTGCGAGAGCGGAATTGCAGGCGGCTATATCGAGGGCTAACGCAGTATTAAGCAGTTCGGCAGCAACGCAGACGCAAGTAAACACGATGACAACAGATGTGAATACGGCACTGCAAACATTCCTGACGAAGATTGTTACGCTAGTTCAGGGTCAGACGAGTGTCACCATCAATGATCTGTCCGTTATCTCCAAGTATTATGGAGCGAAGTCAACTGATGCCAACTGGAGTGAAATCGAAGCTGCCGATATCTTTAATAGCGGCAAAATCGATATTCAAGTCCTTGCGGCAGTAGCAAGATGGATTCTCGACAACTGGCTTTCGGAAACTTAATTCTTAATTCGGTTGTGGTGGAAAGTTCTTATTCATGATAACGTAACTAGTCCAGCGACTGGTATGGGGATGCGGTATCCGTTGCCGTAAAGGCTGGCGTTGTGCAAGGCAAATTTGTAACGATATTTGATCCGAAGGCGCCAATCTCGCCGAGGAAATGGTTACTCTACTACTCAGAGCATACGAGTTCAAGAATGGTAAAGCAGGATCTTTTAACAGCTACCGAAGCGTTGTAATAGCAGGCTTAAGCTACTGGGGCCATTCCATTCGTAATGAATTAACGGATGGAGTGGCCCCGTTTGCGTTTTTGTATTAAATGGAAAATAAATCTAATATTCAGCTCTGCAGCTGAAACATTGCTGAACTTAACCGCCAATTCAGCCGAAAAACCGGGGGATTCCCCGCCTCAGCCGGTCATACTTTTGAAGATAAACCGAAAGCTTATTAAGGAAATGAAACTGGCTATTAAACACACTAAGTTGAAGGAGAAATTAATTGAAACCAGCGAAAACGAGGCRTTTTGGGATAAATGGGAGACATTAATGCCTCAAGATTATGACTTGAATTGTTGCCCCACTCCTGTGCACATTTAGCGATTTCATTTAGTGGGCATTCTCATTTTGATTGGTACTCAACTTCAAATACACCTAAACTAATTATTCGTAATACTGCTCGAAATGATTAAACTAAATGGCAGGATTGCGTTGAAGCACGCAGGGGATATAGCTATATTGAAGTAGGCTCTAGGAAAGGGGGAAATGATGAAAAACAGTGAAAGATAGTTGTATGGAGAGAGCAGTTTGCTAAAAGTACATGCTCATCTGGTGAAAATGCACCAAATTAAATTTGTAAATCCAGCTAATCCTCCAAAGTCAGCCAATTCGGGTGGGGTAACAACATAAAATCCAGTTATTTCATACAAGACCGTCCTTTGGTGGAGGAAGTAAGTTAACAGGCGGCGGTTGCCCTGGGAGGATTTCAGCAGGGGGACATTATGGTGAAATATGTAAGATCAAAAGACGGTCTTGGATCAAATATTTCTGCATGGAGAGCGCACCGCGCAAAACAAAGAAACCCGCTCGAGAAGAAGCGCTTGAACATGTTTTTTGCTGTTCTTTCGACCGCAACATTCACCCGTGTGAACTAACTGTCTATCATGCGCGCAAATAACGATTTTCACTGAATCCTCCTCAGTGTATCCACCAATTCCAAACAACTAAATCTCGCTGCTAGTAAAGCATCACGCTAAGAATGGCAGCTCTACATACTGCAAATTAATTTCTTTTTTATTAATTTTTATGAAATTAAATTTTAATAATGCTATTAAATTTTACAAATAACTTACAAAAGTATCTTGTGTTTTCGCCTAATTATCCGTATGATGGAGGTGATTTCAGCACGGATAATCTATAGTGAGTAGGGAAACTATATGTCAATAAATGATAATATTTTGATCAAAATTCGCGATATGAAAGACAGCCTAACTCCTGTAGAGAAGTTAGTGGCTGAGTATATATTAGACAATGTGGACGAGATTCCCCATCTTTCCATTAAGAGTCTCGCGCAATCAACGAAAACAAGTGATGCTTCTGTACTGCGCTTCTGCAAAACGATGGGATATAAGGGCTATCGCAACTTTATCGTAAGTATTTCAGCTTCGCTGGGATCGATGGATGAGGAGCAGAAGGACCAATACACCGATATTCAACCGGGAGATGATCTCTCAACGATTATCTCCAACATATCGCGCAATAATAGTAAATCGATTGAAGACACGCTCAGTGTTATTGATCGAAATGAAATTGCTCGCGCCGTCAAAGTGTTAGTGGCCTGCAATCGCATTGTTTTCTTCGGGATCGGTGCCTCTGGTCTAGTTGGAATGGATGCTGAGCAGAAATTTTCACGTATTAACAAGATGTGCCACACCTACACGGATGGCCATAGTCAACTAACGGCAGCCACGTTGATGGGGAAAGGTGACGTCGCGATCTTCATTTCCAATTCGGGCAGCACGATTGAGATTCTTGATACGCTCGAAATCGCCAAGAAGAATGGCGCCACGATCATTGCGATTACGAAGTATAATAAAAGCGCCTTAGCGGATAATGCGAATATTGTACTCAGCATTTCGACACCGGAAGTCACGATTCGAAGCGGAGCTATGGGCTCGCGCATTGCCATGTTGACGGTAATTGATATCCTTTTTGCAGGGGTAGCGAGCAGTGAATATAAGCATGTGAAGAAATATTTGGCCAAAACACACGATATTATTGCCAGCAGCAAGCATAGAAAATAAGCCAATCGAACAAACTAACGATGTCCTTCCGGGCCTCGTTTTTTTGTCGATTTATAAGAAATAAAAAATCAATATTTTATTTTACCATAAAATAAAATTTCAAAAAGTATTGACCAATTTGAAGTTTTTCGTTAGTATAAAACCGTAAAGAAGTTCAGCAGGCAGGAGGATAGCAGCTATGGATGAGTATCTATCGGGTTTAACTACGGAAGAGATTAATGAGAAGACACAGACAATTGACGAATGTTCAACAGAGCAAATGCTTCGGATGATGAATGAACAGGATGCATTGGTTCCAGCAGCAGTCGGAGCTGAGATACCGCAGATCATGAAAGCGGTTGATATCTTGCATGGAGTTCTCAGAAACGGTGGCAGGATGCTCTACGTAGGAGCTGGTTCTTCTGGCAGACTCGGTGTGCTTGATGCATCTGAATGTCCTCCAACCTTTGGTATTGATCCAATGTTGGTGCAAGGTCATATCGCTGGTGGCGATGGAGCACTACGTACAGCAGTGGAAGGCTTTGAAGACAACGCTGAGGAGGGGGTCGCCCTCATAGAACGATGCGGAGTAACAGCGAAGGATGCGGTAATTGGGATCACAGCCAGCGGAAGTGCACAATTCGTTATTGCTTGCTTGAAGAAAGCGAAAGAAATTGGAGCGGCAACGATTGGTGTTGTGAATAACAAGAATTCCAAATTGGTAGCTGTGACAGATGTATGCATCGCGCCAGTCGTTGGGCCGGAAGTAATTATGGGATCTACGCGTCTGAAGGCGGGTACAGCACAGAAGCTGGTGCTTAACATGCTGACCACAGGAACTATGGTTAAGCTTGGAAAGACATATAATAATCTCATGGTTGACATGAAGGCTAGTAATATCAAGTTGTACGATCGTTCTGTTCGCATCATTCGGATTGCGACGGGAGTGGATGAATCCACAGCGATTGCTCATCTTGAGAAAGCGTCGATGAACTGTAAACTTGCCATTATGATGATTAAAACCGGCATGGAAGTGAAGGAAGCGGTCGATGCGTTAGAACAGTGTGAGGGTAGTTTGAAGAGAGCCATACGTACCTTTGTCAAAGTGGTTTAATCATTTTAAAACAAAAAAGGAGAGACTTGAGCTACACTCAAGGATCCCTAACCTAGGAGGTTTGTTTTTCATGAAAAGAAAAATGCCCGTATTAGCTTCTGTCGTAGCTTTAACAATGGCTCTAACAGCTTGTGGTGGTAACTCTGGTACGAAAGAAACGACTACACCAGCAGGCACGAACGCACCTGCAGCTACGGCCAGCACAGCCAAAGACACGATTACTGCTTTACTTCCTCCGGTTTCACCGAACTATCAGAAAAATTTCGAGCAAATTTCCAAAGATTTCACGGCGCTTTATCCGAATCTTACGTTGAAAATCGAACCGGCTAGCTGGGAAGATGTGAAACAAAAGCTAGATACACAAGTGAATGCAGGTAGCCCGCCGGATATCGCTTTTGGTGGTTCTGACGGCATTCCGAAGTACATCGAGCAAGGTTTGTTGATGGATATTACAAGTACAGCAACGCCTGAAATGATTAGTGATTACGATAAAGCTCCACTTGAATATATGAAGAACGGCAAAGGCTTGTACGGCTTCCCAGCTTATATGGAAGTTCATGCACTTGGCGGTAACAAAGAGTTCTTAGAGAAGGCCGRCATTGATTGGAAAAAAGTACAGACAAACGGTTGGACGTACGATGAATTCCGTCAAGCGATCAAAAAAGGCGTAGTTACTGAGAATGGTAAAACAAGATATGGCTTCGTATTCGCGGTAAAAGGCGTTGCCGCTGTGGATTACCTAGGGATTATGGCCAAAAATGCAGGCATGCCGCATGCGTTTAATAAAGACTTGAAATATGCGTATACTAGCAAAAACTACTTAGGCTTGCTGAAAGATCTTCGTGCATTGATCGACGATGGTTCCATGCCGAAAGAGCTTAGCTCTGTAGATGCAGGTAAACGTTGGAACATGTTCTTAACAGGACAAACGATGATCACAGGTAAAGGTCTTGCTACATTCGAGAACTCTGCAAAAACGAATAACGCGAAGATTAAAGCTGCTGACGGTTCCGCAGTAAAAGACAGTATCCCAGTTGACTACATCGTATTGCCAGCGCCAACGTTCCAAGGTGCGAAACCTTCGGCTGCTACAGTTGTTGATGGTTACATGACGTTCCGTGGTAAAAAAGAACCAACTGCAGAACACAAAGCAAACGTCGTAAAAGCCGCTTACTTCCTAGCTAGCGGTAAGGTTGCAGCAACGACGAACAACGATTTGTTCGCCGCACACATTACACAAAGCGCTAAAAAAGAAGCAGCCAACATGAAGATTGAAAGAAACCCTGACAACGTTGCAGCTGTTGATAATATGCTTAAAAATGCAACACCAGCTCGCTCTGACATTCCATCTGAATTGTCTGCTAAAGCGATCAAGCTAGAAACAGAAGTGATCGTTCCTAAATTCCAAGGTCTAATTGCAGGTGAAGTTACACCTGAAGCGATGTATGAAGCTGTTAAAGCTGCTGCCATTGCTGCCTTCGGTGCGGACGGAATCGTTAAAGACTAAGAATAGGGTATAATCCTCGGATAGTCGGGCAGAACATTGCACGACTATCCGAATCATTTTAAGCAAGTTGTGAAAAGAGGGTTGAATCGTATGGCAGTAATGGCGAAGTCGATAAAGCGAAAAAGAATTAAGGGAGATGGCGCCTGGGGATATATCTTTATTGCTGTGTCCTTACTTGTGTTTGCCATGTTTACAGCCTACCCGGTCGTAAGTGCATTTATCATTAGTTTGCAAAAGTATAAACCACTAGGCTCCACTTATGTCGGCTTTGATAACTATGCAAGCTCACTGAAGGATGGCCTATTCTGGCAAGCCATGAAAAATACGCTTGTGTATACCGTATTGACTGTGCCGGTTAACCTGTTTCTCTCCATGGCGATTGCAGTCTTGATTTTGCCGCTTAGAAAGAAAACACAGTCCTTTTTTAAAGGTATTTACTATTTACCTGTTGTAGCTTCAGGTGTTGCTTTATCCGTTGTATGGCTATGGATTTTCGATCCTTTAGAGGGTGGAATTTTAAATCAACTTATTCATTTCTTTGGCTTTGAGAATCAGAACTGGCTGGGTTCTAGTAAAACAGCTATGTTTTCATTGGTATTCATGTCGTGGATGTCCAGTCATGGTACCAGCATCATTATTTATTTGGCCGGCTTGCTCGGAATTGATGATACGTATTATGAAGCGGCTGAGATTGATGGAGCGAATTTTCTCCAAAAACTTTGGCACATCGTCGTTCCAAGTCTTAAACCAGCAACCTTATTCCTGCTAGTAACTGGTGTGATCGGTTCCTTCCAGGTGTTCCAGAACGCTTACCTGATGACAGGTGGTGGACCTAACAATGCAACGACGATGGTGGGGTTACTCATCTTCAACAATGCATTTACGTATTTTGAATTTGGCAAAGCAGCGGCACAATCTCTGATTCTAGCCGTCATCATAGCAGTAATATCGGTTATTCAATTTAAATACGCGGGGAAAGACGTCGAGTACTAGGAAAGGGGAGATAAAAAATGTCTTTATATAGCAATCATGCAGGCAATCCAAAAGTGAAAACAATGCGTAACTCCATCATTTTTATCGCCCTTCTTCTTTTTGCTCTGGCGACGATTTTCCCGATTTACTTTATGTTCATTTCTGCACTCGGAGATCCTGTAGAAGCTGGTGCGGTGAGTTATTCCATTTTCCCGACCAAAGTTTCCTTTGCTTCCTTTAAGTTTTTCTTTGACTACAGTGAGTATTCCTATCGGTGGTTATTGAATTCACTTATCGTGGCTGCAACGGTAACGGTCTCAAACGTGATTTTTGCCAGTATGGCGGGGTATGCTTTCTCGAAGCTTCGCTTTAAGGGTAGAGGCTTCCTGTTCGGACTGTTGCTGATGTCCATGATGATTCCTTATCAAGTTACACAAGTTCCTTTGTACATTCTGGTTGTGAATGTATTTAATTTACAAGATACGTACAGTGCGTTGATTATGCCGGGGCTAGTAACCGTGTATAACATTTTCTTGGCGAAGCAATTCATGAGCAGTATCCCGAACGAGATTATGGAAAGTGCCAAAATTGAAGGATGCAGCCAGTTCCAAATTTATATTCGTATCATTTTGCCACTATCCAAAACGGTTATGGCAGTTATGGCGATTCTGACCTTTATGGATAGCTGGAACACCTTCTTCTGGCCGCTTCTCGTTACGAATACGATGGAAATGCAGACGATTCAGGTTGGTCTCAAAAACTTCCGTTTTGCCAACACAACCTATATCGCGCCAATGATGGCAGGGGCAACCATCTCAGCATTACCTATGTTTGTTCTGTTCTTTAGCCTACAAAAATACTTTTTGGAAGGCGTAACTGTAGGTGCAGTGAAGGGTTAATCAGTCGGTTCAAAAGGAGGCAGCTGCAGCATGTTGATAACATGGGATGCTTCCTATCGGCACGCCGTCATCGCGTTATGGAATGATGCCGCGATGAAGGATGGCTATAAGGAGCTTACAGATCAAAGCTTTGAGCAGATCTTCACGGGAAATCGTTATTTTGATAAAGACGGCACATTTCTTCTACTAGCCAATGATAAGGTCGTCGGTTTTGCCTGTGGATGTACGGGGGATGATCTTCCGCTTGGCGATGTTGCTGGATATATCACATGTATCGTGTTAGCGAGCGGTTTTGAAACAGATGCCAATTATTTAATGCTATTAACTGCTTTGGAAGATCGGTTTAAAGAGTTGGGTAAAAAGCAAGCCGATATTCTCTTTTTCAATCCGATGTTATTGCCATGGTATATCCCGGATACGCCCCAGCATGAGCATAATAATGCCCCGGGCGTTCCTGTAGATAGTAAGTTATATTCATTTTTGCTTGGTGCAGGCTATGCCGATCGTGCGAAGCAATGCGCCATGTATCTCCATTTGTCAGCGTTTACGATGCCAGAGGAATATAGCGTGAAAGAAGCCAAAGCGAGCGCCCAAGGGTATACAATCGACATGTTTGACCCAGGTAAGCACGTTGGTGTGGAAGACATGCTGGAGGGCTTTGGGAATCCATTATGGCAAAAGGAGATCGGCGCATCCACGGCAAATGGCGTGCCCGTTATCATCGCTGCCTATCAAGGCAAGACCATTGGCTTCGCAGGACCCGTTATTCGTCAAGCGAATGGGCGAGGTTATTTTGCCGGTATCGGTGTACTTCCTGAGCACGAGGGTCATGGTTTAGGCAGTTTATTATTTTACAAGCTATGTGAAGCGTTTCAGGAAATGGGAACCGAATACATGTCGCTATTTACAGGTATGTCGAACCCAGCCATCCGGATTTATGAACGAGCAGGTTTTCAAACTGTGAAACTATTTGCTATCATGAGAAGGGAGTTTGTATAATGAGCGAGCCCAAAATGACCATACTAGCTATCGGAGGTCACGTCGGAGATGCGGAATTAACGGCAGGCGGTGTTTTAGCCCACCACTCTCTGAAAGGTGATCGAATTGTTACTTTAGCGTTAACTGCTGGGGAACGTGGCGTTCCTGCTGGACAAGACATGAAGGAATATCGTGCACAAAAAGTAAATGAAGCTAAAACTTTTGCTGAGATGTTAGGCGGGGATTCCATCGTTTTTGATATTCCAGATGGTGAACTGCAAGATAACGAAGAAATGCGCTATCGCGTATGCGATGTGATTCGCGATGTGCGTCCGAACGTGATCATTACGCATTTTAAAAACAGCATGCATAAAGATCATATGACGACTCACCGTATTGTGAATGATGCGCGCTTTTTCGCAGGGCTAGGCTCGTTTGAGCGGGAGAAGCCTGCGCACTTCGCAGCTAAATTGTATTACGCTGAAAACTGGGAGGATGCTGTTGATTACGTTCCTTACGTTTATGTCGATTTCCCTAAAGAAGCGTTTGATCTCTGGGTGAAGGCAGTTTCGACACATTGGTTCGTGACAGGCAGTAAATCGTTCCAATACTTGGAATATTACAAGCATCTGATGCGTGTACGTGGTCTTGAAGCGAGAAAAGAATATGCACAGACGTTCATGGTTCCAGAAGAAACAATGCGTATTCGTCAATCGGAATTATAAAACTAAATCATAAACAAATACCAAATGACTGTAACGAGGCTTGAGCTTGTTGCAGTCATTTTAGAATCAAGGCGAGTTTGGGGAGGCAGCGATGATCTTAAATGGTATCGATTGTATAGATAAGTATGCTCACTTGTTCAAAGGTAAACGAGTAGGGCTAATTACAGCACCTACGGGATTAAACAAGAATTTTGCATCTACCATACAAATTTTACATGAGAAATTCAACCTGGTGGCTCTGTTTTCGCCAGAGCACGGGGTTCGTGGGGATCTAGCAGCAGGTGCACTGGTCGACACATATATGGATCCGCTGACGGGAGTTCCCGTCTATAGTTTGTATCGAAAAGATTCCAAACGTCTGACGCAGGACATGTTGGATGAGGTCGATATCATCGTCTACGATATTCAAGATGTAGGAACCCGTTACTATACTTTCCTGTATACGATGCTTTATGCGTTGGAAGATTGTGCGCTAGCTGGCAAAGAATTTGTCGTGTTGGACCGCATGAATCCGCTGGATGGGATAACAGTAGAAGGCAATGTGCTGCAAAGCGGCTTCGAATCCTTTGTTGGCAACTACTCGCTCAGTGTCCGCTACGGACTGACGCCAGGAGAGGTCGCTCTGATGGCGAATGATGAAAAGGGGTGGCATGGCAAGCTGCATATCGTACGCTGTGAAGGTTGGGAGCGAAACATGCTGTTCTCGGACACAGGACGCCCTTGGATCATGCCTTCCATTGGCATTCCACGATTTGAGACAGCGATGCTGTATCCTGGCACTTGTCTTATTGAAGGAACGAATCTGTCGGAAGGCAGAGGAACGACAGTCCCATTTGAGGTTATCGGTGCTCCGTTCATTGATGCACAGAAGTTGGCAGATGAAATGAATGCGAGGAAGCTGCTGGGCGTTGTGTTCCGTCCTGTTTATTTCAAACCGACTTTTTCTAAGTTTCAGGGAGAACAATGCGCAGGAGTACAAATTCATGTCCTCGACAACCGTGCGGTTCGTCCCATTGATATAGGCGTAACGTTGATGTACACGATTCAGAACAATTATGAGCAATTTTCATTTTTACCACCAGTTAAAGAGGGGTCACGACCATTTATTGATTTGCTTGGCGGCGGCAGCCACTATCGTGAGTCAAGGGTTGATGTTCCGGCTATGTTGGAACAATTCCGTGAGGAAAGCCGTGAATTTGCTCGCAGAAAGCAGCCGTATCATCTGTATTAGAAGGCATTCGAGGCATTAGGAGGTGAGTTTATCTATGAAGAGATATGCAGTAGGACTAGATGGTGGAGGTACGAAAACAGCAGTCACCATCGTCGATGAGAGCGGTCTCGAGGTTCATACGTTTACATCGGGGGCGATTAACTATAATGGCCAGGATGAGGCGAGTGTTCAAGCTAGTCTGGTGGACATTTTTCGGACAATTGATCGCGTATGCGATGGGCTTGGGCATTGCGCGCAAGTGTGCATCGGGGCGGCTGGCGTGAGCAATCCAACGGTCACCACACGTTTGGAAGCCAGTGTTCGGGCTAGTGGGTATAAGGGACCATTGTTCATAACCGGCGATCAAGATACTGCGCTTTGCGGAGCGCATAACAAGGAGCTCGGGATCATACTGATCGCAGGGACAGGTTCAATTTGTTATGGCAAAAATGAAGCTGGTGGCACACATCGCGCTGGCGGCTATGGCTACCTCATTGATGATGAGGGCAGTGGCTACAGTATAGGAAGAGATCTGCTTTCTATCGTTGTACGGGCTCATGATGGGCGGTTGCCTGCGACGGTTATTACAGAAATGGTGTTTGAGCAATTAGGCATGACATCGATTGGGCAAATCATCGGGTTTGTTTATGACAAACAAACCAATAAGAAGGATATCGCTGCGCTTGCGCCTATTTTATCCCAAGCATGCGAGCTTGGAGATCAAGCGGCACTGGCTATCGCCGACAAAAGTGCCCGTTCGTTGCTCGAACTGGTTGTACCCGTTGCGGAGAAACTTTCGATGCAAGAGGGAGTTCTTGCGATGGCTGGGAGTGCGCTTCTTAAGAACAGCTTCATTCAGCTAGCTTTTATTAATGGGCTCAAAGAACATTATCCAGCTATGACCTGTATAACACCGAAGAGAGATGCCGCTAGCGGTGCTGCGCTCATGGCGCTGAACCGTTTGCAGTGACACACACAGACACACATACACACATACACACATACACACTTATGTTACAAGGGATGGTAGTGAAGATGAGAGAAATTCAGGAGATGTCGCTGCGTGAGAAAATCGGACAGATGATTCTTTGCGGATTTGAAGGTACGGAACCGTCAGAATCGCTGGAAACACTAATCGTGGAACAGCGCATCGGCGGTGTTATTTATTTTGCACGGAATGTACAGAATACGGAGCAGATTGCTGAGTTATCCGGCCGTTTGCAGGAAATTGCGGAGCGTAACGGAACGTTGCCGCTCTGGATTTCCATCGATCAAGAGGGCGGCATGGTAGCCCGCATTACCGAGGGGGTAGCGCTTATGCCCGGATCTATGGCGCTGGCCGCCGGAGATGCAGGTCCACAAGGAGCATATGAAGCGTCCTTTATTTCGGGCAAAGAACTGCGCTCGCTCGGTATCAATCTGAACTTTGCACCGGATCTGGATGTGAACAACAACCCGGATAATCCGGTTATTGGCGTGCGCTCATTCGGCGAATCACCGGAGAAAGTCGCTCAGTATGGCCGAGAAGCTGTACGGGGCTTCCAAGATGCGAATGTCGTGGCAACCGCTAAGCATTTTCCTGGTCATGGGGACACGAATACCGATTCTCATTTGGATTTGCCAACAATTACACATGATGAAGCACGGATTCGTGCGGTGGAGTTAGTGCCTTTCGTAGAGGCGATTGAAGGTGGAGTCGATGCGATTATGTCCTCGCATATTTATTTCCCGGCATTAGAGTCTAAGAAACTGCCGGTTACCCTTTCCAAGACTGTTCTCACGGGGCTGCTTCGTGAGGAGCTTGGGTATGACGGCGTCATCATGACCGATTGCATGGAGATGCACGCGATCTCCGAGCATTACGGTACGGTTGCCGCTGCCGTTATGGCGGTTGAAGCAGGTGCTGATCTGGTGTTGATCAGCCACCGTCAGGACTTGCAGGTCGGCGCCATTGCGGCGATCGAGCAAGCGGTGCGCGAAGGGCGTATTGCCGAAGCGCATATTGATGCTTCGGTACGGCGCTTGCTCGCGCTGAAAGCGCGGCGCGGGGTGATTGCGGAGCAGCCTCATGATGAGGCTGCGCTTGAGGTCGGGACCGCGGCGCATTGCGCGGTTGCCGCGCGCCTCAGCGAGGCGAGCATCACGCTCGTCAAGGACGAGCAGCAGCTCTTGCCGCTGCCTCGCGTGCGGACGCTCGCGGTCACCGTGGCCGCGGCGGTTTCGTCGGGCGTCGACGAAGCCTATGCGGGCGTCGCAAGCTTGGGCGCTGCGCTGGCCGAGCACGGCTTGGACGTGCTCAACCGCGTGCTCCCGCTTGCGGAGGTGAACGAGCGCCGCGCAGCGGTGCTTGCGGATGCGGCGGCCGCGGAGCAGATCGTCATCGGGACGTACAACGCCCGATTCCATCCTGCGCAGGTCGCGCTGGTGCGCGACCTGCAAGCGCTCGGCAAGCCGCTGGTCGTTGTCGCGCTGCGCGTGCCGTACGACCTGCTGGAGTTCCCGGACGTGTCGACGTTCGTCGCGGCTTACGAAAGCCGGCCGCTGGCGCTGCAAAGTACGGCGCGTGCGCTGCTCGGAATGGTGACACCGCAAGGGCGTTTGCCGGTGTCGCTTGGTTCTGACTATCCAGCGGGCTGGAGATGGGAGAGCGTTCAGTGACGGAAGTTGCAAGTCTATTTTTTTCCAGAAGCTGCTGCGTTTAGTCCGATTTCTCCGACTTAAATTGAGGATTACGTATGTAGAAAGACCATTAGTCCGGTTTTGCCGAATTATTTAACCATTTATCTGGCATGTGACTTGTTTTGGTCGATTTAATTGGGTTATTTAGGACTAAATAAGATTTAATGGTAGCTTCAATTAGATTAATTTGGCAATTTCGGACTATTAGGCTAGTGGGGGTCAGTAAGTCGATTTATCGACTTGCGGGAGCGCAGAATGGACTTTTGGAGTCTTGATAGTTGAATATTTCGACTAACTCCCGTGCATAGCTGCTATTGTAGCGAGATAGTCGATTATATCGACTATCTCACTTCCGGATTCAAAGCAATAAAACTGAAGGAGCACATTATGTCCAATTGGGATATCGCTAAGATAAGCAACTTCATCGAACAAGAAATTGCCGCAGGTCATCTACCTGGCGCAGTCCTTTACATCGCCCAAAGAGGGAAAGAAGTAGTGAAGCAAGCCTATGGGAGCCGAGTGATGTATCCGGAAGCTGCTCCGATGAGCGTGGATACGGTTTTTGATTTGGCTTCACTGACCAAAGTAGTTGCAACGCTGCCTGCTGTGCTTCAGTTGATGGATCAAGGGAAACTTACTTTGGCTGATCCGATTGGGAGTTTTTTACCGCAATTTCGCTTCTTTCAGGAAGAACCCATCCGGATTGTTCATCTGCTAACACATTCCTCAGGGCTTAGGGCGGATATCCCAGGTATGAGAGGACTCATGCATCTGTCCAGGGACGAGCTGGTGGATCTGATCTTAAACGAACGGCCGCTCCATCCCCCAGGAACTAAGGTTGTTTATAGTGATATTGGCCTGATATTGCTCTATCTGATCATTGAATCTGTGACTGGTGAAGCCTTCGACACCTATCTCAAACGGGAGATTTTTGAACCGCTGGAGATGGCGGAAACGGGGTTTTGCCCAACCTTCGCGGAAACGCGTTATGCGGTTACCGAGTTTTCGGAACAGCGTCAAGCGTACAAGGCAGGCATTGTTCACGATGAAAAAGCGGAGCTCATGCACGGTATAAGCGGTCATGCGGGGTTATTCTCGACGATTCATGATGTAGCGAATTATGCTGAAATGATCCGGCAGAAGGGCGTTTTTAAGGGACGAAGAATTATTTCCAGGGCAGCTATCGAGTTGTCATCCCGTAACTTTACACCGTATGACCAAGAGTTTCGGGGGCTGGGTTGGTTGCTTAGAAATCCGAGGAGCTTCTTATTTAGCGGTGACTATGCCTCCGAGCATTCTTTCGGACATACTGGTTTTACAGGTACAAGCCTGTTGTTCGAGCCTGAGCAGGATCTACAAGTCATTTTTCTTACCAATCGGGTTCATTTCGGTCGAACGGAACACATTTTACAAATTCGGCCAAGGCTGCACAATCTCATACTCTCGCAATCCCAATAGATTTGTTGAAAATAAAAGGTATTAACCCATAAGGCCTCCCAGGCCATGGACAGGGAACTAGAATGCTCTATCTTGGAGGGAATAGATAAAATCGTCATCGAGAGGGAACTACAGTATCCTATTTTGTTGAAAACCGTCATAACGCACGAAAATCGACCCGATAGTGCCTCTACGTTCCCCTTAGGTATCGTTTCGTCCGATTTCGGCCAATTAGGACATCTACGTTCCCTTTCTAATCCGTTTGAGCTTATTTCAGCAAAAATGAAAGAATGGAGATGAGTTATCATGTTGCGTACACTTCTGAATAAAGATTCCCTAACCATAGCAGGACTTATGTCTGGCACCTCCCTGGATGGCATTGATGTTGCCATTGTCCACATAGAGGGGCGAGGCGTAGAAACGAACATCAAGCTGCTTCACTTTGAGAGTCTGCCTTTTGATGAGGAGATGCGAGAAAAGCTTAAGCGATTATGCACGATCGAGCATTCCGATGTTGCGCAAGTGTGTGGCATGAACTTCGCTATAGCAGAGCGTTTCGCAGATGCCGTAATCCAAACGGCCCAAGCAGCAAACATACGCATGGACGACATCGATCTGATTTCGACGCATGGGCAGACGATCTGGCACATCCCAGTAGCGGATGAAGCGGACCGTTTTCTTCCCAAATCAACGCTGCAAATCGGGGATTTGTCCGTCATTGCCAAACGAACAGGCAAACCTGTCGTTGGTGATTTTAGGACAGCGGATATAGCTGTTGGCGGGCAAGGCGCACCGCTTGTACCTTATGGCGACGATCTCATGTTCAGAGATGCGGATAAGGGCCGAATCCTTCAAAACATAGGCGGAATTGGCAACTGCACGGCTCTTCCGGCCGATAGTGCGGATGGCGGTATGATTGCTTTTGATACCGGCCCGGGGAATATGGTGATGGATCAGGTTGTGTATGAGCTATCCAAAGGGAAGCTTTCGTACGATGCCAATGGCGATTGGGCTGCCAAAGGCAAGGTACATAATGGATTGCTAGCGGACATGCTCGCACATCCGTATTTCCAAGAACCGCCTCCGAAGACGACGGGCCGTGAAATGTTCGGGAAAGCCTATGCCTCGGCATGGCTGGTTTCTGCTCTGGAGCAGGGGCTTTCGCACGAGGATATCGTGGCGACAGCGACGGCTTTTACCGCGCATACGATTGCACGCGGGTATCAGGCATACATTTTGCCACAGTGTAGCATTGCGGAA
Source organism: Paenibacillus sp. 2RAB27 (assembly GCF_052115445.1). Taxonomy (NCBI): domain Bacteria; kingdom Bacillati; phylum Bacillota; class Bacilli; order Caryophanales; family Paenibacillaceae; genus Paenibacillus; species Paenibacillus sp. 2RAB27. The sequence continues at coordinate 15,444 of NZ_JBFRGR010000005.1, forward strand.
GTGATCGTAAGTGGTGGCGGTGCGCATAATCGCACGCTGCTTCGGATGCTGGCAGATTTACTGCCTGAGCAAACCATTCTTACGTCAGATGAACTTGGTATTTCAGCAGATGCCAAGGAAGCGATTCTGTTTGCACTGCTCGGCAATGCATTCATCCAAGGAGAGCCGAACAACGTTCCAGCGGCGACGGGAGCAGAAAGACCGACGATCTTGGGGAAATTAGCTCTGCCATAGGTTCTACCTTGTATCAGACCGAAGCCATCTATGTAACAGATGGTCATTCGGTCTTATTTTTGTTTAGGAGAAGTGTCTACTTTTTTGGTACAATGTTTACAACTTACTAGCGTTTGTAAAGGAGAGAAGTTTGCATGCCGCCAATCCTTAAAAGTATTCTTAAGCTTATCGTTGTAATTGTCTTAATTGTTATGGCGTTTCAGGTTAACTGGTTAATTGGGGTAGCTGCAATCGTGGTCATCCTAGGTTATTTTGTTTATGTGAACCGATCTGCTATGTACGCTCAGAGGGGCAATCTGGCCTATATGAAGGGTGATCGTGAGCAAGCGTTGATTTGGATGGAAAAAGCGTATGTCTCGAAAGCCTTTTTGCCAAAACATCAGATTGGATATGGTTATTTGTTAATGAAGACAGGTGATCTTACCAAGGCTGAGCAAATGTTTGAAGAGGTCCTTCAATCAGCGAAAGCTTCAGATATTCGCATACAAGCGAAGCTCAATGTGGCCACGGTGTACTGGTTGAAGAACAAGCGGGACGAGGCTTTGAGCATGTTGCAAGAACTAGCAAACGAGGTCAAAAACACACTGGTCTATGGGAATTATGGTTATTTTCAAATTTTGCAGGGAGACTTGGAAGAGGCACTTACTTATAATCTCGAAGCCTACGCCTACAATGACAGCGATATCACCATTATGGATAACTTAGCGCAAAACTATTATATGCTCGGTCGTCTGAATGAGGCGGATGAGATGTATACCAAGGTGATCGCCAAAACGCCTAAGCACGCGGAGTCCTATTATTTCTATGCGCGAACGCTTCAACAACTCGGTCGAACGCAAGCGGCTCGGGAACAGATTGAAACAGCGCTCGGGAAGGAACTTGCGCTCGTTACTCCTTTGACGAAAGAGGATATTACCTTATTCGCAAGTGAGTTAGGGGATGAAGCAGTTGTGCAGTGAAAAATAAATGAATTTTGGGGGCTCAAGTAGGTCTCCCTAAACACGAAACGAGCCTTAGAAGCAATTCTAGAGGCTTGTTTTTTTAGCTTTGTTCCCAGCGCTTCCCAATTTTAACCTAAATGTTCCCAATCACTTCCTAGCTGTGCCTCATGATAACGGGAATGGTCCCGATGTAAAATGTAGGAAATGAAAGGATTCACTCTGTTTCATCTACATTAAAAGTTAAGAAAAGGAGACTGAACACATGAAGGTAAAATTAAGCAGTTTCAAACAAACGGCGGCACTTTCTCTATTATTGGCGGGAAGCCTCTCGTTTGGAGCAATGGTAGGGGCGTTTGGTGAGACGACACCTGAAGGTGTACAAATCAAGGAATTCAGCTTGCTTGATACAGGGGCTGATGTCGTCGGTTCCGTAGATTTTACACCGGAAGGCAAGAAGGACGGTCACTTCAAGTTGCAGTTGAATTTGGCAAAGAAAACGGTCATCAATAGCGTTGTACTGCGTTCAACCGATGATTATGGCAAGGATAATTCTAAAGGCGTGTGGAGAACGAACCGGGTAACGACTGGCTGGCTGCTTGGTATTGTTCAGGATAAGACGATTATAACCTCGACAGGTACTACGCATGAAACGGTAATTGTGAACCCAGGATTTCGCAAAGATGTTAGAGAGCCTGTGGGGGAATTCGAAGGTGAGTTAACCTTTAATTTATACGCAAGTGATAACGGCACAATCAAAGAGACACAGTATTATGTGCTGGAAATCGAGACGCCGCAAGGAACGGTAGCTTCGAAACCAATTAAATATAAAAAACCAATGACCACTGGCGGCACATCGCCAACGCCAACGGCGCCATCACCATCACCATCACCTATACCTTCTCCGACACCTTCTCCAGCACCAGCAGAGGGTCCGATGATCCGTGTGTTTTTTAAAGGGCAAGAGTTGACATTTAGTGAGGTCAGTCCCGTCATCAAAGACGGTTCAACGTTAGTTCCTTTTCGCAAATTATTTGAAACGCTTGGCTTTAAGGTAAAATGGATTGATTCGGGTGATAGCCAACAGGCAATCGGAACAAAGAACGGACTTACCATCGAATTAACGATCAACAGCACCATCGCAAAAGTGAACGGAACTGAAGTTAGCATGGAAGTACCTACACAGATTGTGAACGGAAATACGCTAGTCCCTTTACGTTTTGTAGCGGAGAGCACAGGTTATAAAGTCACTTACGCCAGAAACGGGAGCATAACCACAATCCAGATTGACGAGCCGAACATCGTCTCAAATCCTGTACCGACTCCGTCGCCTGCAACACCGTCCGACCCTGTCAAAGAGGAGGTTGAACCCTATGTTGTCAAAGGATATGTCCGAAACGCTAGCGGCCAACCGATTCCAGAAGTCAGTGTCTTTGCAGATAACACGTTTATGTATGACAGCAACATCCTAGGAGTCACCGATGAAACAGGGCACTATCTAATCGAGCTGCCGCAAATGTCTACAACCTATCATATGGGGGCTCATGTAAAGAAGCAATTTAATGGTAAAACGTATATGTTTCAGTTAGAAGCCGACGGTGATCTTCCTGTCTCAGGAAGCAAGGGAGCTGTCCGTAATTTTACTTGGTCTAATTTTAATGGTCAGATGTATGTCTATCCGAACTTCAAGAATTTCGACGATACCTTGCCAGAGTTCAATATGAACGATCTAGAATTGACACTTACACCGACTGGTCCGCTACTTGACGGAAGCCCAGGACAAACAATCATTAAACGTGGAGGTCCTATTGCCGGAGGAGCTGGAATCGACAATATACCTATCGGCCGCTATAAGGCTACAGCCAGATGGGTGCCAGAAGGTCATGCTCCGATGCCGATGCTGATTAGAATCAATTATACTGGCCAATTTGCCGAGTCTACGGAATTCGAATTTGGTCCGTCTGACGGAGTATCCAGCACATATATGAGTGAGCTTGAAGTTTCTCTATAGAGATAAATCCAACCGTCTTAACCTCCGAGGTTAAGGCGGTTTTCTGTTGGGTGGGAGAACAAGAAGGTGGAAAGAAGAAGACCGCCCTTCTCCTGCTGGAGAGAGAGCGGTCTGTGTGTTTCACGACCATATCACCTATAAGGTTATCCTGATATTAATTTGTCCCTGTCATAGGAGAGTTGGGATGCGGATGACGCAGCGTTCATCAACTTTTTAGTCCAAATGCAGTACCCCATGCCTACGTACGACAATCCCCAGAAGAAAGCAAAATATTTATTATCGGCAATCGGCAAAAACATTGCGAGAATCATAATCAGCATGAGCGCAGGTACCCAACGAGGAAAAACTTTTGCCAAGAAAGTTAGGATCATGAACACCAAAGTACCTCCAAGGAAACCAATCATACCGAACATTCGTGAAATGTTAACCAGCAACCCTTCCGGTTGGACCGCATCTGCGCCGCCAGCAGCAAATTGGGACCACAACATCGCAGTTGTTAGTATATTTCCAATGATGATGGCGAGGATCGTGATAAAACCGGTGACCCCTGTTTCACGGGATTGTACCTGGTAAAAAGCGATAGATCCGACAGACATGAGGATGCAAGCTATTAATCCTGTCGTCAATTCTTGCGTGCTATCCGTTCCCCAAATTAGCGAGGCAGGGGTCATCCCCATTCTTGCAATTCCTGCTAAAATACAAATCATGCCTAGCCATTTGATAACTTTTTGCTCTGTCATTTTACTCATCCTCCAATTGTTAAGTGTGTTGCTCATACTTTAGATTACTGGAAGGGAAATCACGGAGAATAGAGCATTGCGTTCCTGGTTTTTGGGAATATTCGCGGGTGCGATTTGGGAATCGGCGGTCCGAGTCGGGAAATTGCTCAATAGCCATTTTCAGCTAACGTTCCAGCAAGCTATAATACAAACAAGCAAAGATTACTGAGGAAAGAATGGCGGGTGAGATGAATGTTAAATCTGAGCAGAGCAGGAAGCCCGGAAGCTGTTAACAAGCCGCAAGTGGTGTTGGCGATGCGGATTGCACAGCTTTTTGTACTCAGCTTCAGTCTACTGACAGCTGCGCTATATGTAAGTTTGATTCCACAGTACTACAAAGTACTGGTCGGAAAATGTATCCTGCAAGGCTGCGGTAATCTCGTTCCTGCCATGCCTTTACCGGCAAATGGGTTTAGCTTGGAGCAATTTGGACTGTTATTCGTACTCATTGATGTTGTGTTTACATTCGTTTTTTATATGACATCGGCGATCGTGCTTTGGAAAGGATTCCGTGAACCGATGGGGCTGGTGGCAGTCGTCGCAATGGTGTCTTTCGGATCAACGTTTCCGTCGTTAGTCATGGCGGCATCCGAAGGAGCTGGTTTTGCCCATTATTGGTTCTTAGGTATTTCCATGCTAAGTTGGGTTTCCTTATCCTTATTTCTCTTACTATTTCCAAATGGCAAATTTGTGCCCAAATGGTCGCGCTTCGTTTTTGTGCTGATTATGATCGTGGATGTGATGACGCTCGTTTATGAAGGGGAGATGTGGGAAAAGTTTCATATCCCGGCCATGTTCCAGTTTCTCTGGTATGGCTCATCCACACTAATTTTGATCTATTCCCAAGTATATCGGTTTCGAAATAGGGCTACTGCTGCCGAGCGGCAACAGACGAAATGGGTTGTTTATGGAGCTTCCATTGGCATTGTTGGATTCATTGGCATGAGTGCGTTGTTTGATCCTAGTCTTAATGATGGAACAGCAATGACGTATGTATATTTGAACGGCGTATTGAATGCCTCCCTTACGGCTATTCCCATTACATTAATGTTCGCCGTGCTGCGGCAAAGACTGTGGAATATTGATCCGCTAGTCAAACGGACCCTGGTGTATGGATCGTTATCAGTTTGCATCGTGCTTATTTATACAGTGATTGTTTTTTATTTAAGCCGAGTATTTCAAACTGGGGATCATTATGTCGCTTCGTTACTGGCAACCGCGATTGTGGCGGCAGCTTTCGCACCTCTAAAAGAATGGTTGCAGCGGCAAATAAATCGGCTAATGAAGGGCCGCCACGACGATCCTTATGCGGTGCTGCTTGAGCTAGGCAATCAGTTGATTCAACCTCAGGATTCTGATGCTATGTTGCATGCTGTTGTAAGAACGGTGAAGGATGCGCTGCGAATTCCCTATACGGCCATTTATACCGGTATCGGCGGACAGACGACACTAGTTGCTTCGGCAGGCAGCCTACTTTATGAACAACATGTCTTGCCAATTATTCTTCGCGGCAAAGAAATGGGAACCCTGCACATAGCCAGCCGATCAGCGGGGGAAGGATTTACGGCGGAAGATAACAAATTTTTGGATGTTCTCCTCAGGCAAGCTGGCCCCATTGTGGAGAATTGGCATATGACGCAGGGGATGAAGCTGCTGGCACAGGACCTGCAAGAGTCAAGGGAAAAGCTGGTGCTAGCGCGAGAAGAAGAGCGCCTGTACATTCGTAATAATTTGCATGATGATTTGGCACCTAAGCTGGCTGCCCTTGCGCTGAATGCGGCGACTGCTCAGATTTATGTCGAGAAACAGCCTAAAGTAGCGATTGAAATGCTGGGGGAGTTGCGCAAAGTCATTCGCTCAACGGTGGAGGAAATTCGCACACTGGTTCATGACCTGCGCCCTCCAACACTGGATGAACTTGGGCTAATCGGGGCTATACAGGAACGGATTACCCTCCTATCCAAGCCTGCGGTATTGCTTGCCGGGGAGAAGGGCACTGAGGTGCTGGACATTCAATTGTATGCACCTGGGCCGCTGCCTGTACTCCCAGCTGCTGTTGAAGTAGCGGTGTATCGAATTGCCACGGAAGCTCTAGTTAATGTCGTGAAACATACCAAAGCTACCTCCTGTACGGTAAGGCTGGAATTGTCCGAAACCGGTCAGCTTCAGGTGGAAATTAGAGATAATGGAGCAGACTTTGCTCCTTTGTCAGTTCATCCAGTTGCTGAGGGGAAGAGCGGGATTGGGCTGGTTTCAATGCGGGAAAGGGCGGCTGAATTAGGGGGGCACTGCAACATTGATCGGCCTGCAGGCGGAGGGACCAGGGTTTTGGCGGTCATTCCCTTGTCTTGAACGTAGTTTAAATCGGTGTAGAGGAGAATGACAGACGATGAGAATAATGATTGCAGATGATCATCCGATATTTCGAAGCGGTGTCCGAAATTTGCTTCAAACCACGGAAGATTTGATCGTCGTGGGAGAAGCGGCATCTGGAGAAGAAGTTTTGGGGCTCGTGGAACAATGTCAGCCTGATTTGATATTAATGGACATTCGAATGCCAGGGCTCAATGGGATTGAAGCCACCCGGTTAGTTAAAGAGAAATATCCGCACATCCATGTGCTAATACTCACCATGTTCCGTGACGATCAATCGGTCTTTACCGCCATGCGTGTTGGAGCCAAAGGCTATGTGCTCAAAGACGCTGACGAAATCGAGTTGCTTCAGTCTGTCCGCATGGTTGGCAATGGCGGTGCTGTCTTCAGCTCCGATATTGCGGCACGCATGATGTATTTCTTCTCGGAACCGAGAACACTCAATCCCTCGGAACATCCGGCACTATCTGAACTGTCCAAACGTGAAATGGAGATTTTGGAGCGGATTGCTGAAGGTCACACCAATGCCCAGATCGGCGCACGTTTAGTGATCAGCGCCAAAACTGTGGCCAACTACGTTTCGACGATATTGAATAAGCTGCAGGTCGTGGACCGCAATGAAGCCAGCAGAATCCTGCAAGAATTTCGGGAGGGTTCATCGAATTAAAGAAGCCTCGGCCACGGAAATCATGGCCAGAGGCTTTTATTTGGTCGAGCCTTGATAAACGCACTCGTCTCAGCAGTCAAATTACCCAAAATCAACAACCTCTTGAGCGAAGTCGCCTAAATCTGCCGTCTCAGAACCCTGATCACCCGTAAAGTACCTCCGAACCGTGTGCTCCAGGCAAATAGATGGATTTTATACAGTTATTTTTCGAGATTTTCCAATCAAACGCGCAATAGATGGAAAACATACAGTTAAATTCATACATTTTAGTCAAGTGGAACAAAAGAGGTAGTTTTAACAACATATTTTCCAGTTAAATCGAGTTTTCGAAGAAACTTTGCGTAAATAGCTGTATTTTTTCCAGTTAATGAAAATCTGTAGCGTACGTGTCCCTCCAAATCTACCACTCCCAACTCTACCAGCGGTAAAACCAGTACAACCAGTACAACCAGTACAACCAGGACCACCAGTACAACCAGTACAACCAGGACCACCAGCACCCTGTTTTCCAATAAATGCACTCGTCCTAAGAAGACGGCGTAGTCGGTTATTTCGTTGAGCTCACCTGCAACAGGTGAGCTTCTTTGGTTCTATTGAAATGGGTGAGTGTGAATAGATAATCACCCTTAAAGTAACTGTTCTTGTAAGCACCAACGCCGGCGCCTACTTCGAGCTCCATGACGCTGTAGCCTGCATCGTTCGGCTCGTTCAGCTTCTTGAACGTCTCGATGCCTGGCTGCAGCAGCGCTAGAGGCTTCGAGCCCCAAATACTAAGGGACGTGACCACCGCTTCCTTCGGGTTGGTCTTCGACGGCTCCACCAGCAGCGACAGCTGGTAGGCCGGGTAGCTCAGCAGCAGCTTCACGCCTGCTGCCGCGCTAGCCCCCGCGCCTGCCGCATCGGCAGGCGGCGAAGCAACATCGGAGGCGGCTGCGACCGCCACCTCCTGGCCCGCGAGCAAGACGCTGTCATCCTGCAGCGTCACTTCCGCCGGTTTGCCCAGCAAGTCTTCGACTTTCTTGCTGGACAAACCGATGAAGCCCTGCAGGCTGACTGCGCCGCCTGCCCAGAAGCTCCGCAGCAGCGGCGCGCCGTCTGCGTCAAACACCGTGCCAAGGCCGTCATAGACGCTCGCCTTGAAATCCCCTTTGTAGACGAGTTTGCCTAACTCGTCATACGCTTCCCCGGCGCCGGTCAGGGCGCCGCTCTGGAACGCGCCTTTGAGGCGCGGTACGCCTTTTTCATCAAAGGAGGTGCCCTCGCCGTTATATAAACCTACAAGAAATTGACCTTTATACTTCATCATGCCGCTAGGGTAGAATTCCGTGCCCTCGCCGGAGTAGCTGCCATTTTTGAAGCCGCCTTCGTACATGAGAATGCCCTTCGCATCAAAAAGCTTGCCTGCCCCATTGTACAAACTTGCGGAGAATTCTCCCTCGTACTGGATGATTCCTCCCGAGGAAAAGAGCTTGCCAGCGCCATTATACATGCCGCCATTGAAGGCTCCTTCATAAAGCAAGTCACCGCTAGGTACAAACAACTTGCCAGCCCCGCCGAATTTGCCATTTTGAAACTCGCCTGTATAGATGACTCGCTGCTTCTCATCGTACAAGGCGCCAGCGCCATTATAGACATCCGCCGTGAAGGCGCCTTTGTAAATCAGGTGTCCTTGTTCATCATAGAGAGCGCCGTTCCCATTTTTGAGACCTTTTTCATAATCACCCTCGTATGCGAGGATGCCGTTGTCATGGTACAGCTTACCTTTACCAGAATAAAGACCATCAACCAGATCGCCGACATAGCGAGCTTCTTTTTTATCTTTTTTCGGATCGACAACGACTTTACCATTACCCGAAAAGCTGCCCAACTTAGCTGTGTTTTCCTGAAGTACAGGCACGCGGTTGAACCATTTATTAACGATCTTAGGTGGTCGAATAAAAATGAAGAAAATGAGAACAAGGATGAACAATAGGATGAAAATAAGCAGTCTCTTGGAGATGTAGTAGGAGCCGATCAAAACGTAGTTTTTTAAAGAGGATTCACGCGTTTGCAACATGGTTCGCATCATTTGCTGAAATTTAATAATCGCTAGCTTAGGCAGCCTTCCTACGGTCAGGATGGCCTTCATAATATGTCCGATGAAAGGTGCTACGATAGGCTTTAGCACTTTCTCAATCGTTTTAATCGGCTCCAATGCTCTCACTCCTTGTTTCAATTGTAAAAAAAGAAGAATTTATGGGACCTGAATCGTCATCTGACCAGGCTGCCCAACGGAAATAACACCGCCCCAGTTACACATGCATTTGGAGCTATTGTTAAGCGCGGGCATATTCGCGACAAGGACGGTAGGCGCTCCGGGTGCCCAAGGGGCTGCAGTGACAGGGATGCAGGGCATCGGGGTCAAAACGCCAAAAGCCGCAGCGGTTGCCGCTGCCACCATCGGATTGGATGGGGAGTTGCACATCCCAAACGGCAGTATATTCACCATGGGCTTATTATCCATGATATTGGCAATAGGCATCGCGGTCATGACCATATTCGCAGGGAGCACCATTAACGAGCTAGGTGCAGCACCGAATGTGCATTGCAGCATAGCGCCACCGCATACGATATTCCCCATCTGCAAGCCCCTTCCTTGAAATTATTTCCCGTGCAATAATTCGGCAAAATATGCTTTCATCTTTCTTTTATACTACTAGAAAAGGTTATATGCGGCAATCTAATCCTATATTCGCTAGATTTCGCTGTTTTTCTCCAAAGAATGGATGCGAGAGTGGTAGAGATATTGTACTATAAAGAGAGAGAAGTACGTGAGCGGAGGGGTTTGTTCTGAATGGTTTGAATATGGTGAAAATAGGGCTCGTAAGTCTACTTGCGACATCCTCGATCCTGACGGCAAGTGCACGGGTGGAAGCTGCTGGGGTAAAGGCTTTGACCATGCAGGATGCGATTAAACAAGGGCTTCAGAAGAGTCCTCAGCTGCGCGATGCCAGAACGGATGTCTTGAAGAAAAGAATCGAGCTGGAACAAGCGCAGCATACGGTTAACAATGAGGAAGCCAAAGCTGCCGGATTATTCGCCAGGCCCCATAATTTAAGCCAGGATATTGGTACGCGGATGAAGGTGCCAGATGCCAGATCGCAGTTGTATTTGGCCCAGGAAACCTTGCGGCAGCAAGGGGATTCAGCGCGATATGAGATCGAGAAAAGCTATTTAACTGCCTATCAAGATGCGGTGGCCGAGGAGCGCTCTCGTAAGAAAGTTGAGGAAGCGAAAACATCCATCGACACGGTTCTTAAAAAGCGGAAATTCGGTCTCGCCGATGCGGCTGAACAGGACAAAGTGGACAAAGCGCTAGAGAAGGCGGCATCGGACTACAAACAAGCGCAATTGACAGCGAAATCTAGTCGTTTGGCACTAGGTAAATTACTGCAGCTTGATATGGAAAATAAAGTGGAGCTTTCGTTTCAGCCGGATTACGCGGATTTGAATGAGAAAATGCTGCCTTCCTATCTAGCTATGGGGCAGAAGACAACATTAAGCCTATTAAGAGATACGGAGGCTCGTCGTTTGGCGGATGAAAAGCTGAACACGACTCGTAATTTATATAGCAATAAATTTGGCCCGGCACGCATGAGGGTGATGGATGGCTTATTTAAAGAGCAAGAGATCGATATGGAGCTATTTCAAGCAAGCTATGATGAAACACTTGGGCGAGTGAAAGAGGATTGGCAGGGCTTTTTTATGCTGCTCGGGTTCATTCCCATTCCGAAGTCGCTGCTGCAAGGTGAATTTGATGGACTGCGCTATTTGGATGACCTGACGAATGCTTTACCACTTGCAACTATGGAGCAGAACAAGGCGCAGCTGCAGGAAAAAGAAAGCCGAAATGCTGTAATTGCAGCTGTACGGCAATCTTTCTTGGAAGCTAAAGGTGCGGAAGAAGCTTATGCGCAAGCGTTGCGTGATAAGGATAATGCGGTAACCAATTTAGCGAAGGCGAACCAAAAGCTGAAGTTAAGCCTGATGAAGTCTGAGGAGCTGCAAGCTTTTAAAGATGCGGTTGATCAGGCGGATCAACAAATCGTGGCAGCACAAATAGCGTATAAAATGGCGCTTGGCAAGCTCAATCAAGGAACAGGCGGAGCTGTGAATAATACGATTCGCGAAGGTATACTGCCGTATCGTGATCTTGATGATGGCTTGTCGCCGATGAAACCGCAGAAACCCAAAGCGCCATTGGGTACTTGGAAGCTGAAACCAGCGGTTGGACAGCTGCTTAGCGATTTCAGTATAAGTGTAAGCAAAAAACTGGGTGCAACGGACTTCGCCGTATTTACCAAAGACGGTAAACGTGTTGGGAAGCGGACGAAGATCAATAAACCGGTACGGAATTTAACACTAAAATTCAGTCAAATTGATCAACTTAAGGTTGTTCTCTATAACAAAGGGAAAGTCATTCAGACGCTGCCACTTGATGGAAAAGGCAGCACAGGGCAGTTAGTTGCTGCTAGCGCTGAGAACGGCGGGACATCGGGAGACGCAAACGGGATTGCTGGTGCGGATGGAAGCGTGGGCACGGATGGACAAGCTGGAAGTGATGGCAGTACTGGAAACAATGGGAATAATGGTGGCAAAGGAACGACAGGTACCAGTGGCGACAATGGTGCTGGCGGTGGAGATGGCTCTGCAAATGGACAAGCTGGCACTGGGAACGGTGACGGTGACAACGGAACAGATGACAACGCTGAGAATGCTGGGCAGGGTGTAGACACTAACGGTGAGAACGAAGGCTTAGGGACGGTCATTATCGGCTCGTACAAAGTGAAGCTAGAAGCTTTGACGCCTGAGGCTTTTAATGCGGCTACCGCTACAATGGCGTCTTCGGGACAAGGGATGGTGTATCAAGCGGATGCGCCAGGCGCTCCTTGGGTAGGTATGGATGATGTGCTAGATCCTAATGCATTAACAGATCCACCAAGCTCCGCCATTCTTTCTCAAAAAGCCGTGGATGCAATCAAAGTGACCGTTGAAATCAAGGAGCCAGGCACGATTGCTTCCCTTGAGACACCTGAGCAGCTTCAAGGAAAGATAGATACGTTAAAGCAAGACATTGTGAAACTAGAAACGGCCAAAACTGCCGCAGTTGCCGCCATGAAGCTGAACGACATCGCAGATCTCGCGGTGCAGATCAAGGACGCGCAGGCCCAGCTCGGCATGCTGGAGGCGCTGCTCAAAGGCGATACCAAAGCCGCACTCGCGCAGATGGCGCTCGTGAACAACCCGGACGCGCTGATCGCAGCGCTGTCCGAGGAAGCATCGCCGGCCGAGCCGGGCGATGGCTCTACAGGCAGTGGCGGCAACGGTAACCCTGCCCCCCCAGGTCAAGCGGCCAGCGAGGATCAGCTGGCCTCCGAAGCCGCGCTCCAGCAGCAGAAGCTGAAGCAAGCCCTCGCCGCCGGCGAGCCGGAAGCCGCTGCAGCCTTGCTGCAGCAGCTTCTCGCGACGCAGGCGCAGCTCGCGGATGCGGGGTCGGGCGCATCCGAGGGTCTGGCTTCGCTCGCAGCAGCGAAGCAGAAACTGCAGGCTGCGCTGAGCGCAGCGCAGGCGCAGCAGGACACGGAGCGGGTGGCGACGCTGACCCGCTCGATCGAGGCCGTCGACGCAGCGAAGCTGTCGACGCAGAAGGCCGCGCTGTTCGCGAAGCTGGACGCGGTACAGGCTTTGCTGGCGGAGCTGCCAGCAAACGAGGTCGTACAAGCGAAGCTGGAACAGCAGATAGAGAAGCTGCTGGGCGAGCTGCAGCTCCAGGAGAAGTTGAAGTACGCTCCGGAGGAGCTGCAGGAACTTGCAGCAGTCGCCGATAGCTTAGCGAGCATGACTTCGATCCCTGCTTCTGCTGGCCTTGCTGAGGTTCCTGTCACGATTCAGCCTCTTTCGGCAGAAAACGTGCTTTCTTCCAATATTTCTATCAAATTTACCGCTCCGCCTGTTATAATAAATGGACAAGCCTATTTACCTATTAGATCTGTTTCCGAATCATTTGGAGCGGCGGTAGATTGGGACCCGGAGAGCTTTACAGTCACGGTAAGCACGGAATATACAACTATTACAAGCTCTATTAATCAAGTTACGGCTTACATAGATGGACAACCTATCGTGATCGATGGACCATCCTTGCTGCTAGATGATAGGACTTATGTGCCATTAAGATTCATTTCTGAGTCCTTAGGCTTAGGTGTCGACTGGAACGCAGCCATGCAAATCATTCAGATTACAAATTAAGAGGAGATTACACAACGATGAAGAAATCGATTGCGGCATTGCTGCTCGTCTTGCTGCTACTGKGTGCTGCAGGTACTTACCTAGGCACACACCAAGATAGCATCCAGCTGTGGCCATGGAAAAAGAGCATGCCATTCGACGGATTATCGAAGGCCATCTCAGACTCGCAAAATAACTTATTCGTCATCGATAATGCCAAGAAAACGATACATAAACTGGATGCCCAAGGTATTCTTCAGTTCTCCATTACGAGTGAAACGGGGAAGAATGGTGAAGTGTATCGTTTTAACGATATGGCTGTCGATGATCAGGGCTATTTATATACGATTCGTACGTTATTAGATCCTTATGGGATTGCAGTTAAATCCGAACAAATAGTGCGCTATAAACCAAACGGTGAATTTGATCGCAGCCTATTCACTCAGGAATATGGGGATGCGCAGACGAAGAGATACCGACTTGGCTCCTTGCGCAATGTGCAAGTGCATGAGGGTATGGTGTATTTTTTCAATGATGAAGTGAAGAAATTATCCTTATACGAAACACCTGTTGGCAACACGACAACCACGGAGCCAAAGCTAACGTATTCGATTACGCTTCCAGCTAACAAATATGTGTCCGAAGCAGATGGATTTAAACCGGGTGAAATTTACTACTCCACGCGTAGTGGTGAAATTTATCGAGCTATTAACGAGGGGAACTCCGAGTTGGTTTATCCGCTGCCTGGGATAGATCGCACACGACGCAATTTCCCGKAGAGCTTCCACCTGGACCATCAGGGACGGTTGATTTTCATTGACTTTAACTCGCGTATGATTACAAGGCTGGATCCGAAACAACCTTATGTATTAGAGGGAATTGTTAACGACGAGAAGGCCAAAGCAAGTGGCGTGGAGCTTGCTTTTGACGCGACTACGAGCAGTATTGGTCCTGATGGCAGTCTTATTATCGTAGAGTCAGCTCAAATTAATCGCCGACTTCCCGATGGTACGATCACACCTTCCTTAATAGAAGCACAATTTAGTCGGTCTGATCAAAATCATGCCATTCTGGTTTGGTCGATTGCTGTAGCATTCATTCTACTGGTGCTTTATGCGATCAAAATCATCTTCGTTAACCTACTGAAAAGACGCTTGCCGCTTATGATGAAGCAAATCTTCATTCTTATTCCTGTCATTGCTTTCTCGATGATTCTTCTCTCTACCGTCATTTACAACAGTTTCTCTAAGAAAATGGAAGAAGAGACGTTTAGTGAGCTGATCTTACTTGCCAAAAACGGGCAAAACCTGGTTGATGGCGACAAATTGGAAAGCCTCACATCCCCTTTGGATTATGGTGGTACTACGTATCAATCTTTCCGTAAGAAGATTCAATCTGTTTTTGAGAATAATGCGCGGGACGATAATCAAGGCTTTTATAAAGCTGTATACAAATATGAAAATGGCGTCATTTATCGCATTCTCGAAGACGATGATGGCATGCATATGTTTAATCCTTTCCAACAAACGCCAGAGAATCAACAAGTCGTGCTGGAAGGTAAGACGGCAACAGGACAATGGGAGGATTTCTCTGGAGAATGGCGCTATGCCATTGCACCTATTTTTAACTCCTCTGGTAAAATTGTCGGTGTTTTCGAAACKAGTAAGAACTTAGACGGCTTGCTGAAGCATCGCCAGTCGGTTCTAAATTCGATTATTCGCAATATCGCTTTTATCTCGATAGGTTTGCTGCTTGTGCTTGTGCTCATGACGTATGTTCTTCTATCTTCCATTTGGAAGCTTCGCAACAGTGTCGGTGAAATTGCCAAAGGGAACTGGGATACTGTGGTTAGAATTAATACACGGGATGAAGTGTCGGACCTGGGCGACAGTGTGAACATCATGGCTGCGCGGATTCGAGATTATATCACCAAGGTTGAGAATTTCAGTCAATCCTACTATCGATTCGTCCCTCAGCAGTTTCTGCGCTTCTTGAACAAAGAGAGCATTCTAGATGTCGAGCTTGGGGATCAAGTGGAACAGCACATGTCCATTCTCATTTTTAACATCCGAGGATTTTACCAATTATCTAAAAGGTTGTCGCCAGAAGAAAATTTCAACTTCGTCAATTCGTTCCTCAAACGATTCGGTCCGTATGTCCGCAAGCATGAAGGGCTTATGAATAAGTATTTGGGCGCAGGTTTTATGGCTTTATTCCCGAATCAGACAGATGAAGCGCTGCTCGCTTGTGTGGAGATGCGGAAGGAGCTAGATATCTACAACTCGCATAGAATGAGTGTAGGTTATTCACCGCTTGATTTCGGAATCGGTCTACATAAAGGACCTCTTCGCCTAGGCATTATTKGGGAGGAACAGCGATTGGAAGGCAATGTTATCTCTGACGGAGTTAATCTAGCGACCATGTTGGAGAAGATGACGGAGCCGCTAGGATCATCCATTCTGATAACGGATTCCGTAGTCAAGACCTTGGAAAAGCCTAAGGACTTCCTCTATCGAGATCTTGGTTTGATCCAAGTGGATGGTGTGAAAGAGCCTCTTCACTTGTTCGATGTTTATCAAGGTGATGCAGAGACGATTCGTGCTCTGAAAGAGAAGACGAAAGCCTTGTTCGAGCAAGCAGTTACGTATTATCAGGTGGGACGTTTCTATGATGCACGTGAAGCGTTCTTGATGGTTATTAAACAGAATCGTCAAGATAAGGCAGCCCAATTGTATTTCTATATGTGTGATGAATATTTCCAAAAAGGTACGACTGGTGAATGGAATGGTACATTATCTGTTTCTTAATGAGGTGTTTGTGAGATGCAAGTAAGTAATTGGACTGTGCATGAATTGACCAATGAGAAAGATGCGTTACGGATTACAGATTTCTACTTATCACCTGTTTCTTTCGACGATCAACGTCATACACCAGGTGAGTTGGATCATTTCCGTCATGCGCCAATGCTTAGTTTAACGCAGCGCAATCACCGGCATTGGTATATAGAGAATGAGACGGGGGACATTATCGCCGTGACGAGCTGCAAAGAAAATGAGCATCAATCCGGCGGATTCCTCTGGGATTACTTAGCTGTTCACCGAGAATATCGACGACATGGATTTGCCAAGGTGTTATTTCAGGCCCTAGAAACGTTTGCCCGTTCGGCAGAAGGACGTTACATTTTAACGTACACATGTGATTTGCCGGAATATATCCCCATTCAAAAGATGTTCAAAGCTAATGGATTCGATCTCATTGGTACGTATCCCAATTATTATTATGAAGGTGAAGCTAGACTCGCGTTTTATAAACCACTGTCCCCTTGACAGATAGACTAATAGATTGGACCTGATGATATGCAAGGAACCTTAAAAGGGTGGATAGGGCTGCGCACAGAAGACAGTCGTAAACTTTGGATGATGCTGCCGATCTTTTACTTTAGCGGAATTGCGGAATCCTTAAATTACACGGCGTTCATGGCACTTTTTAATCAGCGCTTCGGCGTGCAATATTTGCCCTATATTTATATGGTTGAAGCTGCTATCATGCCGCTCGAAGGATGGCTCCTAGCCAAACTGGCGAACCGGCTGCCGAAGGCTAAGATGATGACGACACTCTATCTTATTATGATGGGACTTCTCTTCCTGAACGGTGTTGTGCTCCTGGGATTTAAGCTCGGCGGTATCGACTATCGCTACTACTATCCAATTCTGTTTCTCTCTTCTAACTTTGTCGTAAGGCAGCTAACTTTGCTCCTGTGGAGTACAGCGTTTGACTTGTGTCCTACCCAACAGGCGAAGCGACTTATGCCCGTATTCATCGCTGCTACAACGACGGGTGGCATTACCGCAGGCTTGTTGGCCCATCAGCTTGGTAAACTGCTTGGCACAGAAGCTGTGTATGCTCTCGCCCCAATTCTCATGGTGTTCGGCTTCGTCTTCTTTCGCAGGGCACTCATGCGGTATTTAGTTCCGCTAACCCTGAAGGAAGATAAGAGACTGAATAAGGCCCAGCCCGTCTCCCGCACTGATAACGAAGAGAAACAGCCAACTTCCGGCTACTATGCGAAGCAGATGCTGCGAAATCCCTTCCTCCTGTGTGCGGTTGCTCTAATGACACTGATGCCGGCTGTTTATTTTATGATGGAGTATCAATATTTCACGGCTGCTGAATATAAGTTCTCTAATGAGGGAGATTTGACCTCGTTTTATGGCTTAATCACAGCGATTCAATTTACGTTCTGCTTATTGCTACAAACAGTATCTACGCGCTTAATGAACTGGTTAGGCGCCAGTAATATATTATTAGGCATCACGATCATCTTCTTCGGCGGCTTTGGCCTCACAGCGTTATTCATGAATCAATCGCTCGGATTGGTCATGGTTTCCGGGTCGTATGCGGTGTTTTATATTTTGCTGTACTACATTGCAGAGCCTTGTTATCAGCTTTTCTTCAAAATGATGCCAATCTCCAAACGGGATGGCTATCGTTATTTCGCGCAAGGTGTTGCAGCTTCTGGCGGTATACTTATTGGCTCGCTCTTCTCTATGCTGTACTCGTTTGGTCTTCTTCAATTGTCGCCTCTGGCTTGGCTAGGCATGGTGATTGCAGGGATTCTAGTCGTTGTAGCGTGGTTCGGCAGGAATTTGTATATTCGTGAATTGGTCAAAAGCGTTCAATCCCTACATGGGGATTTATCAGAAATTGCGAGCTCTTTTATCGGGGGCATTCGCAGCTCTAAGGCATTATCGGCTATTCTAGCCTATCTGAAGCATCCGAATGATTACGTGCGAGAATTAGCTCTAGAAATTATTGGTAAAGCCAAAGATTCTGCGTTCTTGCCGCATTTGATCCAAATGATTGGGGAAGAGAGCTCGCGGATTCGCATCGCGGTATTACGTGCGATGAACTTGCAGGGTGCCACCATTCAGGACCTCGTGCAAGTCGCGTCCTTCTTGGAGGATGAGGATCCTGAGGTTCGTGCTGAGTGCGTGAAGTTGATTTCAAAAGCTTCGCATCTGAAAAGTCAGTCCCATTTCTTTATCCGTGTGAAGCTATTGGATACGCATCCGAAGGTTGTGCATGAAGGCGTCAAAGCTTTGTATGCCCTAGAAAGCGAAGAAAGCTACGCGGCTTGCGACGAAGCCATTATCAAAATGCTAGATACCGGCGGCGAATGGGCCGTCTATGGCTGCCATACCGTAGCTGATCTGAAACTGAATACGTATGCTGATTGGGTCGTTTCGTTACTCGATGAGGAGCGTCCTGCCGTGAAGGTAGCAGCTGCGCATTGTATCGGTAAGCTTCAGCATGTGGAAAGCATCCCCATGATGCTGAGTATGGTATCCATGGCAGATCAAGAGCTGCGCAAAGCCATTCTGCAAGCTTTTGTGGATATGGGTGATAAAGCACTGCCGATCTTGATGGCATATAGTCAGCATCCGAATCCATTCATTTGGAATGCGGTTGTAACCACACTTGCTGAGCTATTGGATGAAGGCAGACTTCATTCAGAGCTCGCCCAATTATGTGCGCAGCGTCTGCAAGCATCAACCCAAGAACGTGCATTGCCTGCTGCGCTAGAGAAACTTGGCCTGACGGGCCTAGCGGAATTGGCGAAGGAACGATGTGGAGAGCTGCATGAGGCACTCATTGACGGAGCATGGGCAGTCATGGCTAAGCTCGTCGATGAGCGAATCATAATGACGCTGCGTGAAGCCATTCAAGACGAGAATATCGAACTTCGTGAGAACGGGTTAGAGATCCTTGCGGAGGGGCTCGGCGATCGTAAATTGGCCTATGCGTTGTTAGACCAGTTGAAGCAACAAGGCGTTACGGATGTCATGGAGGAATTACAACCGCTTCAATTGGTTCAAGAGGCGACAACATGGTCAGATAGCTGGCTCAAGGATATTTCCATCTACGCACTAAGCGCATTGGAGCGTGCAGATATGAAAGAAGAACGTAAATTTTTAACGATGCTGGATAAAGTAATTTTCTTGAAGCAAGTCAGCTTATTCGCGGATTTGTCGGTCGATGAATTAGGATTAATTGCGGGTATTGCGACGGAAGAAGTGCACGAGGATTTAACCTACTTATTGCGGCGGGGAGAATCGAACGCTGCTATGTATCTCCTTATTGAGGGACATGTTGAATTAAGCAATGAGACCGGTGTTGGAGAGACATCGACGATCGGGGTTTTGGGACCTAAGCAAGCGGTTGGCGAAACGACTGCGTTAGATGGCTCACCTTCATCTGTTACCGCACAGGTCATTTTTGATGAGGTACGTGTCCTTACTTTGCAAGGGGAGAGCTTGTCTCGCTTAGTGAGGTTATATCCGGAGATCGGGATCGGGATGCTTCACGCATCAAGTGCAAGAGTACGATTGCTTGAAAACATGCTGTTGAAAATGTCGTAGGAGTGATCGCCCTTGGGCATTGAGTCCATCGTATTGCGCAACGAGTTACAAGAACTAGAGCGTCTACAAGCCTTTATCCAAGGCTTATCAGGGTCCTTCGGCATGGATGAGAAGTCTCTGTTTCAAATCAATTTGGTCTGCGATGAGCTCGTAACAAACATTATTCTATACGGCTACCCATCGGCTCAAAATGGGATGCATACGATTCGCCTTGATGTTGGGCAAACCCCTGATGGTTGGGAGCTTTGTCTGAGCGATCAGGGAATTCCTTTTAATCCACTGCTCAAATCCAGTCCCCGCACCGACCAGAGCATCGAAGAGCGCGGGATCGGGGGACTTGGTATCCACTTTGTCCGGCAAGTGATGGATGAACTTCGGTATGAGCGTTTGAATGAGGAGAATGTGCTGCTAATGAGAAAAAATCGGATCCAAGAGGAGGGTGTTTCATGACTATTACCGAGCAAGTGCAAGGTGACATTGTGCTAGTGAGCTTACAGGGCAGATTGGATGGGAATACATCCGCAAGTTTGGAATCTGCGTTCGCTAAACTAGTGGAGCAAGGTAATGGCAAGTTCGTATTTAATCTGCAAGGACTGGATTATGTCAGTAGTGCAGGACTACGAAGCTTGCTATCCGCTGCCAAAATGGTCAAAGTCATTCAGGGCAAGCTAGCGCTGGCTCGTATGAATGAGCAAGTGAAGGAAGTTTTTGATATGTCGGGCTTTAGCAGCATTTTCAAATTGTATGAGACGGAAGATGAAGCGGTTAATGCCATTAAATAAAGGCTAATTACATGACATGCAACAAAGGAGCTGAGCTGGATGGAGATAGTCGTAGGTGTGCTTGTTATCCTGTGTCTTGTGGCTGTCATCCAGTTGCAGTTTGGGAATCGAAAGCGGCGAGTAGCAGAGCTGGAGCTGGAGCGGACGATGCAGCTTTTTGATGTAAGCCTGGAAGTGAACTCGACGATTCGCAAACAGGATTTGCTTGTCAAAATCATGGAAACCTCCTCCCGCATCATGAACGCGGAGGCTTCGTCCGTTATTTTGGTCGATGAGGAGAAGGGCGAACTGTTTTTCGATCTTGCACTTGGAGCCAAAGGTGATGAGGTGCGTGAAATCCGGCTCAAGATCGGCGAAGGTATCGCAGGCTGGGTCGCACAGACAGGAAAGTCGGTCAAGATTGACGATGCTGCGCGAGATGAACGCTGGTCGTCAAAGGTCGCGAAGCGCGTCGATTATCCAACCCGCAACATGCTCTGTGTTCCTCTCGTCAGCAAAGGGAAGATCATTGGCGTATTGCAGGTGTTGAACAAACGTGGCGATGCACCGTTCACGGATCGAGACTTGCAGTTGCTGGAATCGATCGCTTCGCCAACAGCAGCTTCGCTAGAAAATGCTATGCTGTACGATGCGCTCAAGAAGTCGGTACATGCATTGAAAGTTACGACGGCAGCTAAGGAACGCATGGAAAGTGAACTGCGCATCGCAGCGGATATTCAGATGGGTTTTCTCCCTCGGAAGAGCATAAGTCTACAGAGTCGTGGCGAGGATGCTGAGGGGCTTACTAGTGCCCAAGCAGAGGCTCAGGCGACGATTCGACCCGCGCGTGAAGTAGGCGGTGACTTCTATGATTATTTTCGTATCGACGAGAATCGTTTGTTTTTCGTGCTGGGTGATGTGTCTGACAAAGGAATTCCAGCCGCTCTATTCATGGCGGTAACCATGACGCTGCTCAAAGGAAAGATGTCCGTGGAATTGACGCCAGGTGAGTTGCTGACGGCTGTCAATCAAGAGCTGTATAAGGATGATTCGACCATGTTTGCGACAATTTTCTGCGGCGTGTTAAACATAGCGACAGGTCAGCTTCTATATAGTGATGGCGGTCATTGCCCTCCATATATCGTGAAGGCTAACGGTGAAGTGGAGCTTTTGAAAGGGAAAAAGGGACTTCCTCTTGGTGTTATGGACGACATGCTATATATGGATAATGAGGTCATGTTAGATCTAGGAGACCGCATTATCGTGTACACGGACGGTATTACGGAGGCTGAAGACCAACTTCAGAACCAATATGGTTTTGTCCGCCTGAAGGAAGTATTGGTTAGGGAGCAGGCAAGTAAGCCTGAGCAATTGCTTAGTCAAATGGTGCAGGATGTAGATCTGTTTGCAGATGGTGCTGTGCAATCGGATGATATCGCTGTGCTCATTATAGATCGCAATTCGATCAAATAGTAAACTCCGCTTCATAGCGTTGTGATATAGTTAATTGACAGACTTCTTGAACAAAAGGGACGGACATATAGAAGTGCAAATCAGGGTTGAACGAATGCTTCCATCAAAAGCTCGCTAGGAGGGTTATGCCATGCAAAAATCCCATATTAACCGGCAACCAGATTCTTCTTTGCATACGAATCAGAAAAGTAATAAAACAAACACTTCTGCCTCATCCGATCTGATGAACATTCAACGCGCTATCGGCAATCGCGCTGTAGGCAATATGTTGAATATTCAGACCAAAATGACGGTTGGTCCAGCTGGTGATGCGTACGAGCAAGAAGCAGATCAAATGGGGAAACAAGCAGCGGATCATATTGCTGCTTCGGAGAGTGGCGGCACTTCTAAACCAGATGTTCAACGCTCAGAGGGCGGGGAATCCGAGGATGAGGAATTGCAGATGAAGCCATCATCGGAGTCGGTCCAGCGTTCAGAGGGCGGGGAGTCAGAGGATGAGGAGTTGCAGATGAAGCCATCATCGGAGTCGATCCAGCGTTCAGAGGGCGGGGAGTCAGAGGATGAGGAGTTGCAGATGAAGCCATCATCAGAGTCGATTCAGCGCTCAGAGGGCGGGGAGTCGGAGGATGAGGAGTTGCAGATGAAGCCATCATCAGAGACGATTCAGCGCTCAGAGGGCGGGGAGTCGGAGGATGAAGAGCTGCAGATGAAGCCATCATCGGAGTCGATCCAACGTTCAGAGGGCGGGGAGTCAGAGGATGAGGAACTGCAGATGAAGCCATCGTCCGAAGGCGGTTTTGAGGCTGGTGAAGGGATTGAATCGCAGATTAAGGCGAAACAAGGCAGCGGCAGCAAAATGGATTCAAGCATTCAAGCGAAGATGGAATCAGCGTTCAAGACCGATTTCAGCAACGTAAATATACATAATGATTCAGAGTCATCGAAGATTAATCGATCTTTAGGTGCAGAAGCTTTTGCTACGGGAAATGATGTGTTCTTCAGGGAAGGCCGATACAATCCAGATTCACGCGAGGGGCAAGAACTGCTTGGTCATGAATTAACGCATGTTGTTCAACAACGAGGCGGTAAGTAAAGCAAGCAAATAAGAATTTATACCATGAAGGAGCTAGGTAGAGATGCCCCAAGGAAAACAAGGTCTAACCAAACCAGTGAGCCCCTCGCATCAGCAACAGCAGCCATCGCTATCGGGCCCGACAAGTACGAGTGCCGCACAAATGTCACCTATGGGGACAAACATCTTTATGCAGATGCAGCGTACGGTTGGTAACCGTGCTACACAAGCTTACGCGAATCAGGTTATTCAGCGAAATCCAAATCAATCTCAAACGCCAGTGCCCACCGTGCTACCGCCAGTAGCCTTCCACCGCCGCAGGGCAGGGACTGGCACACCGCCATTGCCTACAGTACAAACGCCAGCACCAACACAAACAGTGACTGTTCAGACGCCAGCACCAACACAAACAGGGACTGTTCAGACGCCAGCACCAACACAAACGGGAACTGTTCAGACACCAGCACCAACACAAACAGGGACTGTTCAGACGCCAGCACCAACACAAACAGGGACTGTTCAGACGCCAGCTCCAACTGTGCTTGTGCCAACGGTACCTTCTGCCTCTACCATGCATCCTACTGGCGACGATACCAAGGATAATGCAGACATGACAGCTGGGGTTGGCGGAACGTTCTCCGACAGCTTCGGGAAACGTTCCGATGATTTGAAAGAATCTTACGATAAGACGAAGGATGCTGGGACTGCACAGCAGTCAGCTACGATGGGCGCAGTAGCATCTACGGCAGATCTTGTAAGCGGGCCTTTCCAGATCATGAGTGCTATTAGAGAAACGCTCTCTGTTTCTGGTGATGCGAACCGGACGGGGCATAACAAACGTTGGCAATATGCAGGTACAGGATCTTCTATGATCGAATCAACCGGTAAAATGGTCAGCGGCTCGGCTGGTCTAGTCGATAAAGCAGCCAAATCAACGGGGAAAGACAAAGGGGTCGGTGGATCTTCCTCCGTCAGTGATTATACGGGCACCGTAGCGGAAGCGATCTCCGCAGTCAAAAATACGATTATGGCCGTTAAAGGCATTTATGATATGTACAGTAAGGCCTCCGAAAATGGCGGGCTCGATAAAGGTGAGAAAGCAAGAGGGACGCTTGAGATCATTAGTAATGCAATCCAAGCTGCACAATCGGGTATCAAAGTGGCGAAAGGCATCATGGAGATCATGGAGACAAGCACAGCTAGCTTGACAGCTGTTATACCAGGCGTCAGCATTGCCGTAAGCGGTGTGAAAATTGCTATCAAAACGGTTGATGTGATCAAAGCGGGCTTAAATCGCAGTGCGATGACGACGATGAAACGTGATTTTAAAGGTAAAGCTGGGAATGCCGATATTCTCAAAGAAAAACGTTGGTACACGCGAAATGCTGGTGTCGACAAAGCGAAGCTAGCTACGAAAAAGGCACAGTTGAATGCTGATATTGCGTCAGGTGATCCAGCGAAAGTAGCAGCAGCCAATCAGCAACTCGATGAAATCGCCCAATATGAATTGGCGAAAGAAATGAAAAATATTAACGTGAAGCGGACTGACCGAGGCGCTATTCAAATCGGGCTTGAGCTTACGAAGATCGCTGCCGATATCGCGACACTTACTGGGGTAGGTGCGCAAGTAGGCACACCGCTGAAAATCGTTGCTACAGGTATTGGTGCAGCTATGCCAATTGCCAGATCCTTGAAGCAAGCAGGACGTGACCGCGCATCGAAAGCAGGCGCATGGGGAATTACTAAGGCAGTCTTCAACGCGGATAAATCAACCGAGAAGAAGCTGGAAAAACGTGCGCATGACACAGATCTTATCTTTGATATGTTTAGTAAGCTACCTGTCTATGTTGAGACGGATGCGGCAGTCGTCGCGCGTTACAGACAAGTAGAGAGCTTTGTAGAGGCAGCTGGCATCAGCATTCAAGCTCTGTATCAGTTCGAGAGCGACCCAGCTAAGCTGAAGGGCGCCATTGTTGAAGCAATGGGCAAGAGAGAATAGGAGATTGAACCGATATGTTGACTGAGCTTGTACATGCGCGTCATTTGGCGCAATTAGGGCAATTGAAAGAGATTTTGGATGAAGCAGAGCTCGCCACGAATTTATTAGAGAAATCCGAAGCGATTCCACTGCATGTACTAATGGCAGGGTTTCAAGAGGATAGCCAAGGAAGGGATCGTTTCCTTCACTTTAGCTTTTTACCGTTAAATGATGAGGATATTGTCGCAATTCAACTTCTACAGATCTACAGTACACTGCCGTTTCATCTGCAAGCAGATGCACGTGAAGGTGTAGCCGCGCTCTTGCTCGAAATTAATACACGCTTGCCAATTGGTCACTTTGGCGTGAATGAGGAAGGCGAGATCCACTATCGTTATGTGTATAGCTTATCTGCTTCGCGTACGTTTGAGAGTGACGAAGTGCTAGAGATTCTTACTCTGTTCGTATACATGTGTGATATGTTTGCAAACCACATTGAGCAGGTTGCCAGCGGTGAAGCGAAGGCAGAGCAGGTCATTCAAGCGTTAAGATCATAAGGAAATGTGATAAAGCCTCCAAACCCACTCGTTGTGGTGTTGGAGGCTTTATCATTTCCTCGGAAATATTCGACTTATTTCACCTTGTTTTGCAAGAGTTCAATAAACTGCTTGCCTGCATCTCCCATTTGACCGCCTGCAGGACGATTACCTCCACCGAAGCCGCCACCGTTTTGTCCTCCGCCACCAGCGTTACCACGCTCGCCTGAACCATTCGGTTTTTGTCCTCCAGCTTGCTGGCCACTTCCAGCCCCATCCGTGGCGTTTGCTTTAGGCGCAGCTGAAGCATTTGGCGTTTGAGCTTTCCCTGCATCGCTGCCGGATCCACCATTTCGATTGCCTTGTCCGTTCGGCCCTCCGTTGCCACCGTTACCACGATTACTCATGCGTGTTTCTGCATCCGTTAGGAAGGTCTTCTGAGCATCTGTCAAATTGGCCAGCAGCTTGGTTTTATTGTCGTCGCTGAGCTCATTCTTCGTGACAATATCCTGAGCGACAGGCAGCATGGCTTGCGCTTGCTCCTTCGTGATGGTCAATCCATCGGATTTATCCATCATGCTCAGCATTTGAAACGTACTAAAAAGCTGTCTCTGTGCTGGATCCATCGCAGGGCGATTTTGTTGGTTATTCTGTTGGCCATTTCCATTCCCTGCGGCCTTCTCCGTTTGCTGCCCAGGCTGAGTGGTGCTGGCTGCAGCGGTTTGAGTGTCAGATTGATTCCCGCATCCAGCTAGAAGAATGGGGATCAGGATGCATATGCCTGCTAATTTTTTAATACTCATACGTGTATGTATCACTCCTATTAGTTTTGTCTACGTTGTCATTGTACGATGGCATTATGAAAGAAAAGCGAATAAATGCTGAAAGCCAGCTTAAAATTAGTGTTTAAAATAACATGAGGGGGCTGCGAATACTGTTGGCGAATGGTCAAAGATCTCTGAGCAACATATTTGGATAGTAAAAGTCTTAAGGGAAGATAACTGTAAAAAATACAGTTAAATTTCACCATTCCAACCAGTAGGAAGGATTAGATGGAAAACCTGTAGTTTATTCCTTCGTTTTCGTCCATTTATGTAAATGTAGCTTGAATTAGCTTCATAAAATCCAGTTATTCTCCAATATGCGCTTAAAATCGCAAAATTAAATGGAGTTATTCCATCTAACTCCACAGGACGCTCCCCACACCTTGTAGCTACTCGCTGCTAAAGTGTGCAGGGCGTGTTAAGTACGTAGGCAGTTTCGTGTGCTTATCGCCTTTGGCGGCATTCACTTGAAATTGAGTAAGATACAGACTGTCGCTCAAATCCGCCCCGCGAAGGTCGGTGTCCCTGAGATCAGCACCGATGAGATCTGCTTTGCGCAGATCGGCATCTCGCAGATCAGCTGCTATTAAATAGGCGCCTCGTAGATTGCTGGCCCGGAGATCAGCACCTTTCAAATTCGCACCAATCAGATCCGCTCCTCTGCCATAAGCTTTGCGGCGGCCTTTGGTCTTGGAGCTTGTGAGCTCTTGCAGTGCCGCTTCGCGCACGCGCTCGCTAACTTGAAGGAGCAACACATTCACGGCAGCTCGATGTGCAGCAACGTCCAGCGTGGTCAGGCTATCGGGATCGAGGTTCGTGAGGCGTTCCGTTTCAGCGAGCAAGGCGCTCAGTTCCCCTTGAATCTCAACAGTCGATGACAAGGTTAAGGCATCCGTCAAATACCAGAGCAGCTCATGAAGCTGGCGCACCAGAGGGAATACCTCAAACATTTGCTTCGCGGTGTCAGGAGCTTTACGCCAATCTGTACCACCGAAGGTGCTCTGCGAAACTTTCTGTCCCGCACCGAAGCAGTCATACACGGTACATCCTCGAAAGCCAATCTGACGAAGCTGCGTATGAACACCACAACGAAAGTCGGTTTGCAGGTTCGTACAGGGCTGTCCAGCATCCTTATTATTGGCGAAATCCGTTGAAGCAGCGTAGGGCAGCGCCACACAACATAAACCAAAGCAATTCTCGCAATCTCCTTGCATATTTAGGCGTTTACTAGCCGTTGATAGTTCTGAAAAGTTATCATTCTCTAGCATCAATGAGGTTCTCCTTGTTTCGTTATTTTTTTACATTATACAATGCAACAGCCATATGCAAAAACAGGGACTTATGCTATAACTGGTGAAAAAGCTATTTCACGAACAAGGTGAGAGGTGACATCCATGAGCACATTAACGAAAGCCATTTTAATCGCAGCAAAGGCCCATGATGGTCAGGTAGACAAAGGGGGCAGCCCCTACATTTTACACCCCATTCGTTTGGCTAGCAGGGCCAAATCAACGGAAGAATCCATCGTTGCTGTTTTACATGATGTTGTGGAGGATTCGGATTTCACCCTATTTGATTTGAAAAAAGAAGGCTTTAGTCTACCTATCCTTGAAGCGCTAGATTGCCTTACTAGAGGGCCGGATGAGACGTATGAAGGATTTATCAAGAGAATCAAAGTAAACCCATTAGCGACGGTTGTGAAGCTTCTGGACTTAGAAGATAATTGTGACCTCGGTCGAATTGAACAGCCTACCAGACAAGACTATGAACGAATCGATAAGTACAAAAAAGCGATAGCTGAATTGAAATATGGAAGCTGACACCTGGGTGTCAGTTTTTTTTGTCGAAAAAGACTTGAAGAGAGAGGACATCAATCGACATACGAAATGAGCTTTTTGCAATATGATAAGTGTATGCGTACGGGCTGACTATACAAAATAAATGAAGAAAGGGATGATCGCCATGAACAACATAAAAATATCCTCAAAAGGTATCGAAAAAGCGCTTCGTAAGTTTGATTATTTGCAAGCTATTKCCGAATATATTTGGAACGGTTTCGACGCTGAGGCTACGGCGGTAGACATCACCCTTCATAAAAACATACTAGACGGTGTGGATCAAATCGTAATTGCAGACAACGGCTATGGCATTAAGCTGAAAGATTTAGAAGGAAAGTTTACGCCGTTCTATGAATCTGAGAAGAGTGTGGATCCTGATAAACGGGGGAGAACGACTTCGGCCATGCATGGGAAAAATGGGATAGGTCGCTTAACCTTTCATCATTTTGCTTCGGAAGCGATTTGGCAAACCACGTACGAGGATGGTCTCCTACTCAAAAATACGTATAAGATTCATATTCAGTCGAAACAATTGGATACCTATCATGTGACCAAGCCTGATCTAACGGATAAGGACAGAGGGACGACCGTCACATTTAACAATATCATCAAGGAGTTCGTAGTTGAGGATTTTCTGGCATTTTTGAGCAGAGAATTTGGGTGGTTCTTAGAACTGCATGCGGACAAGCCTTACAAGATTCGTATTAATGGTGAGCCGCTGGACTATGCTAGCTTGATTGCGGAGAAGGAAACCTTCACATTCGTGCATCCGATGTCGCAGACGAAATTTGGAATCACGTACATTCGTTGGGAAGATCGCATGAATCATGAATATTCGAAGCTGTATTTTATAGACTCGAAGTTGAAAGAGCAGCATAAACAACCCACAACGTTTAACAATAAGGGAGATTCCTTTTACCATAGTGTCTACATTCAGAGTAAGCTATTTGATCTGTTTGATTTTAGTAGTGAGGATCTAAGCGGGCAGCAGTCGTTTACATTCGGTGCGAGTCGCAAAAGTGATGCTTTTCAATTCTTATTGGATGAGCTGGGCACGTTCATTAGTGAGAAAAGGGAGCCCTATCTGCGGAAATTATCCGATGCTGTCATCAAAGAATTCGCGGAAGCGAAGGCGTTTCCGACGTTCACTGGTGATCCTGAGGCGGCAAGTCGTAGGGATGAGCTCGAAGCTGCGATTCGTGAGTTATGCCATGCGGAGCCCAAGGTATTCGCGCGATTGAATCCGGAACAGAAGAAAGTGCTTGCGCACCTGATCCACGCTGTGGGGGCTGAGGAACGACAATGGTTGATGGCAGCTCTATGAGATATAATTAGGGGAGGCCAGTTATCCTTGGAAGGAGCGCCGACGATGAGTATTGCAGAAGTAAAGCAGATTAGTGATGTATCTAAAAAAGAACGTTGGCCCTACCCGCGCACGTTTCAAGYGCTATTGGATGCAGGTGTGACGTCCTATCTTAAATAAGATTGTGCAGCTAAGCTGCGTCCTCACAGGGCGTGGCTTTTTCATATCGAGCAATTAACTGGGTTTTCTCCATCTAAATGACCGATTGTCCATAATTGTTATAAAATAGCTACATATTTTCCATCAAATTCCGATAATCAGTTGGATTCGAGGAAATTAGCTGTAGGTTATACAGTTAAACTCTACTCTGGAGCTACAGGATTATCCATTTTCATCACGAATACGTGGAGATGGCATTTTTTAAGGGAGAACGAGAAACTCATAATGCTTGCAAAAGGGGTGTTAACCATGCAAACTGTCTATCTGGTATCTGGACCAGCAGGGGTGGGGAAATCTACGACTTCACGTGCGTTGGCCAAAGCTTTGCCAAACTCCGCATATATTTCTGGTGATGCTGTCAGTCATATGCACGTGAATGGACGGGAGAAGCCATGGGAAAGTCGGTCCGAGTTATCACTTATTTGGCAAAACATCTGGCGGCTTACATCTAATTTTATTACACATGGTGTAGATGTGGTCGTCGATTATGTGACATTTCCTGAAGAGGCAAAGTGGCTTCACAAGCAATTAATAGCATTAAATACTAATGTTGTTTACGTTTTATTGTGGACAGACAAAGCGACGCTTCTGCAAAGGGATCAAACGAGATTACCGCAGCATCAAATGGGTGAACGTTGCCTAATTCTCATCGATGAATTTGAGAACGCTGGATTAGAGTCGATACATTTCCTGGATACGAGCTTACACCAAATTGAGAACTTGAATGAGATCGTAGATGACATTCGGAGTAACGACAGATATAGGTTGAAATCGTAATGACGAGGAAATGAGCAAAGGAGCCCAATAATGAACAATCCCGCAACAGGGCTGCATCACATCAAAGCAATGATCGAGAAAAAGGTAACTTGGCTTGAGCTATTCTATGACCTTCTTTTTGTAGCAGCTGTTTCCAAAGCAAGCCACGTCCTGCTGCATGTGCATCACGGAACGATCCCACTGGAGTATTTAAGCAAATTCCTTCTTATCTTTATTCCGATTTGGTGGGCATGGGTAGGGCAGTCCCTATTTGTAAATCGGTTTGGACGGGACAGTACGTCGCATCGTGTTTTTCTTATACTGCAATTATTTTTCGTGTTAATTATGACGGCTAGCCTGTCCGTCGACTTTGATCAGTATTTTGTGCCATTTCTCATTGGTTACTTAGGTTTGCGAGCGATGACGGCGATTCAATACTTGGCTGTACATAAAAAAGAAGAAGATCATCGACAGATCACTGCACGTTATTTAGGCAGCCGTTTTTGGATCGGATTGGCCATATCGGCACTCTCCCTGTTTTTTGACTCATGGATTCGCTATGCGGTGTTGTATGCGGGCATTATGGTGGATATTTTGCTCCCCTTACTGGGTCGGAAATACTTGGTGAGAAGCCCGATTAATACGCACCATTTACTAGAGCGGTTCTCCTTGTTTACGCTGATTCTGCTTGGGGAATCGGTCATAAGCATACTGACTGTTTTACAGTCGAGTGATTGGACATGGCGATCCATCCTTTTCGCATCGCTCACCTTTCTGCTCATTATTGCGATGTGGTGGCAATACTTTGAGAATGTCGAGAAGAAAGTGAATAAATCCCTAGAAACGGCAGGGCAGACCATCATCTATGGGCATTTATTCATCTATTTATCCTTGTGTATGATTGCCGCATCGATCCAGCTGTTATTCTTGGAGCAGTTGAACTATGGGTTTATGTTAAGCTTTATTTTCGGCTCTGTGCTTCTGTATTTTTTCTCAACATCGCTAGTCTTCCACAAGTATAGACATGCACATCAACGATTAAAGATCGTGCATCTAGCCGTATTTCTAGGAGTACTTGCTGTATGTCTCGGGTTGGATCTGATGTTCAAAATGCCGAATTACATAATCATCGGAGAGATGATGTTATTTTTTGCTGTTTATGCGAAGGGAACGACTTGAGAAATCACCTGGAGGGGAAGAAGATATGCGCATTGAACTGGATGCTGATCTTACACTTAAATCACTCGAACCAAAGGATGCTGAAGCCATATTTGCATTAACAGACAGCTGTCGTGACTACTTGAGAGAATGGTTGCCATGGGTAGATGCAACACGGAATAGCGATCATTCAAGAGCTTTTATCCAGCACTGTCAGAATCAAGAGGCATCTAATAATGGCTTCAATGCTGGCATTTGGTTCAAAGGAGAGTTTGCTGGCTGCATCGGATTTCACCCGATCAATTGGACTAATCATAGCGCTAGTCTGGGTTACTGGTTAGGAGAAGGCTTTCAAGGTCAGGGTATCATGACCCGAGCCTGCCAATGGCTAGTGGACTATTCGTTTAACGAACTGGGCTTAAATCGAATTGAAATCAGATGTGGGGATAGCAACTTCAAAAGCCGAGCCATTCCCGAGAAATTAGGGTTTACGAGAGAAGGGCAAATTAGGGATGCTGCATGGCTGAATGATCATTACATCGACCTCATTGTATATGGCATGCTAAAGCGTGAGTGGAGGAATTGAAAAAAGCAGGTTGCCTCGGCAACCTGCTTTCTTGTACATAAGGCTATTTCGCATTATTCATGATATCCCAATCCCGCTGCAAGATAATTCGTTCGCCAACTTGAAAACGAATGGTTAGATGATTCATTCCTGGCTGAAGTGGGTGATCCATTGAAATGTCATTAAGCCGACTACTATAACCTAAATCATAAAGTAGTTTCATCGCGGCAACTTGCTCGGTTGTGGATGTGTCGCCCAAATCTCGGTTCCTCACTGTGATTTGTAAGCCAGGAGTGATGCTGTTGAACTCTACATTCCGATTTTCATAGATAAGCCCTGATATATGCAAAGGATGATCAGCAGCAACAGGTGGCAGTTGTAAGTTATTAATCTTGTACTGCTGAGAGCTCAATGTGATAACCTTGCTATCCTTATAGCCGATGTTAAGGCTTGTGGTAGCTCCAAACAAAGTCCTTATATCGGTCAGACTGAGGAATGGCGGGCCTTGATCACTAGAGGAATCAGGTGAAGACGATAGTTTCAATTGTTTAGATAGTTTACCGTCCCAGAGCGTTCTAGCCTGAAGATCGCCTGCTTTAATTTGAAAAGCATAGCCGGAATCGTTCTTTAACGTCCACCAGCCCGCAACGTCTGGACCTGATAGAGCGAATTGATACAAACGCGCTAGATAAGCAGTATCTAAGAAGGGTTCACCTTGCTTGTCGTCGTATCCGATGGATTCATTGCCGTCGGTATAGGCACCGTTCTCATTTTGATTAAAACCTCCTTGATAGGAGCTATCACTCTGGATTAACATATCGGATTCGCGGTCCTTCAGGATCACCCTATCTTGAAAGGGATCAAGACGAATCCAAGATTTACCTACAAAAGAGTTAATCTGGAACCACCGGATCCCATTCGGGTCCGTCCAAGCAGCTATTGGGTGGAGAGTTTGTGGGCCGATCTGTCCATGATTGAGGATAATTCCTGTATTTGGATAGCGAAAAAGCGCCGTGACAGGAGAGTTAAGCTGTATCGTTGCGGTCTCAGCGACTGCATCCTCAGGCTCGGCAAATGTAGGATTAAACCAGCCTTCACCCTGCGCGGTACGAATGTGATACCAATCACCGTCATAGCCATAATTCGTGATGTACTCGTTATACGTCTTCTCAAAATAAGGCAAGTCACCCGTAAGAATGAGCTTAGGCTCATCCTCATACTGGGAGGAGGGATACGTATACAAAGCACTTGGCTTTGTTCGTTTAATGACCTTGGTTTCGGTTACGATCGGTTGTCCGCCACCAAATGTCCATTTCACACCATCAGCTGTTTCAGTTTGATAATAGGTGCCGAGAAAAGTGCGGAATTTACCGGTCACATGCGCAAACTGTTTCGAAAGAGTTCCATCTGTTTGATAAGTTTGATAATCGAATTGAGGCTTAAGATTATAGTAATAATTTGAAAAATAACTCATTTGATCTGCTGGATAAAAATTACCGATCCCATCTAGATTTAAATGAACCCATTGATCTCCCAGCCAAGTTGTGTGGATTTTAAGCCACTTTTTTGGATTGTATACTTCGCCTGTTCCAGAGCTATTCCTGAACCAACCTTTTTCTGCGTCGACCACTTGGACTTCTTGTGGGGAAAGGGCCGCTGTCGGCTTGCTGTTTTCCGAAGGCTTCGCATATAGAGGAGTCTCGGTCATCAAATCGATTGTCGTTGGCGGCGGGGTATCGAATTGCCAAGGAGCGGTTTTAATCCATCGATCCCCAGCGTCGGTATGAATTTTCCACCAGTTCCAAGCTCCTGACCAGTGGTTCTCGGCTTCAATGACCTTAACCGTTTGTGGGGAGAGGGACCCTTCCGCTTTGTTCAACAGGGCATTCGGAATCACATAATAGGGAATGTCCTCAAGCAGGGTTAGCTCTCTGGGGATATGGATCCCGTCCGCGACTTCCGTTGGTGTATCTTCATATTCATAAGCGTTTCCTGCAGAAGCCCCAAGACTGACTTGCAAACCTATAGCGACTATCCCTAGTGCTATTGTCCTTTTCCACATCATCTGTCACTTCCTTAGTCGGTTATTTCAATCACCTAGTATGTTCTACTATAAAATGGATAATAAGTTGTGCGAAAGGGCCAAAAAAGTGTGTGGAAATGTTATTTGAGATTTATGTACATGAGATCAATCAAGAGGGCAGGATTGCTTCCGAGCATCGCGCTCAAAAAGGCACCATCACTCCCAAAATGGAGTGAAGGTGCCTTTATTCAACGGAGCAGAGAGTTTAGATGGAAAATCTACAATTAAATTTCGCGATTGTTCGACCAAACGCAGAATAGATGGAAAACCTACATGTAATAATAAGATTTTTACCTAATACGGCCCAAAAGAAGGGAATTTAACTACATAATTTACAGTTAAATCAAGTTTTCGAAGGAATTAAGCATAAATGGATGTATATTTTCCAGGTAATAGCGTGCAAGTCCTTCGAGGGTAGACGACTACTGTGATTAGATCGATACTTGGGCGGTATTGTCTCCATGTACGGAACATGTATCCCTCGCTAGTTGGCCGCTGAGCCATCCTCGGCACCCGTCCGTATCCTCGACAGCCCATACCACAGCAGCATCCCCAGTGAACAAAGCCCAACTACAATTAACAATCCATACACATGCTTGTACGAAAGTAAAAGCGACGTATTCCGCTGGATCTCCAGTAGAATACCGCATATCGCGACAGACATGGATCCTCCAAAAAACTGGATCAGCTGCATAAGTCCCATGCCCGAGCCGATTAAATGCTTCGGCAAGATGCGTGAAGTCTCGTTATTTAACGATGCGATTGTCGCGGAAAAAGCAGGAGAGAAACAAAGATAACCGATCATGACGACAAGCGGTGAAGCACCAAGCCATATCGAGAATGCGATCATCACCAACGATAAAACTCCATGGCCGATGAGCAGAAAACGCAGATTGCCGAACCGATCAATCCAGCGGCCGACGAAACGGGTTAAGAACGCCGACAGAATCGCTCCTGGCGCAATCGTTAAACCGATGGTCATGGCGGATTGATGGAACACTTTGGCCAGAACGAGTGGCATTAGAAATAAATTCCCAAGGTTCAGGACCAAGATGCAGAACCCAATGACGACAAGCTTCCGAAACGCTGGATTCGCTAGCAATACAGGATTAATGAACGTGTCGCTTGATCGCCGTAGATGCCACACATGTATGCCGAAGGAAATGGCACTAATGGCAAGCCACACGCCAGAAATTTGTGTGACCGCGAGTAGCAAGGTCGCGGCATTGATGACTGTCAATAGCGCCCCTAGCAGGTCAAATCGGAACGGCACAGGCTGTTCTTTGGGAAGCAAGCGCAAGAGAATGGGAAGAATGACTAGAACAAGGCAAGTAATGGCGAACAACCCATTCCAGCCAAAGTATTCACTTATTAATCCGCCAACGATCGGGCCGAGTCCGAAGGCCATCGCGCTCCCAGCGGAGATCATTGCAATGGCTGAGCCTCTTCGTTCAATTGGGATGTAGCGACTGGCGAGAACCAATCCAAGTCCAGCCATCACTCCTGCGCCTGCGGATTGGAGAATACGCGCCGCCAGCAGTGTGTGGAACTCCGTTGCGAACAGTCCGAACACCGAGGAAAGTCCGAGCACAATAAGCCCTACCGTGAGCAGTTTACGAATCTGAACCACATCGGAGAGTCTACTGTATATAACCGTAGATAAGGCATAGCCAATGGAATAGCTGGAGATGACCCAAGAACCGAGATCTGCCGTGATATTAAGATCTTGAATAATACTGGGAATCGAGACGTTGAACATCGTCGTATTCATAACCACAATGAACAAGCCGATTGTCCAAACGGGCATTACAATTTTATCGTTCATGTGAACCATCCTGTCTGATGCGTGAAGTTAAGTATGATTTTTCTATTATAAACCTACATCGCCTAATAGCCAAAACAGAGGAAGGCACATGCCAATTGACAGGAGGAGAAAAAGGAGGTATTATTTCATTATACATTTAGATAAATATCTAAATAAGGAGGAACTTCCATTTGAATGAGGCATTTAAAGCGCTGGCGGACCCGACTCGTCGTGAAATTTTGCAACTGCTGCGAGAAAAGAGTATGAATGCTGGCGATATTGCTGATCATTTCAAGATTAGTAAGCCGAGCATATCGCATCATTTGAACCTGCTTAAACAGGCTGGATTGGTGATGGATGAACGTCAGGGACAACATATCATGTATACCTTGCACACCACGGTTGTTGAAGACGTCATCGGATGGATGTTTAACATACTTAACAAAAAAGATGAGGAGGAATCGTCATGAAAAAATGGAAGGAGATTTTGTTACTTGTGATTAGCCTTTCACCAGCGATCGGGGGCTTCATTCTGTATAACCGTCTTCCGGACACGATGGCGAGCCATTTTGGCGTCAATAATGAAGTGAACGGGACGATGAGCAAAGAAATGTCGCTACTCATGCTAGTACTGCTGGGTCTGCTGCCGCTGTTCATGCGGGCTATGAGAGCGATTGATCCGAAGAAAGCAAATTTCGAGAAATTTCCTGCAGCATTTGAGGTGACGCGGTTCGGGGTTACGATTCTTTTAGCTATCGTAGGTTGGGCGATCATTGTCTTTAACTTGGGCTACAGCCTGGACTTTAAGAAAATAACGATGATATTGCTGGGCGTGCTGTTTGCTGTGATGGGGAACTTTTTAACACAAGTGAAGCCCAACTTTACGTTCGGCATACGGACACCATGGACACTCGCTAACGAAGAAATTTGGAGAAAGACACATCGTTTGGGAGGTCCGCTGATGATGATTGGCGGCATTGTTGCCTTCATTGCAGCGTTTTTAACGAGTTCAATTGCAATCGGCATATTTATAGCCGCTATCGTCATTAGTTCCTTCATTCCGATTATTTATTCGTATGTGATGTTTACTCGCCTTTCGAAATAAGGTGGAGCGTTTAGACTGCCAGCGATTGCTGAGCAGTCTTTTTCACATCTGTTTAACACCATTAACATGTAAGCTTTGCGTATCACTTTTCAAGGCATATTTCCGATTCAGCAGAAAGCCGAAGAGGGAAGCAAGGGATTGCTGGAACAGCATGCCAAGCACAACTGGGATCGCCACGGGTGGCGGGAAATAAGCTACAGCGAGTACCGCGCCCGCACTAATATTACGCATACCACTGTTAAAAGTAAGGGCAACCACGACATCTTGTTCCCAGCGGAACAATCTAGCGACAAGCCAACCGATCATGTAGCCAAGTGAGGCCACGACAAGGACAAAGCCTGCCAAACCGAGCAGTTTTGCGTTGAAGTCACGCAAATACGGAGCGATGACGGAGCTGTTAATGGCAACGACGACGCCCATGAATATTTTCGAAAAAGGACCTAAACGGCCTCCCCATTGCTCCTTAATTTTCCCCCGCGTCCATTGATTCAGCCCCATCCCAATGAGAGAAGGAACGACGATCATGAAGAACAAGCCTTTCATCATCGCAAACGTATCGAGCTGCACTTTGGTACCAACCAATACAGAGAGCGTATACGGCACGACGAAGGGGGAAAGGATCGTATCCATTAGGATGATCGACAACGTTAATACAATATTGCCTCGATAAATGGCTACCCACACGAAGCTTGTAATCCCTGTTGGAATGGCTGCGGCCAAAATAAGTCCCGTAATCGTCAGAGGTTCGTGACTATAGACAGCATGACCCAGTCCGAGTGCGATCAGCGGCATCCCGACATGCAAAATGAACAAAGTCGTGAGAAGCGGCAGTGGTTGAACGACGACCTTGATGAACTCTTTGAAGCTCGAAGCGATACTCCCCGAAAAAGTCATGAAAGCAAACAACCACGGCGACAAATAAGTAAATCCTGATAAGTGACTTCCGAGTAGAACCCCGATAAGAACACTAATGGGTGTGATTAGCGGTAAAATCTTTTCTAACTGACGGTTTAACTGAGGCAGCATCTAGGTGAACATCCTTTCGTGGCCAGCTTGAAGCGCAGGCTGCTATTTGACTTGACCGATGGAAAGACTGACTTTGTAATTGCCATAGATGAGAAGCTCATCCAGAAATGCATTTAGTTCAAGTGGCGTATGAACGCGAACTCGCATCCAGTAGCAGCCTTCGCCGCTGACACGGTGCGTCTCTACAACACTTTCTTGATGTTGAATATATGTGAGGAAAGCTTGATGAGCAGTGTTAGATTTCATAAAAACAACGATAAACGCATGCACGACCTGCCCGATTTTCTCGGGATTCCAGTTCACGGTGTAACCCGTAATGATACCGAGATCTTGGAGCTTACGTATACGTGCGCCGACCGCTTGGCCAGTTAGATGTACCTGTTGACCAATGGCTTTGTGCGACTGAGTGGCATCTTGCAGTAAATGCTGTAAGATACGTAAATCGATCTCATCGATCGGTGGGTTGCTTAGCACTTGTTGAATTCCTTTCACAATGAAATGGAAAATCGGTTATTCTTTTCAGCAGATGGTATGGGTTATGCGCCAATTATTTTACAATTGTAGCAGAACAACAATTAGAAGATAAGAGGTGCTTTGAAAATGAAGCTTCAATTGATTCGCCATGCCACACTTTGGCTGGAATACGCTGGAATAACATGTCTAATAGATCCGATGTTTAGTGACGCAGGGGTCAATCCGCCGATTGTGAATACCGCCAATCCTAGACGGAATCCACTTGTGCCTCTGCCATTTCCAATAGCGGAAATCGGTCAGCCAGACGTGATTATCGTGACCCATCTGCATGGAGATCATTGGGATGGACCAGCTGCGGAAGCACTGCCGAAAACAACGCCTGTCTTGTGCCAACCAGGGGATGAAGGAGCGTTTACGGCTGCAGGGTTTACGTCGGTAACGGCCATTCAGGAGTCACTTACAGTACAGGGAGTAACTTTGTTCCGAACAGGTGGACAGCATGGGACTGGGGAGATTGGGAAGATGATGGGACAGGTTTCAGGCTTTGTGTTCAAAGCGGAGAACGAGCCGACCCTATATCTCGCGGGAGATACGATTTGGTGTGACGACGTACAGCAAGCGTTGGAGACGCATCTGCCAGATTGGACGGTCGTTAATGCAGGCGGTGCACAGTTCGAAGTGGGGGATCCCATCACCATGGATGCGAACGACGTGGTAAGCCTATGCCGATACGCACCATTCACGAAAATCGTCGCCGTGCACATGGATGCGATCAATCACTGTCATGTGACGCGAGCGGATTTGCGGGGGAGATTGGTAGTGGAAGGGTTGTTGGAGCAGGTTGTGATTCCGGCGGATGGGGAGTGGGTGACCAAGTTCCGCAGCTAGAGAAATAAAGTAAAAAGCATACACATCCTAGGATGTGTATGCTTTACGGCGTTCACCAATATTATTTACCAAGTAGAATTTTCGTGTACGGCGAATCGATAGGCAGCATGATGACCGGTTCCCCTTTAAATGACACCAAGTAACTATCCAGCGTACGATAGAAATTGTAGAAGGCAGGGTCTTGGCCGTAAGCGGAGTTGTAAATTTTAGCTGCTTCTTGCTCGCCTTCAGCCACGATTTTCTTCGCATCTGCTTGCGCTTGCGCGATCAATTCACTCGCCTGTCTGTCGGCTTTGGAGGTGATTTTCTTGGACTCCTCATCGCCCTCGGACAAGTACTTCGCCGCAATAGATTGGCGGTCAGAAATCATCCGTTTATATACGCTTTGCTTGTTGGAATCCGGCAGATCCGTGCGTTTGATGCGCACATCGACGATTTGGATCCCGTAGTTATCGCGCTCCATTAACTCGGAAACTTCCTTCGTAATCTCGTCGTTCAAGTTACCACGTTGGGTGTTTTCGCTAATGATATCGCTGTAATTAATCTCCGATAACTTCCGTCTAACGGTGTTGTACACTGCGGCATCAATACGCTCTTCCCCACCAGTGATCGATTGAATCGTACGCAAGAATTGCTGAGCATCATCAATGCGCCATACCGTATAGTTATCAACTTCGATCGGCTTTTTATCTTTGGTCAAAATGGAAGTAGGCTTGCTATCATACACCATCTGATATTTGGGAAGCGTACGAACCGATTCAATGAATGGAATTTTAAAATGAATACCAGGTTCTGTTTGGATACGAACGGCTTCTCCGAATTTGAGAACGACGCGGTATTGGCCTTCTTTGACAATAAAGATGGAAATCAGGAACAAAATGACGACAACGATACCAAGGATGGATCTCATAATCCATTTGCTTTGTAAGGTCATTTCGCAGTCCCTCCAGTCGTACCAGTTGCAGCAGCAGGTGTGCGCAACAGCTCATTAATTGGTAAATATTTGACCGTTTCGCCCGTGCTGTCGCTGATGAAAATTTTGGCATTCGGCAATATTTTTTCTAACGTCTCGATGATAAGTCTGCTCTCTGTTACTGATTTATTATTGGCATACTCCGCATACAGGGCATTGAACTTCGCCACATCCCCCTGCGCATTCAAAATCCGTGATTTCTTCTGAGCTTCTGCATTCTCAAGCAGTGCTTGAGCGTTACCGCGCTCCCTTGGAAGGATATCATTTTCGTATTTCGTCGCCACGTTAATCTTCGTATTTTTCTCTTCACGCGCATTGGTTACATCTTTAAAAGCATTCTGTACATCGCCAGCTGGCGGCTCGATATCTTGGAATTTCAAATCGACAATATGAATACCCGTTTGATACTTCGTCTGCATCTCAATCAATCGTTCTTTGACCTTGCCTTGGACCTCGGTTTTTCCTTCTGTAATGGCAAAGTCTAGCGCCGTAGCGCCGATAACGGAACGAATCGCTGCACTCGCCGAGTTACGTAGGAATAGTTCTGCATTATCAATATTGTACAAGTAGTTCCGCATGTCACTGATATTCCATTCCACCACGGCATCAGCGGATAAAATATTTTCATCCCCCGTGATCATCATCGCTTCTTCTTCTACGGGAGTGATTTTGCCACCTACTTCACGGAAGCCGATTTGGATCCGTTGCGTCTTTTTGGCAGGAAGTACAATCACCTGTTGAATAGGAAAAGGGAGTTTAAAGTGAAGCCCAGCTTCCTTCTCTGTCGTATATTTGCCTAATGTTAAAATAGCCGCCTTCTCATGCTCCTGTACCGTGTAGAAGGTGGACGATCCAAAAATAAGGACGAGAACGATAACAAGGCCGATAACAATTTTGGTCATCAAACCTGGCGGAAGGGAAGAGGGTCTTCGTCGATCGGGTTCTGGCAGTACAAATGGTTCCATGGCAAACACCCCTTAATATAAGATTTACTGATATTCTATACGGGAAGTTTTGGAAATGGTTTCAATAAGGAGACGTAATTCTCAGCAAGCTGAGAAAGACTAGGTCGACTGTAAGATGAATGGAAAATTGTTATTTCCAAGAGTTGGCTGTCATGCTATGATGTTTAGTAATTGCATACGAATGAATCCCTAGGGGCGCCGAGAGGCTGAGACAGTGTAGACTGAACCCTTTGAACCTGATCTGGTTTATGCCAGCGGAGGAAAGTGGAACGAGCTTTGGAGCCGATTTTATATCTGTTTATGATGAGGCAGCCTACAACCACTTTCCTGAGGAAAGTGGTTTTTTTGTGTTACTTACTAAGTCGGGATGAATAGTGCTGTAAAGACAAGTGGTGTTTGGTGGAGAGGAAGTGGGCCGTAGGTGTCGGAGAAAGAGTTGCATGTCATATCGGGCGGGAAGCATACATGGTCCGAGATCGCCAAGATTGCGGCGCAGATTCACCCGTATGTCACAGCGATTCATATTCGCGAGAAAACGAAGTCCTTGGACGAAGTGTTTATCGGCGTTCAGTACTTATTGGAGCAAGGGGTTCCTGCCAAAAGACTGTACGTCAACGGGTTTCCCTCTATCGCTCTAGCCTTGCAAACAGGGGGGCTTCAGCTTCCAGGCTCGACGCCATCGCTTGTTATTCAGGATGAGTTTTGCCGTGGGATACAGCGCATCGGAGTCTCTGTGCATCAGGCAGACGAGGCGATGTGGCGTGAAAAAGAAGGGGCTGATTATCTTATGTTCGGTCATATTTTTGCGACCAACTCTAAGCAGGGCGTGCCGCCTAGGGGCTTGGAGCAGTTAAGACAATTAGTTCATCACGTTAATATTCCGGTGATTGCGATAGGCGGGATGACACCTGCAAGGGTAAAGTCCGTTCTGGATGCAGGAGCATCCGGCATCGCGGTGATGAGCGGAATATGGGAAGCAGCGGATCCCCTTGGAGCCGTTCTGGCCTATCATGATGAGCTTCATTAAATAGAGGTGAGCGAAATGTCAGCAGCAAGATCCCATGTCATCATCGTTGGCGGTGGTGTTATCGGTACATCCATCGCATATTACTTGGCTAAAAGAGGGCAGTTCGTCACACTGCTAGAGCGCAGCCAACTCAGCACCGAAGCTTCTGCTGCGGCAGCAGGCATGCTCGGTGCGCAGTCCGAGATGGAAGACACCGGCGCCCTGTTCCAATGGGCGCGCCAAAGCCGTGCCATGTTCCCCGAGCTGAGCGGGGAACTTCGAGAACTCACGGGCATCGACATCGGTCTCGTCCGTGAGGGCTTGCTGAACGTCGCGCTCAGCGACGTTCAAGAGGAGGAGCTGCGCGCGCGGGAGAAGCTCCAGCGCGCCGCGGGCGAGAAAGCCCAGTGGCTCAGCGCAGCTGAAGCCACGGCTATAGAGCCCGCGCTGAGCGCAGCCACGCGCGGAGCCCTGTACCTGCCCGAAGATGGGCAGGTCGATGCTCCGTTGCTGGCGGCGGCATTCGCGCAGGCGGCGCAGGTGCTTGGGGCGAAGGTGCAACCGTTCGCCCAGGTGCAAGGGCTGCTGACCGCGCAGGAGCGCGTCATCGGCGTGCTGACGGCCGCTGGTCCGCTCTACAGCGACCACGTGGTCGTCGCCGCAGGCACGTGGAGCGGTCAGCTGCTAGCGGGCATCGGCATCGACTTGCCGATGTATCCCGTGAAAGGCGAGTGCTTCTCCGTTAGGACGCCGAAGCCGCTCCTGAAGAAAACCCTGTTCTCGCCAGGGTGCTATATCGTTCCGAAAGCCGGCGGACGGCTGGTGGTCGGCGCGACGGTCGTGCCGCACAGCTATGACCGCAAGGTATCGCTCTCGGGCTTAGCCGAGCTGATGGATCGCGCGAGGGGGCTGATGCCCGCCCTCGGCGATGCAGAGTGGGAGAAGGCTTGGTCGGGGCTGCGCCCGCAGACAGCCGACGGGCTGCCCTACATCGGCAAAGTACCGACGGTGGAGGGCTTGTATACAGCGTGCGGTCATTACCGCAACGGGATTCTGCTGAGCCCGATCACCGGGAGGGTGATGGCGGATTGGATTTTGGGCGGAGATGGCGGAGGAGACCAAGGGAATAGTGCGATAGCCCCTTGGCTGGATGCCTTCAGCCCGGATTTTTCGCCAAAGACCACGCGAGTGAGTCAGCAGGGTCAAGACATATTTTCAGCTACAGGAAAGGAATTGATAAGCATTGAAACTGCACATTAATGGTCAGCAGGTTGACGTACCCGATACGATTAGGACCGTTGTGGAGCTGCTTGCGCATTTCGACCTAAGCGACAAAATGCTCGTGGTTGAGCATAACGCAGCCATTTTACATAAAGAGGATCACGCTGGTGCTGAGCTTGCGGAAGGTCACAAAATTGAGATCGTTCATTTCGTTGGAGGAGG
This sequence comes from Paenibacillus sp. 2RAB27, assembly GCF_052115445.1. NCBI lineage: Bacteria > Bacillati > Bacillota > Bacilli > Caryophanales > Paenibacillaceae > Paenibacillus > Paenibacillus sp. 2RAB27. Next base: position 59,379 of record NZ_JBFRGR010000005.1, read on the forward strand.
ATAAAGATATGTTAAAAATCGGTCCATATGAGTTTCGTTCACGTCTGTTGCTAGGTACGGGGAAGTTTCCTGATTTTCAGATTCAAAAACAAGCGGTGGATATTAGTGAGTCCCAAATTCTGACGTTTGCCGTTCGTCGGATGAACATTTTTGAGGCGAGTCAGCCGAATTTCTTGTCCATGTTGGACACGTCGAATTTCACGTTGCTGCCGAATACAGCCGGTGCCAAAACAGCCGAAGAAGCCGTCCGCATCGCACGTTTAGCTAAGGCTTCTGGCCTGTGCGACATGATCAAAGTCGAAGTTATTGGGGATGAAATGACGCTGCTGCCCGATCCTGTGGAAACGCTGAAAGCGTCGGAAATGCTGCTGGAGGAAGGATTTATCGTACTTCCTTATACATCGGATGATGTGTTATTAGCCAAACGTTTGCAAGCACTTGGCGTACACGCGATTATGCCTGGTGCATCACCGATTGGCACGGGGCAGGGAATCATTAACCCGTTGAATCTGAGCTTTATCATCGAGCAGGCGACAGTTCCGGTCATCGTGGACGCAGGGATTGGTGCGCCTTCTGATGCATCGTTGGCGATGGAAATGGGAGCAGACGGTGTGCTGCTGAACACAGCAGTATCTGGAGCGAAGGATCCCGTCAAAATGGCTTATGCCATGAAACTCGCGATCGAAGCGGGACGTGCGGGCTTTGAAGCGGGGCGCATTCCGAAGAAGCGATATGCATCGGCGAGCAGTCCGATGGATGGGTTGAGCCGGGTGTAGTTCTAGGTTTTGGCTTTGGCTTTGGTTTTGGTCTGGTCTGGTCTGGTCTGGTCTTGGTCTTGGTCTTGGTCTTGGTCTTGGTCTTGGTCTTGGTCTTCCCTTGGCTAACGGACACAGGAACCGTTATTTCGTGTATAGATGAAGTTTTAAAAAGCTAACGGACACAGAGGTCGTTATTCAGTCGATTTTCTTGCTCATTTGGAAAATTCAGCTGCGATAACGACTGCCGTGTCCGTTAGATTATGGAGATAGTGAAATAGGCGACAATAGCGTCTGTCGTGACCGTTAGCACAAATAGTTGCAAAATGTAAGTAGGGGGGAGTATCGTGGCGATTTACAAAGCATTGACGATTGCCGGCTCGGACAGTGGCGGTGGAGCGGGCATTCAGGCAGATTTGAAGACATTTCAAGAACTCGGCGTGTACGGAATGTCCGTGATTACGGCTGTTACCGCACAGAATACACTAGGTGTGCAAGGGGTTTACCCAATAAGCGCAGAGGCAATCGAACGCCAACTGGCATCTATTGGTGAAGATTTGCGACCTGATGCACTCAAAACAGGAATGCTGTTTAGCGGAGAAATTATTCGCATCGTAGCGGCGGCGATTAAGAAGTATGCATGGGAGCAAATCGTTGTAGACCCGGTGATGATCGCCAAGGGCGGAGCTTCGCTCTTGCAGCAAGAGGCGATTGACGCGATGATTCATTCCTTGCTGCCCCTAGCTGATGTGGTGACGCCGAATATTCCTGAAGCGGAGGCGCTTAGCGGGATATTGATTACGGACAGGGACTCTCGGCAGAAAGCGGCTTTGCGAATTCATGCATACGGCTGCAAGCATGTGATGATCAAAGGCGGCCATGAAGTGAATACGGAGCAGGCGACGGATTTGCTGTATGATGGCGTTTCCTTTACGGAGTTCACCTCCAAAAGATTAGTTACACAGCATACGCATGGAACAGGCTGCACATTTGCAGCTGCTTTGACCTCGGGGTTGGCGCAGGGACTTACGACTAAGGCGTCTTTGCAGCTGGCGAAGAACTTCATCCACGCTGCGATTTCGGAGCCTTTACATATCGGCAGCGGGCATGGACCGACGAATCATTGGGCGTATCAGCAGGGTGTTCGAGCTGCTGATTCCAATGATACGGCCATGCGAGGTGTGCGATGAGTGTCGTGTTGAGTGCTGGAGAGCTGCGTAAAGCTCTGCGTTTGTATTTGGTGATGGGCAGCCCGAATTGTGGCGGGGCTGACCCGTATGAAGTGCTGGAAGCCGCCATCGACGGCGGCATCACGATGTTTCAGCTGCGCGAGAAGGGCCCCGGCGCCCTGCAGGGGCCGGAGCTGCTCGCGCTGGGCGCACGGCTGCGCCGCCTTTGCGCGCAGCGCGGGATCCCGTTCATCGTGAACGATGATGAACGGCTCGCTCTAGAGCTCTTGGCCGATGGTATCCACATCGGCCAAGAGGATGCCCCAGCCGCCGCGGTGCGCGAGCGGCTGCCGAATATGATCGTGGGCGTCTCGGCCCACGATCTGGGCGAAGCCCAGTCGGCGCTGGCCGAAGGCGCCGACTATCTTGGTGTAGGCCCCCAGTACGCCACGCGCACGAAGCTCGATGCGCGTGAGGTCCAGGGGCCTGCCGTACTAGCGCGGATGCGCGCAGGCGGCATCCAGCTGCCGCTTGTGGGCATCGGGGGAATCGATGCCACGAATGCAGGCGCCGTCATCCGCGCAGGCGCGGACGGCGTGGCAGTGGTGAGCGCCATCGCGGGTGCTCGCTCACCGCGCGAAGCTGCAGCGGCGTTGCGCACGCTGTTTTTCCCGTAGCGCAGCCCTCCGGGTCCTCATTTGCATCTTCCGCCACCACAGCGCTATCAAATGACAAAAATCATTTTCTGTTAGTTGAAAAACTCGGTTTAAATAATTGGAAGTTGAACAATGCACCCCCGCCTCAGGCTAATGAATAACAAATAACAAATGACAAAAATCATTTTTTGTAATTCGAAATTGCTGGGCATTTGATAGAGTAGCCTTCCAGGCCCTCATTCATATCTTCATTCACCAAAGCGCGCTAACAACTGACAAAAATCATTTTCTGTTAGTTGAAGAACTCGGTTTAAATAATTGAAAGTTGAACAATGCATCCCCGCCTCAGGCCAATGAATAACAACTGACAAAAATCATTTTTTGTAATTCGAAATTGCTGGTTATGAGCATTTAATAGAGTAGCCCTCCGAGTCCTTATACGTACCTTCCGCGACCATAGCGCTATCAAATGACAAAAATCATTTTCTGTTAGCCGAAGAACTCGGTTTAAATAATTGAAAGTTGAACAATGCACCCCCGCCTCAGGTTAAAGAGTAACAACTGACAAAAATCATTTTTTGTAATTCGAAATTTCTGGTTATGAGCATTTGATAGAGTAGCCCTCCGGGTCCTCATTTGCATCTTCCGCCACCACAGCGCTATCAAATGACAAAAATCATTTTCTGTTAGCCGAAGAATTCGGTTTAAGTAATTGATAGTGGAACAGCGCATTCCCGCCTCAGGTTAATGAATAACAACTGACAATAATCATTATCTGTCATCTGAAGTACACCTGAAATTACTAGTTTTAAACAATCGTAGATGAGAGAGCTCCATTGAATGGAGCCATACAGCCTAGCTCGGTAATTTATTGGTGACGTTTCTACCTTTAATGGTGACAGAAACGTCCCTTTTTGCTACCATAGTAGAAAGCTTAATTTCGGTAATCCTTTAAAGCGGTGAAATGTCGCATGAAAAAAGGCCTCGTACTGAATTATTAGGTAGTCTGAAACCGCAATTGACATAGATTCTGTTTAGCATTATGATACGGTTAAAAAGATTTGACCGTCGTTTAATTAATCTCTTTAAGAGATTATAAGAAGACCAAGAGGCGCTTGTAGCAAGGCTTTTTCGAGGTAAAACTCGTTCTAGCATGGGTACATTCGTTAATCTTGGTACTGGAGAGGGAGGTCGGATCCACGATGAAACTGCAGCCTGTTTATATCATTGAAGAACTCGAACAACTCAAAACAATTAGTGATCCACTTCGCGCTAGAGTACTGCTATATCTCATAGAGAAAGCTTATACAGGTCAGCAGTTGGCTAAGTTGTTAGGGATGGCGCGTGCCAAGGTGCATTATCATTTGAATGAGCTTGAACGTCATAATTTGATTTGCGTTGTTCGTACGGAGCTTAAGAATGGCATTGTGCAAAAATTTTATCGTGCCGTAGCACGTGGTTTTGTGCCTGGAGAGAACTTGCTCCCGTATGTTTCGGAGGTAGAAAATTATTACCGAGAACGTACATTAAGTGTACTTGGACATGCTAGAAACAGAGCGATTAATGCCCCTGAAGAGGCGTTTCAAATTCCATCGCCAGACCGATCCCAGTGGCCGATTATCATGACGCAGGTTGAAGTCAAAATGAGTAAAGCGAAATATGCCGAATGGTTGAGGAAATTCCGTGCGCTTATTTATGAACTAGATGCCGAGCAAGAGGAGAATGGGGAATGGTTCTATTTGACGACGGTCGGCTTTCAGACACATGAAAGAGGCTTTGACCCCATCGAACCCGCCAATGAAGAGGAGAGATAACACATGCTGGATCCTAGATTAACTAAGCTTGCTGATGTATTGGTGAATTATTCAGTTAAGGCACAGCCAGGTGAAAATATTTTAATTGAAGCTTATGGGATTGATTCTGCCCTTGTGAAAGAAATCGTCAAAAAGGTTCATGCCGCGGGTGCACATCCTTTTGTTAACTTGCGCGATCATGCTGTGATTCGTGAGCTGGTTATGAACGGTACGGAAGCTCAAATGCAAACATGGGCAGATGCAGATGCCTTCCAAATGAAACAAATGAACGGTTACATCGGTGTACGCGGCGGCGCGAACATTTATGAACTGTCGGATATTCCGGCTGATCGGATGAAGTTGTACAATTCCGTGTACTATCAACAGGTACATTTCGATGTTCGCATCAAGGATACAAGATGGGTTGTTCTTCGCTACCCAACGTCTTCGATGGCTCAGCTTGCGAGTATGAGTACGGATGCGTTCGAGGATTTCTATTTCAATGTATGTACGATGGATTATGGTAAAATGTCCAAAGCGATGGATCCGTTAAAAGAGCTTATGGATCGCACAGACAAAGTACGTCTTGTTGGTCCAGGTACGGACTTGACGTTCTCGATCAAAGGCATTGGCGGCGTGAAATGCGACGGCGAACTGAACATTCCAGATGGCGAAGTGTACTCCGCACCAGTCCGTGATTCGGTAAACGGTGTTATTTCATATAACACACCTTCACCGCATGATGGCTTTATTTTCGAGAATGTGGTGCTTCATTTCGAAAATGGTAAAATCGTCAAAGCGACTGCGAATGACACGGATCGTATCAATGAAATTTTCGACATGGATGAAGGTGCGCGCTATGTAGGTGAGTTCGCGATCGGCGTGAATCCTTATATTCAGCACCCGATGAAAGATATTCTGTTCGATGAGAAAATCGACGGCAGCTTCCACTTCACCCCTGGCAATTGTTATGATGATGCCTACAACGGTAACAAATCTTCGTTGCACTGGGATATGGTGAATATCCAACGTCCTGAGTATGGTGGCGGCGAAATTTGGTTTGACGATGTGTTGATCCGTAAAGACGGTATCTTCGTATTGCCTGAGCTTCTTGTATTAAATCCAGAGAACCTGAAATAGGTTCTGCATAACTAAAAAGGTTGCCCAAGTCTTTGAGACCTGGGCAACCTTTTTTTGTAATAAACAACGGGATTATGACATGGTGGCTTTCAACTGTTGGACAAGCTTCTTAGGTGCCGTTCTTGCGTAGCCTTCTACGATCAAATCCTCGATCTCTGCCCATGGCACAAGATCAATATTCATAATACTAACCCAGCCATGCTGGCCGATATAAGGCGTCTTCGTATAAGCTGTGCTGTCTTGGCCTAKGAGGAACTCTTGTGTAGTAAGGTTCGTTTTGAGCGAGGTGGATACTTGCGTATCCCTATCACCTATAAAAATAAAAGGTTTGTCTTTGACACGAAAGGTGGTGTGGCCAAAGCCATCAACCTTTTCTGCTACTTCCGGCAGTTTTGTGCAAAAATCGCGGATTCTGGCAACCAGCGCCAGTCCTTGCGGGGATGCAATTGGACTGTGGGACACAAAGGTCAACTCCTAAGTATGGATTGGATTTTCCAAGACAAGCAGCTGCTTATTACACTCGTCGTTGCTGCGATTGGTATTGACGAGGGGGGAGGCCGACGGCCTTTTTAAAAGTCCGAATGAAGTTTGAATAATCGTTGAAGCCAGCAAGCTGGCACGTGTCGGTGACGGTGGAGCCTTCGCGCAGCAAATGTTTGGCCCTGGCGATACGCTTGAACAGGATATGCTCGTGAATGGTGCTTCCTGTATGCTTTTTGAAAAGTCGGCAAAGGTAGGAGCGATTCATGAAGACGACTTGTTCGAGTATCTCGAGCGACAGGTCCTGATCTAAATTTTCATCAATGTAGGTGAAGAGAGAGGAGAGCTTGTCTGGCATCATGACCTGTTCTTCTTGTTTCCCTTGATTCTGGAAGATTCGATTAATAAAAACGAGCAGCTCAATAAAGGTTGCAAAATATAGGATTTCTGAACCTGGCAGTGCTTGCGGGCGGCGATGCATTTCCATACGATCATAAAGTTTCATGATGTCGTCAATTTGCGGCGGCGTCAGTCTCATACGATTTTGCTCACCAAAAACACGATTATTGAAGCAGTTCAACAAGTCGAACTGATGAGAATTAACATGTTGCAGCAGCGCTGGATTGAAATGAATGACCACGTTCTCGTAGCGTTGTTTCTTCGATTGGAAATTAGGCCGATGAAGCTCATTGCTGTGCATGATCAGCAGGTCGCCGTACTGTAGGGGATACACTTGCTTTTCAATGAAATAATGGACATCGCCGGTAAGGAAGAAATAGATTTCATATTGGTCCTGATGCTGGTGAAAGTCCAACGGTAATGGATTATGAGTTACAGCGTGTCGGAAAGTCAACAGCCGATCGAGATTTTTGTACATTTCCTGCATGTGAAGATCTCCTCTGTGATTGGAGTCAATATTAGCAAACTTTTGCCCAATTAATGCAATGAATACGTTTTTATTATACTGCAAAATATAGGAGAGATAAACATGCAATGGGATCTTGCTAATACCTAAGCTTATGTTACGATGCTAGTTTTTCTAGCGAAAAACTTTTAGGAGGCTTATATATGAAATTATCCGTATTTACTGTCGCTACACCAGACTTTACACCTGAAGAGCTTGCTAAAGCTGCTGCCGCTGCTGGTATCACTGGCATTGAGTGGCGCTTCAAAGATATCCCTGCGGACGCAGTGGGAGAGACGCCATCGTTCTGGAGAAACAATCTGTGCTCCATTGACCCGGCTGCTTCAGATGCAGAACTAGACCGCTTCAAGCAAGCAGCTCTGAACGAGAACCTTGTGAACCTGAGCATTACACCTTATTTGAATGACTGCAATGTTGCTGAAACGGAGCATGTGTTTAAAGCAGCTCAAAAAATGGGCGTGCCATTCATCCGTGTTGGCGTACCTGGTTACGATAAAAGCAAAAACTACAATGATTTGTTTGCTAAAGCAGTGGACTACCTTCACCATGTCCAAGAACTTTCCCAGCAGTACGGCGTTAAAGGTTTGGTGGAGACGCATCACAATACGATCACTGCGAGCGCTGGTCTGGCGCATAGACTCGTATCTGGTTTCAAACCGGAGAACATTGGTGTGCTTCACGATGCGGGCAACATGGTGCATGAAGGCTTCGAGAACCACCGTATGGGTCTTGAATTGCTAGGACCTTACCTTGCACATGTGCATGTTAAGAATGCGGCATGGACACTTTCAGGTGAAGAGCAAGATGGTATTAAGCTTTGGAAAAGCGGATGGACACCGATTGATGAGGGTATCGTGAACTGGAAGCAAGTGCTGGGTGATTTGAAAGCAGTTGGCTACGATGGTTACCTTGGTATTGAAGATTTCAGCGGCCAATTCGGTTCACAAGAGATGCTGAATAACTTCTCAGCGAAAGTGAAGCAATGGTTAGCGTAATTTAAATGAAATAAGATAAGTGAAAAACCTTCAAATCCACTGAAAAGTGGAGGTGGAGGTTTTTTTTAGTTAGTTGATATGAGTGAGGGGCACAACGACGGGGTTTTAGTGTGTTGCTGTGGGGAGTACTGTGTTCAAAGATGCAAAAGAGCATCCTTTTTGAGGGCAAGGAGTAAATGCGGAAGAATAAGTGCGAAAGTGCAACCTTTTGGAGTGAATTGGCGAGAAAACGCTGGGTAACAGTAAAATTGATGCCTATTCGCACGCATTTCAGTTGAAGAGTGGAGAAATGGTGGAAAAGATGTACTTTTGCACTTTTGCAGGGGGAGGTTGGGTAGTGGGAGAGCGGGAAGGAGAGTTGGCAGGTGATATGTAGGTTGGGTAACGGGAGGTCGAGCAAATTTCGTTAGGTATAGTCTTAAGTGCTGCATCTCTATAAAAGCCCGTCAGGAATTTCCTGACGGGCTTACTAATATAGCGTTAGTTGTCTTCTGTATGTAACTTCACAATCGCACGAATCGCAGCATCAATTTCCCGCTCAATGGCGCCAGAAACGACATCTGTATGCGGGTTGTACACTTCCCGCAGATCGGCATCTGCATAACCGTCCAAGGCAACAATGGCGCCAGCGCGCACACCACGCAGCGAAGCAATCACATAGAGGGCGGCAATTTCCATCTCAACGGCCAAAGCGCCAGCTTGCTTGTATTTACGGTGAGGGAATTCCTCGACTCCTTGGAAGAAAGCATCCAAGGTTACTGTAATTCCTTGCTTCACGAGGCCGTCCGTTTCAGAAGCCGCTTCATACAGCGCTCGAGTAACAGCGTGATCAGCTACAGCGGGGAAGCCGTGAGGAACTAACTGGCGAGTTAAGCCTTCTTCACGTACCGCGGCTGTGCTTACAACGAGACTTCCTGGGGGGACGTCGGCGGAGTAAGATCCAGCGGTTCCAACGCGAATCAGCGTCGTTACGCCGCCTTTGATGAGCTCCTCGAAGCAAACTGCCGCTCCTGGCGACCCGACACCATGACTCACGACAGTGATGGGAACGCCATCCTTTTCGCCTACGAAAGTTCGATATTCTCGGCTGAAGGAAAGCTCACGTGCATTGTCTAGCTTGCGGGAAATAGCCTCTGCTCGGAACGGATCACCGCACACGATAGCATAGGGAGATAAGTCTTCCGTATTGACTTGTAAGATGGATAAAAGCAACTTAATCAAACTCCTTTCTGACCCACTCATCTTCGGGGATTGGAATGGCTTCGCCGGAGAAGCGCTGTTCTTCGAACGGATCTGCGACGTTATGAAAGCCATTGCGTTCCCAGAAGCCTTCGCGATCTTCCGCCATGAACTCGATTCCGCGAATCCACTTGGCACTTTTCCAGAAATACAAATGCGGAACAACGAGACGAAGCGGCCAACCATGCTTAAGTGTGAGTGGCTTGCCATCGAAAGTCGTTGCCAGCAAGATATCATCTCCCATGAGATCAGCGAGTGGCACATTCGTTTCATAGTCATTATCCGCATGGATCATGACATATTTTCCCTCGGGTTTTACATCGATCAGTTGAAGGAAATCTCGGAAGCGCACACCTTCCCATACGGTATCCAGCTTGGACCAACGGGTCACACAGTGAATATCACACTGGATTTGTGTGTGTGGTAATGTCAATATGTCGTCATAGTTGAATGTTTTCTCTTCGGCTACTTCTCCAAAAACGCGCAGCGACCACGCTGTCATATCATATTTGGGGACTTCTCCTTCATGTAAAATAGGAAAACGGTCCGTCACGACTTGACCAGGTGGAATCCGACCAGCAAGCTCTGGTGGAACGTCTACAGCGGGGATTTGCATGCGTTTGATGCGCTCCGCTTTGGTGTCTTTATGCATCTGCCATCCTCCTAAAAGTTTTCCTTTAGGAAAACTCACTTCGTAAGCGTTCCTAAGCATATCTTGCTAATTTCTCAACGCGAACTGCCATTCGCTTTCTGTGCATCCGCCAAGTAGTTGCTTTTACGGAAAAACAGCATCGCAAGTAAGGTCACGATATAAGGCAGCATTTGTGTGAAATGGGTTGGTAATGAGAAGCCCTGTAATCGGATACTGAACGCATCCATTAAGCCAAACAGTAAGCTGGACGCCATGACGCCAATCGGATTGGCTTGCCCCAGCATGGTTGCAACGAGCGCGATGAAGCCGCGGCCAGCCGTCATGCCTTCGGTGAACATGGTCACCTGTCCGAGAGAGAGCTGCGCGCCAGCGAGTCCGCAAAGGACTCCGCAGATGAGCACCGCGATATATTGCATCCGATTGACTTTAATGCCGATGCTCTTGGCGGCAACTGGGTTTTCACCGACAGCAATCATGCGGAAGCCAAGGACGGATTTGAATAGCAAATACTGAAGGGCGAAGACAAGTGCAAAAGCAAGATAGACAAGAGGGGAATGCCCGGAAATAATCCCGCCAAGGACAGGGATGTCTTGAATGAGGGGGATGTCCCACTTCGGCAGTCCGATCATATTTTTATCATAATAAGCGCCTTTTACGTTGAAAATAGCCTTCAAACAAAATGCCGTCAAGCCTAAGGCAAGGAAGTTGAATGAAATCCCGACAACGATGACATTCGCCTGTAAATGGATACTCATATAAGCAAAAATCAACGAAAACAGCATGGTCACGGCTATGGCGATGAGCACAGCTAGGAATACGTTGCCCGTGTAGTAATTACCAACAATCGCGGAGAAGGCACCGACGAGGACGAACCCTTCCAAACCGACATTAAACAAGCCGACTCGCGAGCAGATAGCTCCGCCTAGTGCTGCAAGAAGAATCGGAGCGACCATGCGAATCATGGAGTTAAATAAAGATACATCAAGAAGATGCTGCATCGCCCTTGCCTCCTTTCCGGCGTTTCCATAGAGTAAAGCTGATTTTGGCTGTTACAAAGAGAATGAGCAACGATTGAATAACACTGGATATCTGCAGCGGAATATCTGTATTGCGTTCAACACCCATGCCCCCGGTTTGCAAGGCAGCAAGCAGAATGGACGCAAGTGCTGTGCCTAAAGGATGCGCTCCTGAAAGCAAGGTCGCCATGATGCCTGACCATGCATAGCCTGGATTCGAAATCATGCCATCGGTATACCGATATTGCATGCCGAGCACCTCAACGGCGCCGGCGAGTCCTGCGAAACCGCCGCTGGCAAACATACTCGTCAGCATAACTTTCCGTCTATTTACCCCGCCATATGCTGCAAACAGTGGATTATAGCCCAGCATGCGAACCTCATAACCAGCTACGGTATATTTAATGAATAGAAACAGAAGTATGGCGAGTGCAAGGGCAATGATAAAGCCGCCATGGATGCTCATGCCTTGAAACAATTTGGGCAGCCATACACCTTTATCGATCATCATCGTTTGGGCTAGCGCAGCTGAGCCGGATTTATCTTTGAGCGGATACGCCACCAAATATCCTGCGAATAGAGCAGCTATATAGTTAAGCAACAGTGTTGTGATGATCAAATTCATTCGGAATTTAGCATCCAGCCAGCCAGCGAAGACTGACCAAATTCCGCCTGCCAAGATGCCGCTAAGCATCGCGGCGAGCAATTTAAACAACGGAGGCCCAGGCAGGTACAGAGCAACCATGGCGCTGGATAAAGCGCCAAGAATCATTTGGCCTTCTGACCCCATATTGAAAAATCCAGCACGAAACGCGATCGATACACCTAACCCAACAAGAATGAGTGGCGTGGCGCGTGTTAACGTATTCGTGAAATAGAAGAAGTTGCCGAAGGCACCTTTCCACATCTCTGTGTAAGTTTCAACGACGGACCCGCCAATCAGCATAATGGCAATGGCACCACCGAGCAACCCAATGATGATGGCAATCAGCGGCTGAATCCAAGCGCTTAGGTTGAATAGTCTTTTAAGCATTGGAAGTTCCCCCTGCCATCCATAAGCTGATTTGCTCCTCGGTTGCATCTGCCGCGGACAATTCGCCCACGATTCGTCCCTCGTACATAACCAAAATACGATCAGACAACTGCAGGATCTCTGTTAATTCCGAGGAGACTAGTAATATAGCACCTTGTTCATCCCGTTTACGAAGCAGTTCTTCATGAATCAATTCCATGGCGCCAATATCTACACCACGAGTCGGCTCAGCGGCAATTAAGAAGGGCTGCTTCTGTGCAAGTTCCCTCGCTACGATAAGCTTCTGCAAGTTACCGCCGGATAGAAACTTCACTTTGGCATCTTGAGATCCCGCTTTAATCTGAAATTGCTGGATGAAGCCGCTAATCATGTTGCGGAGTTCTTTGCCTTGTAGGAGGCCAGAGCGGCTTTTGGTTTTATGGTGACCCATGGTGCCATTCTCTAACACAGTTCCTTCTTTGGCTGCTCCCCATTGATACCGATCCTCTGGTACATGAGAAAGTCCAATTTCCCTAATTTCACGAACGGAGCGTCCTCGAACAGGCTTACCTAATAATTGAATGTCTCCTTGATCAATCGTCTGAAGGCCAGAGATAGCTTGAATCAATTCCGACTGGCCATTGCCTGAAATACCAGCAATACCAACGATTTCTCCAGCTTTCACCTGTAAATTGACACGATCGAGCACTGGCTTTCCTTTATCTCCAAGAATGGAAACATCTTGAACTTGAAGGACGGTTTGACCGACAGTTAGAGCGCGTTTCTTAAGCTGCTTCAAATCTCTGCCAACCATGAGCTTGGAAAGCTCTTCAATGTTCGTGGCATTTGCATCCACGGTACCTGTCATTTTGCCATCGCGAAGCACGGTAACGCGGTCGGCAACTTCCATAACTTCATGGAGCTTATGCGTGATGATGATGAAGCTTTTGCCCAGATTGGCTAGGCTTTTCATAATGACAAGAAGTTCTTTGGCTTCCAGCGGCGTGAGCACACCCGTGGGCTCGTCCAAGATAATGATGTCTGCACCTTGATATAACACCTTCAAGATCTCAACGCGTTGCTGCAAACCTAGTGGGCAATCAGCGACTTTCCTACGCGGATCAATAGGGAGGCGATACTTGGCGCACAGCTCTTCGATTTGTGTGATGGCTTCTTTACGGTCAAATGTCAGACCGGCTTTGGGCTCGTTGCCAATCACGATATTTTCAGCCACAGTAAACGAAGGGAATAGCATAAAGTGCTGGTGCACCATCCCAATACCATGTCGAATGGCATCTGTGGGATTGCTGAAAGTTACTTCGTTGCCGTTCAAAAGAATATTTCCAGCCGAAGGCTGCTCCATGCCGTACAAAATGCGCATTAAGGTGGTCTTTCCAGCGCCGTTTTCTCCCACTAATGCATGAATTTCACCTTGACGCAGTGAGAAATCAACGCTGGAATTCGCTGTTAAATTGCCATAAGTTTTCGTGATTTGACGCATTTGAAGCAGCATAACGGTTTTTCGCTCCTCTACCTAGACATGAGGAAACTGCTTACGTCTCCGTAAACAGTCTCCAAGTCAAACATATATGCGATTATGATACCAATTATTTTACTGGATTTTCTACTTTTACTTTACCAGAAACGATATCATCACGGATAGCTTTAACCTTCGTTACAACATCTTGTCCAACAAATGGACTTAGTGCTGAAGTTGTTTCTCTTGTAACGAATGTAAGACCAACGCCATCTTCTTTCAAGCCGTAGTCAACAGCGCCGAATTTGAACGTGCCATTTACGAAATCTTTCACAGTTTGGTAAGCAACAGCATCTGTACCTTTCAATTGGGAAAGTACGATGTGCTGTGGATCTGTTAACGTACGGTCAATGTCTTGTCCGGAAGTATAGAAGCCTTTTTCTTTCGCTGCTTCAAATACACCAAGATCGCCTACTGCGGATGCGCCTGCGATGAAGTCTGCGCCTTGCGAGAATTGTGTTAGTGCCAATTCTTTCGCTTTCGCTGGATCCGTGAAGCTGCCTACATAGTTAACGATGAACTTGGCATTCGGATTCGTTGCTTTCAAGCCCTCTTGGAAACCAACTGTGTATTTCTTGATAAGTGGGATATCAACGGCTGCAACCATACCTACAATGTTTTTCTTCGTAGAAAGACCAGCTGCTGCTCCAAGCAAGTAAGCTGCTTCATGTTCACGGAAAACAACGCTGCGAACATTCGGAAGATCAACAACGGTATCAATAATCGCGAAGGATTTCTTCGGATTCTCAGTTGCTACTTTTTTAAGTGCATCCTCAGCTGTGAAGGAGCTTGTAATGATTAGATCATAATTATCAGCAATGGCTGCGCGCAGGTTTTGCTCAATCGCGCTTGCATCTGCGGATTCTACCGTCTTAACGGTAACACCAAATTCTTTGCTAGCTTTCTTAACACCCTCATCCATTTGTGTGAAGAATGGGTTAACACCGATTTTCTCAGGCGTTATAAGGATAATCTTTTTATCTGATTTAGCGGCTGGTGCACCGGATGCTGCAGGTGATGCTGTGTCTGTTTTGGCAGCCCCACAACCCGTTAGTAAGACAGTTGCGGCAAGAACGGAAAATATAACTTTTTTCATGATGTATCTCTCCCCTAATCTATTTATGTATGAATTAACCAATGACATGACTATATCCTACTAAAAAACTCGKATATAGTCAAAGGGGTTATTTTCCAATTCGACAAAATCACCCAAAATTCTACAAAGTCGAAAGCCTAACGGTTATTATACTAAAATGTACGGGCACAATCCATCTATTTCAATTAAATACCAGTTGTTATTGGTGAAAGTCAGAAATCTGAATCATGGATAGTGTAGCTGAACATCGGTTACTCGCCAAATGAAGAAATGTTTATCACCCAGTAGAACGAGATATAGGCAGGATAAGCGTGAGACATTAGTATAAGTGTAAGCGCTTAAACATGCGCTAAATTTGGAGAAGAGGGTGATTCATTGATGCGTGGAAAAAGGAGAGGGAGCTTGGCATTGATCATGGTTATGCTAACGAGCTTATTGCTGCCTCTAGGTTTGGGAGCTGTAAGCCCGGCTGTGGGCCAGGCGGAAGAGGTGAACGTGATCCAGAATGGCTCGTTCGAGAATTTGACGCCGACCGTACAGCCGGGATGGACGACGAGAACAGCGGACAAATGGGGCATATGGGTGGATACGACGGTTACGACTGTCGCTCCGATCGTGACGGTAGATACGATTTATCATCCCGATGGCTTAAGATCATTGAAAATCAGCTCGCCTGCTCCGAACAAAAGCCGACTGACAGTGAACCAAGGCAATATTCCTGTCATACCTAACCAAGAGTATCGGATGTCGGCCAAATTCAAGACACAAGTGTTGACAGGCGATAACAACACATATGGTGTCAACATTCGTGCTGTGTATTTAAATTCGACAGGGGGAGTCATAAAAACTGACTACATTACACCTGAGAATACACCTGTTCGTGGGAATATCACGGATTTCAAGACGTACAAAATAACGGGAAAACATACAGGTAATTCCGCGTAAATCCCCAATTTTAGAGAGATAAATGGAAAGCATGCAGTTATTTCCATCCGATAACTTCAGAAACACTAAAAACTCAAAAATTGCCTACCTATTTTCCAGTTATTCTTCTAAATCCAGCTGAAATAGGAAAAATAACGGGAGGTTTTCCAGTTATTGTTGCGTGTGGTTGTTACTCTCCATCGTTTCTTCACGCATTCGAAGTGTCATCCACGCACTCCCTCCGTAAATGAACGCACTCACGTAAAACAAGACATCAATCGTTAGCCAGTCAATGATATAACCGCCTATAAGGACAGCAAATCCAGATGCTACGGATGTCCAAAAGTGGTAATTGCCAAGCGTACCGCCGCGTTTTCCCGGCTTAGTCCCATCAGCAAGCAATCCCCGCTCGCTCATTTTCTGCATGGCATTACATACACCCATGAAAGCTTGGAGAAGCAAGACGATGCCGTAAGAAGGAATCCAAGGGAAAATGAGCATCGCCGCCATCATGCCCAGGGAGCTTCCGGCCATGAGCTTTTTCGAGGAGCGGTCTATGAGCTTGCCCAGCCAAATGGCGGATGCTGCCGAGCTTATTGTGAATATGGCAAAAGCGAGGCCATATGCGGAATACGTACTGCCGAGATTTTTCAGAAACAACAAGTAATAGGGATATATCATCCCCGCCGCCAATGTTGCTAAGCTTTGGGATTTGATGAGCATACGCACATTCATTCTAGTGCCCCCTATAATCGTCATAGAATTGGTTCATGAAAAGATGCTGTGGGTCCCACTTGTCTTTGGCCTGGAAGAAGGTTTCCGCTTTTGGATATACCGCCCGGAACTGATCGACCGAAGGGAAGGGGGCATAAGGCAAATAATAGGATCCGTTTAATGGAATTAATTCATCGTTAATCCGCCGGATTCCATGGGTCATAAGAGCTTGCGCCGCTTCACTTAGCGGGGTATTGAACAGACAAACGAGGGCGAACATGTCACTTTTCGCATACGAAAGCGCCGCTTCCTCATCCTGATTGACGTATCGAACCGTAATATTTAATAGGTTTAATTGTTCTTCTTGGAGGATAGGCTTTATGCCGTTAATAAAGTCACTGAAATGTTCTACGGGAACAAAGAATTCTTGGAGAAGATCATTTTTGGTATCCGAGCTATAATCCATAAAATCAGATTCGGATCGCATAGCGTTGTTACGAGTTAGGATTGTGCTGTGACCGATAAGGAAATACCGCTGTAAGTTCCAAAAGGCATTCTTCCCCCAATCAAAGGATCGATTGACTCCAAATAGAATTTTCAAAGGCAGCACATAGCTGTCATTCAGCTTTAACTTATTATAATCAGTAAGAGGAAGATCAGGTCGAGCTCTGTAATTTGTAGCATACATTTCCGTTAAGAAGGTGTCCGGCGCGACAGAAATACGTGCGAGATGCATGTGGATGTTGGGATTTTGCTTAACCTGGTTAAGGAAGTAGTCCGAATAGGCTTCTGTCGTCATTGTTTCACTTGTCATCTCGTACACTTCGTCATCTGTAAGCGATAAAGTTACATCCAAGATGACACCGAATAGGCCGTATCCACCTAACGCCAACGGGAATAGCTCCGTATTTTCAAATCGTGAAACATTTCTTATTTGGCCATCCGCCCCCAATAGCCGGAAGGATTCGACTGAACTAATAAGTGAGCCATTCCGAATGTCACGGCCATGTGCATTGACGGAGATCGAGCCTCCGATGGTAAAAATATTTTGCGACTGCATGGTCTTCACCGCAAGCCCATACGGATTGATATACTTCTGTACATCTGCCCATGTGGCACCAGACTGAACGGTAATTGTCTTGGCCTTCTCGTCAAAGGTGAGGACTTTATTAAATGGGGTCATATCCAGCACAATGCCGTCCTTGTAGTATGTATGCCCGCCTTGGCTGTGACGTTGGCCGGCAATTGAGATCTTGAGCTCTTTCTCCCGTGCCTCTCTTACAATCTCTTGAAGCTGCTTTATTTCCTGAGTTGGAATAACCCTCTCAATCTTCACAGGTCGAAGCTTACTGTAATCCGATCGCAAGAAGGGATCCTCACCACCGACTAAGGTCCTTGCATACTGCCAGAGGCATAGCGCAGTTAATAGAAGTAGAACGACAATCTTCTTCATATGCGTTTCTCCCAACTTGTTGGACATGGCAAATGGTTGCGGAGGCTGACTCCTTTGAAAAAGAAGTCCTAATATATTCTTATAGTGTAAATTCCTACCTTTCGATGTGTCAATTGAAATAAGATTACTTCAGCAATGCAACATGGGAGGTGCTTGTCCTGAGTATACGAGTCAAACTAGCAATTGGAACAGCGGGATTATCGTTTATTTCTTTTTTCTTATTATCTAATTTATTAGGCATGATTTTTTTCATAATAGGAGTTTGTTTAAGTGTAAGTAGTTTAAAAAGCAGATATGCCAAATTGGCGCTAACGTTAAACCTATTCGTTGGTGCCTTGCAGGTAGTGCTTATTGTTTATTTGGTTTTTAACTTTAGCTCAAKTGATTAATTGATGGCGGGAAAAATGTGGGGGTTGGCGAATATCGGAAGAATAAGCAAGCTTAATTTGCTTATTCTTCTGAATTATCGAGGCTTCTGAGGAATAAAGAATTACGTGATCATAAGGTGTCTGACGAGGCATCGAAAGGGAACGAGGTATGCGTGGCGTGTCTAAAAACTGTCTTAAAACGGAAGGGAACATATGACCATCAGTCAAGTTGATATCGACTAGCATATTTGTGTAAGATGGAGGAAAGTTCCGCCTGCAAGTTTTGGGAATCAGGAGTATGAAGGAGGCGAGCCATGGCGCGTTCAAAGCCGCTTTGGTTGCTAATTAGTTGGTTTGTTGTTGCTATTCTGGGACTACTCGTATTGAAATGGGCAGGTGTATGGGAACATGTAGATCTGAATTGGGTCACGAGATGGCTTCGTGATTTGGGCCCGCTTGGGGGTCTGTTGTATATCCTGGCGTATACGCTTAGGCCATTGGTTTTGTTCCCGGCAACACCTTTGACGCTCTATGGGGGCTATGTATTTGGCGCCTTTTGGGGGACTATCTACGATATTATTGGTGCAGGTGCAGGGGCCTTGCTGTCTTTTTACATTACACGCAAATGGGGCCGCGGCAGCTTTCAACGTATATTAAGAAGCCCTAAGCTGCTATCTTTTGATCAAAAAGCGGAGGAAAAAGGCTTCATGGTGGTGCTGTATATGCGGCTTATGCCTTTTTTTCCATTTGATGGGATCAGCTATGGCGCTGGCTTATCGAAGATCCGTTTTTGGGACTATGCGTGGGCTACATTCATCGGCATTATTCCGGGAGCGATTGTGTATAACGTTTTTGGTGCTTCCTTAAATGATATCTGGTCATGGAAGTTTCTCGGAGCCGTAGCGATGTATGCGGTTTTTGCTATCGTTCCACTGATTATTAAGAGAAGACAAGGGCGCAAAGTGCGCCAAGCAGCGTAAGAATAGGTAAGCATTGACGATTCGCCGTGGGAGGGCATGAAACAGATGAAGGGGAAAGTAGGAGTAAGTCATGGAATGTGGAGAACAGGGGGAGCAGGTGCTCTGCTCCTTATTTTTATTGTGTTGTCGCAGAGTATTTCGGCGAAATGGCTGCAAACTTTTGATCAACATGTAGGCGGTTACATTCAAGATCAAAGAGGTGATACATGGACGCCTGTTGCAAAATTTTTCACATTTATGGGAAGCGGATCCACGGAATTTATTCTCTTTTTTATAGTTGCAGGACTGTTGTATTTTAAATTCAAGCATAAGTGGGAAACGCTTGTTCTATTCGTTGGCGTGCTAGGTGCATGGCTGCTAAATTCGGGGTTGAAAGATCTCATTAAACGTGATCGTCCATCTGCTGAGCGATGGCTAGTGGAGGTGGATAGTTTCAGTTTTCCTAGCGGTCACGCGATGGTCTCCATACTCTTCTACGGTTTGCTTGCCTACTTGTTATGGGTGAATGTGCGACAAACATGGAGAGCGGCTTGGCTGATACCACCAGTTGCTGTTCTAGTCATTCTGTGTATTGGGCTTAGTCGGATTTACCTCGGTGTGCATTATCCAAGTGATGTACTGGCTGGCTACACGGCTGGTGGTCTCGGGCTTATCGGTTGTATGTACGCGATTCGTACGATTAGGCGCAGGAGAGCCATGACATCCACGCAGAAAGGGAAATCCACATTCTCGGAGAATATGTAATAAATAACATTATATATAAATGATATACGGGGGAATGTGCATGGCTATAGATACATCTCGCTTTTTTACTTATGAGGATACMAAGAATCAAGACATCTTTTATCGGTTGCCTGATCATTGGTGGAGTAGACATTATGAGTACATTTGGGCTTCCCATTTTGTTGAAAAAAGTGATATTGTTCTAGATGCTGCATGTGGATTAGGTCATCCCTTTAAGTATTATTTAGCGGACAAGTGTAAAGAAGTGTACGCTTGCGACATGGATGAACGTATATTAGATTCAAACGAAATTATCAAAGAGCTGGAATATTATATTGGGAAAGAGAATATAGATCAAATTAACCTGCCTATTTTAAGTATTCCTAAATTCGCTGTTTCTGACATTTCAAATTTGCCTTATGAAGATGCTAAGTTCGATGTAGCCTTCTGTATTTCTGTCATGGAGCACATCGAAGACACAGAGGTGCAGCTTCGTTCCCTGCAAGAGTTTAAGCGGGTTTTGAAAGATGACGGCAAATTGATTATTACAGTTGATTATCCGGATGTAGATGTTGAAAGCTTTCTAAGTTTGATTGCGGCTTCGGAGTTGCAATTGGTCGGAGATCATGACTTTACGAAACCTGATAATGCGATTACATCTGACTATTATGGCAGGGACTTATGGTGTATTCGATTTGTACTTGAAAAAATAAACCTCTAAAATAACGACTACGGTAATTACACACCTCAAAGGACAACGCCACATCGGTTTGTCCTTTTTTCTTTTGTGAGCCGAGCGTTGTATAATTATGATTGTCATCATCAGTAGAAGACTAAGAAAGAAGGGATGACCATGCTAAAGCTAAGTATTCTTGATCAGTCACCGGTATCATCCGGCTTTACCCATAGTGAGGCATTACAACAAACGATTGCGTTAGCGCAGGTCGCTGATCGACTAGGCTACACCCGATTCTGGGTGTCAGAGCACCATAATTCAGCAGGGCTTGCAGGTTCTTCTCCAGAGGTGCTCATATCCACGCTTGCTGCTCGCACAAGCCGCATACGGCTTGGCTCAGGCGGCGTGCTGCTTCCTCACTACAGCGCCTACAAGGTCGCTGAGAACTTCCGTATGCTCGAGGCGCTCTATCCAGGGCGCATCGACCTTGGTATTGGGCGTGCACCCGGCGGCACGCCGCATACGGCCAAGGCGCTGCGTGGCGTCAGCGCCGATCTGTTCGAGGGACTTGAGCGGTTCCCTGCGCAAGTCACGGATTTGCTGCGGTTCCTCACCGACTCGGTGGAACCTGGGCATGTGTTCGAGGGCATCCGTGCCACCCCTTTGGTGGCTTCGATGCCCCAGGTGTGGCTGCTCGGCTCCACCGGGCAGAGCGGGGTGTATGCGTCGCAGGCAGGCGCAGCCTTCTGCTTCGCGCACTTCATCAACGGTGCGGGAGGTCAGCATGCGGTGCGAAGCTACCGCAGCTCGTTCCAACCGTCCGCTCTCAATGTCGTGCCGCAGGCGACGGTCTGTATTTATGTGCTGTGCGCCGAAACGACAGCGGAGGCAGAGGAGCTTGCGACTTCAGTTGATTTGCGTATTCTGCAAATGGAAAAAGGCGAGTTCACCGGAGTGAAATCGCCGAAGGAAGCTGCGGAATATACGTATTCCGATTGGGATCAAACCCGTGTGAGAGACAATCGCTCACGGATGATCGTGGGCAATCCTGGCCAGGTCAGAGAACAAATCCTTCTACTAGCCGAAAGCTATGGTGTCGACGAAGTGATGGTCGTTGCAGGTGGACACCAAGTGGAAACGAGACTGCGCACCGTGGAGTTGTTGGCGGAAGCTTTTGAACTCAGCCATCAGCACAGTTACGTGATCTAAGAGGCCAAGGCCAGACGAATGATAAATCGCCTAGCGCGTGCGCTTCGGCCGCTTATCGATTTCTTGCGTCACAATGAACGCCAGCTCTTCATTGCCAAAGAGGGAAAGCACGCCAAGCAACGTGTCATCCGGCACTTCGCCGGCTTCCTCTTTCGGCACCGTTAGTTCAAGAGCTTTCTCAAGCGCTTCATTATTCGGTTGGTCTGGATACGCGCTATGATAAAGTGCTGCGGGGTCCAGACCATGATTAATACACCACTGTGCAAAAACCAAAATCATCATATGCTCTTCACGTTTGTAATTTTCGATCATTTGTTCTTCTAATTGTTTATTATTCATCGGGTAACAGACAGCTCCTTATACAACGATTGCAACACGCGTAATAATTAGGCCAACCTCTATCCACCTACGGGTGGATGGGTTCATTATAGCGAAAGATTAGGTGTATTCACAATGATTATTAAGAATGAGAAAATCAAAGCTTCCGAAGTCCAGGTAACGGGGCTGCAGGGTGAGGATTTAGGTGTAATGTCCACGAAAGATGCGCTTGCTCTTGCCAAAAAGTTAAAGGTAGACCTCGTCTGCACCTCGCTCATGAGCAGCCCGCCTCCTTGTAAGCTGATTGGAGCAGGCGCAGCCAAACAGGAGGCACTGCAAGAAAAGCAGCAAGCCCGTAAGCAAGAGCAAGGCCCGAAAGTCAAGGAGCTTCGCTTGACGGCCAATATCGAGGATCACGATCTCGAGACGAAGCGTCAGCAAGCTGAGCGCATTTTGAAGGGCGGGGACGCCGTCCTGCTGGTCGTTAAGATCTCCGGCAAGGAAGGCGCGAAAGCCAAGGAATTGCTGGAAACGCTGGTCAAGGAGCTTGGCTCCCACGGCAAGAAGCATACCGGCATTCAACTGAGTGGCAAGCAAGCTGCTGTTCAGCTGGATCCCTTGTGAAAAAGCATGGACAACCCTTCGGGGATGTCCATGCTTTTGTGGTGGTGGTGGTGGGAACGAAGTAAGCGAGTAAATTGCTTTCGATGCTGTTGAAATTAACTGGGCTACAGAAGCTAGTCATACTAGTCTAGCAATTTGAGCTACCATGCAACTCCAGCACCCAAGCTACCCAAACTACTCCAGCTACTCCAGCTACTCAAACTACTCAAACTACTCCAGCTACTCAAGCTACTCCAGTACCCAAGCTACTCAAACTACTCGAGCTATCCAAGCAACTGCAGCTACTCAAGCTACTCAAGCACCCAAGCTACTCAAACTACTCGAGCTATTCAAGCAACTGCAGCTACCCGAGCAACTCAGCAACACAAAAACTAATGCTACTCATGCAACTCCAGGAACTCCACGTACTCTCCCTTTTCCTCAAAAGTGCAAAAATACAACCTTTTCTACTAATTTATGGTCGAAATTGGAAAATGCGTGCAAATAGGCAACCTTTTTAACGAATTTCAAGATAATTTCCTCAAACCGCTCTAAATTGATGCCTATTTGCATCAATTTCCAATTACGGAGGGGGAACTTATTTCAAAGGTGCTCTTTTGCATTTTTGACAGTACTAGAGTCCCCAGAAGATTAAAGTGAATGCCACAAACTCATCCAATAATCGTGATGGCCTGCGAACCCATGAACTCCCATGCTTCCTTGAAGGAAGCGAGTGGATAGGCTTCTTGTTCACCCGTCATCGGGTCGTTCAAATAAGCATAATCATCATCCCAGCCAGTTAGTAGTAGGGCATGCTCTGGCTGATACCACGGGACAAGCTCACCCGTCTCATCCTCCCACTCCAAGTCGAAATAAGGGCTGTCCATATGCTCAGTTGCCCAAATCATGGCAGGGTTGCCTTTGGCAATGACGCCAAGCAAATCCTCGAAGGAGGTTCCTGTCAGATCACGAACGTGACCAGGTAACCATTGGTTCATCAATTTAGCGACTGGGGTATGATAAATCCCATAGCCGATATCAAAAGGATCGCCAACGAAAACATCTTTGGGATTTGCGCC
Organism: Paenibacillus sp. 2RAB27; assembly: GCF_052115445.1. Lineage (NCBI taxonomy): Bacteria > Bacillati > Bacillota > Bacilli > Caryophanales > Paenibacillaceae > Paenibacillus > Paenibacillus sp. 2RAB27. The sequence goes on from NZ_JBFRGR010000005.1 coordinate 82,891, forward strand.
AACAAAAGCACCAAACTCATTCTCATAGGGCATATCTCCCGTTGGCAGAGCATGAGCCACTTCTTCCTTCGTTATCGGCAGTCCGGCCCAATTCAGCAGCATGGTCGCAGCGACAGCTTCACAACCATTTGGCAGCTCAGGAAGCTGTGAGAGCGCGGGAACCGATTGTATTTGAACATGATGCTTAGTGAGCGTAGGGGCTTCATCAGTGGATGTCTGGTTAGTTGTGGATTCCGCCTCGGCTACGACAGCTTCAATGGGTGAAGGAATTTTCGTTGCGGTTTCCCCTGCAAGATGCTGATCTGCAACTTTTCCCTTAGGACTAGATAGCGTGAGGAGTTGTTTCGCATCGGGGGAATTTGATTTTATAAGTAGAATAACTGTAAAGCTGGACAAAGCCAGCACTAGCAATGTGAGCAATTTCAAATTCTTCATGTAGCACGTCCGTTCCTGTCAATGTTCTCATTACATCATGGGAAGATGGAGAATGCAAGACATGATATCCAAAATATGCCTTGAGACACATACGCTCCTGCCTTGCTCGCATAGACTAAGTAAACAAGCTTATCCAAACTAATAATCTCTTTCTAAGATGAGCCTATCAAGATGAACGTGGAGGCATGGGATGAAACGTTTCTATTTGTGGAGTACAGTTGCTTTTGCTTGTTATGCCGTTATCGTGATTTTATATTTCTTAAAAGGGGATTTATTTCAAATCCCTATGGCGTTAGTTGGTTCTGTGGCGGATCCGAATACGTTTATGACCCATGCAGAAATTGCCAAAGCAGAGACACTTTCAAGGATTCATTCGTTAACCTTCTTTTTAAGCGCTCCCCTGCAAATGGGTGTGACCGTGGCTTTATTCGGCATAGCTGTCAGCTTCCGTCAACTCGCGGAGAAAGTATTCCGAGCTTCTTTCCTGCAAATGTTCCTTTTTGTGGTGCTTTTTACCCTCGTCATGGACGTGCTATTTCTTCCCATCGATGTGTTTCTATTCAAAATCGACCAAGCCTACGGTATATCCAATGAGACGCCTATCATTTTCCTAAAGGATTATGTAAAGACATTTCTCATAGATATCGTAGGCACGATAATCATGGTAGGGATTTTCAGATGGATCAGTAAGTGGAGCCCTAAGCGGTGGTGGGTATGGTTGTGGTTAATTTCAATTCCATTAATCTTATTCGTCACGTTTATTCAGCCTGTGGTACTGGACCCGTTGTTCAATCAGTTCCAACCACTTCAAAATCAAGAATTGAAAACGCAAATTCTTGATCTTGCAGCCAAATCACATATACCGACCGATCAGGTTTACGAGGTTAACATGTCGGAGCGGACGAATGCCATTAACGCTTATGTCAATGGGATCGGCGGGAACGCGCGCATTGTGCTGTGGGATACCATTTTGAATAAATTGCAGCCAGATGAAATCTTGACGGTGATGGCGCACGAGATGGGACATTACGTAGAACGTCATATTTATTGGGGAATAGCCTATGGTGTTGCACTCAGTTTAGTTGGCTTCTGGTTGGCTTTCCATGCGTACCGGCTAATCTTAAAACGCTGGGGATCACTTTGGGGCATGCGAGGGGAAAGAGATCTAGCCGCACTACCAATTCTTCTTCTGCTCATCTCGCTGATGAGCTTCCTGTCATCACCAGCTCAGAATGCGTTCTCAAGGGTGATCGAGCATCGAGCAGACATCTATGCGATGCAGATGACGGGGGATGGGGATGCAGCAATTCGCGCGTTTCAGCATATCGCCAAAGAAAATCTCAGTCCCGTTACTCAGCCTAAACTGGTGCAGTGGTTCCGCGGCTCTCATCCGACGATTGAGGAGAGAATTGTGTATTTTGAGCGGTTTAAGAAGTAGGAAAGTTTACTAGGCAAAATCCAAAAAAAAGCACGAATGTCAATCTCCCCGCTTGGGGAAGAGGACATTCGTGCTTTTATGATTACTCGGCTACTCATTTCTGCGTGTCATTTGCTGCCAAACAGATCCTTCAGCGGCATGACCGCCTTCGATACGCTCGAGGGCAATCTTAACCTGCATCCGCACCTCGAATTCGGGATCGTCTGCCGCTTGCTTTAAGTCAGGAAGCACGGAGTCGTCCCCGACTTCATAAAGGAAGCGGGCCGCGCGCCAACGGACAAGCTTGTTACGGTCTTTCAGTGCCTTGGCCATCGCCGGGATGGCGGCGGGGTCGCCAAGATCGGACAGCGTATCGCCTGCCGTCCGACGCACAGAAGCTGTATCGTCCTCGAGGGCGCGATACAGATAGGGCAGTACCTCGGGTTCCTTGATATCCCCGAGGTACACCGTGGCCAGTCGCCGAAGCGACGTGTTCTCGTCCTCCAAGGCATGGACGAGAAGCGGCAGCGTCTCAAGCGACGGCTGGATCTTCTGAAGCGCGGCGTAGCGCAGCTTCCAATCGCTGTGTCGCAGCTGCTCCTCGGCTGCGACTAGATCCCCTGTGGCAGCCTCCTCCACAGGGGCATCCGTGGTCTCCTGCATCGCGCGGGAGACCAGTTCTTCGACGCGGGCATCGTCGTAAGAAGCGTCCAGTTCCTGGACGACTTCGCCCGCGATGTCCCCAAGCTCGCCGTAGCGGACGCCGAGCTCCTCGAGCTTCCGCTCTTTGATCAGGTTCGGCGAAGCCGTACCTGCGCGCACCGCGGCTTGCGTGAAGCGCTCCGGCATAGCGACGCGCGCTTCTTCTGAGCCTGCGCGTACCCTCACCTGGAGCGGAATACCGCGAAACATCTGCACGAGCACTTGCGCCTCGCCAAAGGCGGCGTCAGAAGCAGGCTGCTCGGCTGGCAAGCCAGCGCCAGCCGTTGGCTGAGCTTCGCCATAGATCTCGCGCGCCTGCGCCAGGATGAACTGCCAGTCACCCTTCGAGCTGCGGTCTACCGCGATGAAGTCGGCTGCATGGAAGATGCTGATAACGCCAGGTACAGCAAGCAATTTTTGCACTTCTGAAGGAGCGCCAGTCAGATTCTTTTTCGTATACGTTTCACGCACGCCAGCAGGTAAGGACTCATCCATATTGAGTTTCATGGAGTTGGGGCTGGGTGTAGGTTCAATGGAAATGATTTTCATATCATTCAACTCCTTAGTAGGAACGGATCTCTTACGAAGCCGTTCATTCGTTAGATGAAAAGGCCCGGACGGGGGACCGTCCAGGCCTTATTTCGGCAGCTAGTTCTAGAGGTAGTTCAAAAAATCCACTTTTGATCACGAAGTAGGTTCAAGAAGCGAATTCGACGTCGAATATTGAATTCACCCGGAAATTCCGGTGCTCACGTAGCTTTCACTACGCTCCGCTCCTCATTTCCTAGCTTCTTTCAATCTTCTCGGTGCTGAAAACCGGACTTTTTGAACACGTGCTTCTAGTCTAAATCAACCAGATTACGATTCAAATAGTGATCCAAAGTTTTGGTAAGATCAAATACCGTATGAGCCAAGTCCACATTTTCAAAAACATGATCACATTGGTCACGGTAGGCTAATTCATTTTCGTAGTCTGACAAATATTTGGAGGCGATTTCTTCGGAATCTCCGCTTTCTTTCATCCGCTCTTCAAGTGTGTCTCGCTGGGCATAAATGAAGATTTGGACAACGCGGTCGCCATATAGCTTTTTGAGCGTTTCGGCACCGAAGCGGTTCAAGATCAAGTAGATGCTGCCGCTTTGCTGGAACATAAACTCAATATCGGAGTTTTTGATTCCATAGAGATGGTCATTCACAGTACTAACTTCAATGAATTCGCCGCCAGCTTGTGCTTGCACAAATTGAGCGGGTGAGATGAAATGATAATCTTGACCATCTTCCTCTGTTGCTTTCGGAGGTCGTGTGGTGTACGAAATCACTTGTTTCATCCCCAGCGTGGAGCCGGACATTTCCGCAACGGTTTTTCGGCCTGCCCCGTGTGGGCCAGTGAATACAAAAATCATTTCCTTATCCTTTAATGCGTACATGGAACATACCTCCTTTGATTGGATGGGGGGTAAATCCTACGTGCGAGCACGGGTTGAAACGATTTTTATAAAATAGAATCTGAATAAACCATACCTATATCTTACATCGTAAGGCTTCATCGGTAAAGACTTGCATGAAATCGCTTCATCAGTCTAGCGTTTGCTGCCACCGCCGCGAGTGCCTCTTGGTGCACCTCCACGAGCGCCGCCTTGCCCACCGCGTGGGCCGCTTGGTCTGTCGCCGCGCGGAGCACCGCCGCGTGAGCCGAAGCTGTCGCCACGAGGTGCTGCGCTGCGCGCACCACGCTCATCACTCCGTCCGCGCGGAGCACCGCCCGTGCGAGCGCCGAAGCCCTCACCGCGAGGAGCGCCGCCTGTGCGAGCGCCGAAGCCCTCACCGCGAGGAGCGCCGCCTGTGCGAGCGCCGAAGCCCTCACCGCGCGGAGCAGCACCGCGTGCTGATCCGTCGCCACGGCCCTTGCCGCCGCGAAGCGTGCGAGACGCGCTAGCCGCGTCATCACGGCCTGCGCCGGCGTACTTGTTGTATGGCGAGTAGGACTTATCGCCATGTGGAGCGGAACGCTTGCGCTCTGTACCTTCACCGCCACCGTTGTAGGAACCTGTTACGCGTGCTTTGGCAGCGCCAATGTTCGCTCCGCGAGCTGGAGCCGAATTCGTAGTTGGCGATTCGTGAACAACGGTTGCACGTCCCCACGTATTCGGGCTACGCTCCGAGTTCACTTTAGCCGGTCTTTCGCCTGAACGCCCAGCACCAGCTGAACCTCCGCGTGAGCCGAATTTGTCGCCTTTGGAACCAAAACCTGTTTTCCGCTCGCCACCGTACTGAACGTTAGCGCGATCGCCACGCAGCTCACGTGCTCCAGGTCTTCCCGCACGTCCACCGCTGCGTTGTTCTGGCGAACCAGTGCGGTCATTGCGTCTGCCACCGCGTGAGGAAGCACCAGCTCCGCCTTTGCGTGCAGACCCTCTGCCTTCTTGATCGATGTAATCATCTGTTTGGGAACGAACAACACGTCTTTGCTGTCCATCAGCACCGCGCAATGACATTTTGATACCTTTTTCGATAAGCTCGATCGTTGGCATATCTCTTTGCGTTGCGAAAGTCACAGCAACGCCTGACTCACCGGCACGCCCCGTTCTACCAATCCGATGAATGTAGCTTTCGGCATCTTGAGGTACATCGTAGTTGAAGATATGCGTTACGCCTTCCACATCTAAACCACGAGCTGCGATATCCGTAGCGACTAAGAGCTCGATCCGGCCTTCTCTGAAACGCTTCATCACTTGCTCACGTTTCGCTTGAGACAAGTCACCATGCAGCTCATCGGACATTAAACCGATTTCTTGCAGCGTTTCATTGAGCGCAATCGCTTTGGCTTTGGTCCGACAGAAAATCATCGCAAGATAAGGCCTATATTGTTTAATTGCTGCAATAAGAGCGTCTTGTTTATCACGATCAGTCGTAGGGACTAGCACCTGCTGAATCTCAGTCAAAGTGACTTGTTTACTTTGAATTTTTATTTCTTTTGCTTCCTTCATATAAGCCTTAGACAGATTGATGACCTGTTCGGGCATAGTCGCAGAGAAGAGCAACGTTTGGCGATAAGGAGACGTTTGCGCAATGATATCCTTGACTTCATGCAAGAAGCCCATGTGCAACATTTGATCTGCTTCATCTAAAACGAGTATTTTCAATTTATAGAAGTTGATAGAACCGCGGCGAAGATGATCAAGCAATCTCCCCGGTGTTCCTACTACTATATGTATGTTGCCTTGAAGCTTTCTAAGCTGTTTTTCTACATCTTGCCCGCCGTAGGCAGCTAGAACCTTCGCACCTGTGATCGGGACAAGGGTTTTCAACTCATTGCTGATTTGAATCGCTAATTCACGGGTAGGAGTAAGAATAAGCGCTTGAACATCCGAGCTTTCTACATCAATTGTTTCTAATATAGGAAGTACAAAGGCAAGGGTTTTACCTGTACCTGTTTGAGCTTGTGCGATAACGTCCGAACCTTTTAACAATACTGGAATCGCTTCTCGTTGAATCGGGGTCGGTTCTACGACACCTTGATTTTGCAAAACTTGAACTAATTGTTCTCTAATACCTAATGAGGCAAATCCATTTGACATGGGTAATTGGCCAGCTCCCTTTTTCCTTCTTAGTAAAGACGATTCCCTCATTGTACAGGAATGAAAGACAAATGAAAACAGGAGCCGACCCACAAGCAGAAATAAACTACTTTATTAATAGAAGTTTTACATGCTGGTTGTGCTCCAAAAGGCGTAGTAAGACCTCCTATGAGAAGTAGAGCTTCTTCTAGGAGGCCAGCCCTAATTAATCTAGTCCTGAGGTAGCGATTGTGCCGTTCCAAACACACGTGTCACCGTCTGATTGAAGTCAGTTAGAAGAGGCATAAGCGAATGGCCTTTCCAACTTTCCTGTGCGAAGCTATTCATTTTATTAAGGAAATCCCGATTTGCAGAAATATAGACGTCCATCAGATCGGGTTTAAGAACGCGAAGCTTCTCAGCAATAGCTTGTTTAAACGGATGAGAAAGTAAATCATGATGCACAGCTGTTTCATAGCTATTGTAACCTTTATTTAAATCATTAGACGGTAGGGAATCGTCATAGGGATTATTACCATTGTAAAAACCCTTTTGCGTTCCTTGATTATTCGTCTCTTTTGTCAAACCCTTCGTGCCAACTGCACTGCTATCCATCATTAAGGCAACATACGCATTCTGATTTGTAATCATCACTAAGGCCGTATTTACGCCGTCCATGGTATGCAGTTGATCCGATAGATATTGACTGTATTCCAACTTGGTATTGTTGTGTGTGACAGGACCAGAGAGTTGTTGTACTTGATAGGCACGGTCCATCGCGTCTCCCTTTTTGACATTTGCGCCAAAATTCGAGCTAGTAGAGTTATTTGGATTGCCTCTGTACTCTTTTCCGCTAGAGCCACATGCGGATAATGTAAGCAGGAGGAATATGATTCCACAAATCGGAAAACCTAACTTCCTGAACATAATTTACAGACCTCCTAAAAGCGATTTGATGTCTATAGGATGAGATGTTTCTGTCTAATTATTCGTCTTCACAAATAAAGGCATTTATGCATAAAGAGGTGGGTGTATGGAAATAACCATGAAGGGAAATATATCGCTACAGACGCTGTTTAAGAACAATTTGTGAACTCTCCTACAGCGATTGACAAAAAGTTTTCACGAATTTATAGTTATTAAAGTGAATTGACATGGGCATGGCCTTCGTGGTAAAAATATTGTTTTAAAAGTGGGGTTGATACAATGAGTCAATTGAAAAAGTTCTGGCGTCTGCTACCCCTTTTAGCGGTGATGACGTTGATGCTAACTGGGTGCGGAGACCCAACCTTATCTGCCTTAGTGCCAAAAGGTCCTGTGGCGACGGAGCAGCTTTATTTAATGAAATTAAGTCTCTTTATCATGATTTTTGTCGTAATTGTCGTATTTGCGATTTATGTGTACGTTTTAGTTCGCTTTCGCAAGCGTAAAGGCGACGAAAGCATACCGAAGCAAGTCGAAGGAAGTCATGTTTTGGAGATTATCTGGACGGTAATTCCAATTCTCTTGCTGTTAGTACTTGCGGTGCCAACAGTGTCTTACACGTTCAAACACTCCGAGAATTACAACAAGAACAAAGACGCTATCCATGTGAAAGTCACTGCGCATCAGTTCTGGTGGCAGTTTGAATATCCAGACCTTGGTATCGCAACTGCTCAACAGCTTGTGATTCCTAAGGATAAAATCATTGCCTTTGATGTCGTTTCAGCAGACGTATCCCATGCTTTCTGGGTACCATCTCTTGGTGGTAAAGTCGATACGAACCCAGGTATCCGTAATACGCTTTACTTGCAAGCTGATGAAATTGCAACGTTCCAAGGTAGATGTACAGAGCTTTGCGGAGCTTCCCATGCTTTGATGAACTTTACCGTTGCGGCTAAGTCTGAAGCAGACTTTAATGCTTGGGTTGCGAAAATGAAAGCACCTTCTACCGTGCCAGCATCTGCTCAAAAAGGTGAAGAGCTATTCAAAGAAAACTGTATGTCTTGTCATGCTGTTAATGCAAGCGGCCCTGGGGTTGCTCCTAACCTTAAAGGCTTCGCAGATCGCGACACTCTTGCAGGTATCTTAGAGAAGACACCTGAGAACTTAGCATCGTGGATACATAATCCGCAAGAACTGAAACCGGGTAACAAAATGCCAGCTTTCGGTAAAGAAGCAAACGGTAAATTAGATGACAATCAAATTAAAGATATTGTTACGTACTTACAAACATTGAAATAAACTCTTGATGTAAAGGAGGTTCATACGTTGGCTCACTCTCATCCAGTAAAAAAACATACCGGGCTTATGGATTGGCTTACAACCGTCGATCATAAGAAAATCGGTATCCTGTATTTACTAGCGGGCGGCTTCTTCTTCCTCGTAGGGGGACTAGAAGCGATCTTAATTCGGATACAACTCGCTTATCCAGATCAACATATTTTTGTTGGAGATTCATTTAACCAATTAACAACGATGCACGGAACAACGATGATTTTCTTTGCGGCAATGCCGGTCATCTTCGCTTTCATGAATGCCATCGTTCCTCTACAAATTGGTGCAAGGGACGTTGCGTTCCCATTCGTTAACTCGCTTGGTTTCTGGTTATTCTTCGCCGGCGGCGTGCTAATGAACACTAGTTGGTTCTTAGGTGGAGCTCCAGATGCGGGTTGGACAGGATACGCACCTTTATCCTCGATCACCGATTCAAACTGGGGGGCAACTCTTGAAGGCAACTTGCAAGGAACGGACTTCTACGTTCTTGGTTTACAAATTGCAGGTATTGGTACGCTAATCGGGGGGATTAACTTCCTCGTAACGATTATCAACATGCGTGCTCCTGGGCTTACATACATGCGTTTGCCAATGTTTACTTGGTCTGCTTTTGTAACTTCAGGTTTGATCGTTCTTGCTTTCCCTGCAATCACGGTTGGATTGGTTGAGCTAATGTTTGACCGCATCTTCGGTGGTGCATTCTTCGATGCAGCCAGAGGCGGTAACAACGTGCTTTGGGAACACTTGTTCTGGATTTTCGGGCATCCCGAAGTTTACATTTTGATTCTTCCAGCTTTCGGTATTATTTCTGAGATCGTTTCTACTTTTTCGAAAAAACGTCTGTTCGGATACAGCTCCATGGTATTTGCAACAGTGCTAATTGGTTTCTTAGGCTTCATGGTTTGGGTTCACCATATGTTTACAGCAGGTCTAGGCCCCGTAGCGAACTCGATCTTCGCGATTGCTACAATGGCGATTGCTGTTCCAACAGGTGTGAAAATCTTCAACTGGTTGTTCACACTTTGGGGTGGGCAAATCCGCTTCACAACAGCGAATATCTTCGCAACAGCGTTTATTCCAACATTCGTTATGGGTGGAACTACAGGGGTTATGCTTGCTATTCCAGCAGCTGACTTCCAATATCACGATACGTATTTCGTAGTAGCGCATTTCCACTATGTTATCGTTGGTGGTCTAGTGCTTGGTTTGTTCGCAGGTCTTTACTACTGGTGGCCGAAAATGTTCGGTCGTATGCTAAGTGAAGGCTTAGGTAAATTGCATTTCTGGTTATTCTTCATCGGTTTCCATTTGACATTCTTCCCGCAGCATTTCTTGGGATTAATGGGGATGCCGCGACGCGTCTTTACGTATCAACCAGGATACGATCTCGAAGTCGGTAACTTAGTTTCAACGGTTGGTGCGTTCTTGATGGGTATTGGTACGTTGGTGTTCCTCATCAATATTATCACTACAGCAAGAAAACCAATGACAGCTCCTGCAGATCCGTGGGATGGACGCTCCTTGGAGTGGACAATTCCATCACCTGCACCTGAGTATAACTTCAAACAAACTCCGCTTGTTCGCGGTTTAGATGCTTTCTGGAAAGAAAAAATGGCTGGTAACAAGCAAATGACACCAGCTGAGCCAATTGGTTCGATCCACATGCCTTCGGCATCGATCTTACCGCTTGTGATGTCTGTTGGTTTATTCATCGCTGGTTTTGGTTTTATGTACAAAAACTTCTATGTAGCTGGTGCAGGTATCGTAGTTACTTTCATTGCCATGTTCTTGCGTTCCGTATATGACGACCACGGTTGGCATATTGAACCAGAAGAACTTGAAGACGATCATAAGGGGGTAAAGGCATGAGTAGTCATCACACGGGCGCACTGCCTGCTAATCCGGAAACGGCTACCCTCGAAGGGAAAAATAAAGTTCTTGGCTTCTGGCTTTTCCTTGGCGCAGAGGTTGTGTTATTCGGTTGCTTATTCGCAACTTACATTGCCCTTCGGAACTCAGTTCCGGATGGCCCAACAGCTGAAGAGCTTTTCAAGCTCAAAACAGTTGGTTGGTCAACGTTTATTCTCTTAACGAGCAGCTTGACGAGTGTATTCGCAATTATTGCGATGCACCGTCAAAAAGTAGGTCAATTGCTAGCTTGGTTAGCAGTAACTGTTTTGTTCGGTCTTTCGTTCTTAGGAATGGAGATCTACGAGTTTTACGAGTATGTGCATGAAGGACACAAGTTTACAACAAGTGCTTTCTCCACCTCGTTCTATACGTTGGTTGGTTTCCACGGTGCTCACGTAGCATTCGGTGTTTGCTGGATCACACTGTTGATTTTCCAAGGACTTAAGAAAGGTCTTACAGTCGTTACGGCACCTAAGTTTTATGTCGCATCCCTGTACTGGCACTTTATCGACTTAGTCTGGGTATTTATCTTCACAGTTGTTTATCTGATGGGGAAGGTGGGTCACTAAATGAGCAGCAATTCTCATGATACACACGCACCTAGCAAGCGGGTTAAACACGATTCACCTGTAAATCACTATTTGACTTACATTATCTCGATTCTACTCACGATGTTGGCATTCGCTGTCGTACTCTACGGAGATTTGGATCGTTCGTTTATCTTAATTTTCATCGTATCCCTCGGGATCGTGCAGGCACTCGTTCAGTTGCTTTTCTGGATGCATGCCAAAGAGAGAGGACATTTGTTCCCTCTAATCTTTATCTTTGCAGGAGCGTTCGTTGCTCTTACTGGCGTATTCATGGCCGTATATTGGGTTTGGTGGTAAAAAGGAAGAAGAGGCAACTTTGTCTAGACAAAGTGCCTCCTCTTTGTTTAAAGGGAGTTATTCGGATATAGTCAGCTTGAAAGGAGAAAGATGCAGGTATGAGTCAGATTGGTGGATTTTTTGATTTGTGGAATCCTGTTTTATTGTTGATCGTCATTGTAATCGGATATAGTTATGGTCGCTTTGTCGTGAAGGGAAATGGGAGCGCTGCGAAATCAGAGCCAATTTCGATCTCACAGCAGCTACTCTTCTACGCGGGGTTAGTCTTATTCTATATTGGGCAAGGAAGTCCAATAAACTACATAGGGCATCATTACTTGTTCAGTATACACATGCTGCAACAAACGATTCTTTACTTGATTGTACCGATCTTCATTTGGCTAGGAACACCGGCTTGGTTAGTTCGTTCTTGCATGAAAAATACCGTATTTCGCGGTCTATTTTCCTTCTTTACTCGGCCTCTGATCGCATTGTTCATGTTCAATATGCTATTCTCCATCTACCATATGCCGTTTATTATGGATTACTTGATGAAGAATGATGTACCGCTTCTTGCTTATCATACGTTGCTCTTAGTGACGGCCTTTATTATGTGGTTTCCAGTATTTTGTCCGCTTCCTGAGATGAATCGCTTGAACGATTTGAAGAAGATGGCGTATATTTTCGGAAATGGTGTGTTGTTGACACCCGCATGTGCGCTTATCATTTTTGCGGATTCAATTATCTACGATATGTATAACAACGTCACTGTTCCTTTTGCTCATTTGTCACCGCTCGATGATCAACAGCTCGGTGGTGTCATCATGAAGATCTTGCAAGAGATTATCTATGGTGCTACATTAGCTTATATTTTCTTCCGCTGGTATCGCCGAGAGCGCAAGGATGAGGATGAATTGGATCCTATTCCATCACAAGATAGCTTGAATAATCAAGGCGGGAACTGGAATCGCGCTTAGAGAGAGGATTAGAAAGATGCACATATTACCCACGATTTCTACGATGTTTATTGTGATTAGTGCCATTTTTGTTGGATTCGGATGGTATCATATCGTCAAAGGAAACCGGGATACGCATGAAAAGCTGATGGTTCTAGGCGCGATTTTCGCTTTAGCCTTTTTCATCATCTACATGTCCCGTACCTTATTTGAAGGAAACACGGCGTTCGGCGGGCCGGAGAGCTTAAAGTTGCCTTATCATTTGTTCTTGTTCTTCCATATTACTTTGGCTACTATCGGAGGCGTTCTTGGCCTCGTTACACTATGGTTCGCTTACAAAAAGAAATTCCTCAAACATAAGAAAATCGGTAAAGTTGCGGCGATTGTATGGCTGCTAACAGCGCCAACAGGCGTTATGGTTTATGTCTTGTTGTATGTCTTGTATCCAGGCGGAACAACGAAGCCAGTTATTGATGCCATTTTCGGTTTGTAAAAGGTTACATATAGCGCGGAATGATGTGAAATATCATCATTCCGTGCTATTTTTTTGTCTATAAGAGGGCTGATTTTGTGATTTCGTCCATTGGATTGCGGAAATCAACAATTCGACATGACGAAATGACCATGTCATTCTTCATATTGCTCATAGGTTAATCCGATGGAATCCCCTACGCTTAAGGAAGAGATGCATCTCACCATAACATGTAGTGGAGGGTCAATGAATGAAGAAAATTTTAGCTTCAACCATGATTGTCATGATGATGGGGACAGCGATTGCCTGTTCCTCGAAAACGGAAACAACGACGACAACGAGTGAGTCACAATCACCAGCAACAACAACAGCGACTACATATCCGATGACAACGGATAAAACACTGACCTACTGGGGTGAGTTGAATGGGAACTTAACAGGTGTGAAAACAACACATGCCGATGTCCCCTTTTTCCAAGAGTGGCAGAAAAAAACGGGAGTTCCGCTTAAATTCTTAGCGCCTCCGACAGGACAAGCCAAAGAAGCGCTAAACGTGATGCTTGCATCCGGCGATTTGCCAGATATGATCGAATACAACTTCTTGAGTGATTTCCCAGGTGGACCTGAGAAAGCCATTAAAGATGGTTACATTTTGAAATTGAATGATCTGATTGATAAATACGCGCCCAACCTGAAGAAATATCTCAAAGAGCATCCAGACGTCGACAAGATGGTGAAAACGGATAACGGCAGCTACTATGCGTTCCCTTTCATTCGTGGAGATGAGTATCTACAGGTTTTTCAAGGCCCGATGATTCGTAAAGACTGGTTGGATGAGTTAGGACTTCCTGTACCTGAAACGATTGATGACTGGACAACGACTTTGAAAGCTTTTAAAGAAAAGAAAGGTGCAGCCGCGCCATTATCCTTTATCAGCAAACCAAGATTTTTCAATGAATCGTACAATGGTGCATTCTTAGGCGCATTTGGCGTGAATCGTGGATTCTATTTGGAGAATGGGAAAATCAAATTCGGACCGTCGGAAAGCGGCTTCAAAGAGTACTTGAAGACGTTCCACCAATGGTTTCAAGATGGCTTGCTAGATAAGAACATCGCTACGGTGGATACGAAAGCCTTGGATGGCAGCTTTGCAACGGGAGCGACAGGGGCAAGTATTGGTAACGCAGGCGGCGGAATCGGCAAATGGCAGCCACTAATCCAAGCCAAAGATCCTAAAGCACAGCTGGTAGCAGCGCCATATCCGGTACTTAAGAAAGGCGATACGCCGAAATTTGGTCAAAAGGATAACCCGTATTCCTCTGGAGGCATTGTCGCGGTAACGGCGAAGTCCAAGAATCCAGAATTAGCAGTTAGGATGCTGGATTATGGTTACAGTGAAGCTGGTCACATGTTCTTCAACTTCGGAACAGAAGGTGTCAGCTACTCGATGGTGGATGGCTATCCGAAATATACGGACTTACTGATGAAAAATCCAGATAAGCTAGCTCCTGCACAAGCGATGTCCATGTACATTCGCGGCAGCTACAACGGTCCATTTATCCAAGACAAGCGTTATGCAGAGCAATTCTTTGTACTGCCGACCCAACGCGATGCTATCAATGTGTGGAAGAAAACCGATACAGCCAAATACAGCTTGCCGCCGCTTACGCCTACTCCGGAAGAAAGCTCCGAATACGCGAAAATCATGGGCGATATGAATACGTTGGTGGATGAAATGACGCTGAAAATCATTTTGGGCAACGAGCCTGTAGATGGCTTTGAGAAGTATGTGGATAAAATGAAGTCCTTGAATTTAAGCCGCGCTATCGAGATTCAACAAGCAGCACTTGATCGCTATAACAAGCGATAAGTTTCGTTAAGCAGGAAGAGGTGGGGGGATCTAAGATCTCCCTCCTTTACAAGTAAACTGGTGAGAGGGTGAGGATGGAGATGGCGAATACACAGCCACTGGAAAGCGTAACGCTCACGAAGCAACGAACGGGGACCAATCGATATATCCGTGATTTTATAGCCAACAAGTACTTGTACCTCATGATGGTACCCGTGCTCGCATATTACTTGATTTTCCATTATGCACCGATGTATGGAGCCTTAATTGCCTTCAAAGAGTATTCACCTATGAAGGGAATTCTAGGAAGTGATTGGGTAGGTTTTAAGCATTTTCATGATTTTTTCAGCTCTTTTTACCTTTGGCGCATACTGAAAAATACGCTGGTTATCAGCTTGTACTCCTTAATATTTGAGTTTCCTGTTCCGATTATTTTGGCGCTTTTGATTAATGAGGTGCGAAGTAAGACTTTCAAGCGAGTTGCACAAACGATTACGTATATGCCCTATTTTATATCGCTAGTCGTTATTTGCGGGATTATTACGGACTTTACGAATGCGGATGGTGTCATTAACAATATCGCGATGTCTTTCGGATATGATGGGCAAGCGATGCTGCAGAAAGCAGAGTTGTTCCGACCGATCTACATTTTATCCGAGATTTGGCAACGAATTGGATGGGAATCTATTATTTATATTGCGGCGTTAATGAGCATTGATACGGAACAGTATGAAGCTGCACGCATGGATGGCGCAAGTCGCTGGAAACAAATGATGTATATCACATTGCCAGGTATCATGCCGACGATTGCGATTATGTTTATTTTGCGTATGGGTAATTTGTTGAACGTGGGCTTTGAGAAAATCATTCTGCTCTATAATCCGGTCAGTTATGAAACGGCGGACGTAATTTCTTCCTTCGTCTATCGTAAAGGGTTGCTGGAGTTCGGATGGAGCTACAGCTCAGCTGTTGGCTTATTTAATTCCGTTATCAATCTAATCCTGCTCATTACAGCGAATTACATTAGTCGTAAAGTAAATGAAAGCAGCTTATGGTGAGGTGATGTTGATGAGAAAAGGACCTAGTTTCGTAGAAAGACTATTCGATGTTGCTATTCATTTGATTTTGACCCTACTTGTTGTGGTTACGTTGTACCCTTTGCTTTACGTTCTATTTGCTTCGTTCAGTAATGCAAGTGAATTAGTTGCGCACAAAGGCATTTTATATAAATCACTTGGCTTTAGTTGGGAAGCCTATAAAGGGGTTATGAAGAACCCCGGAATTCTCATTGGTTACCGAAACACTATGTTTATTGTGGTCGCTGGTGTTATTGTCAATCTCCTGATGACAGCGTTAGGCGCATACGTGCTCTCTCGTAAAAATGTGATCTGGAATAAGGCATTTATGATCATTATCGTAATCACAATGTTCTTTCATGGTGGATTAATCCCGCTCTATTTGATCGTCAAAAATGTAGGCTTACTCGACACCCTATGGGCGACGATCATTCCCTTCTCCATCTCCACATTTAATTTGATTATTATGCGAACAGCATTTATGGCGATACCAGACAGCTTAGAGGAGTCGGCCAAAATCGATGGGGCTAATCACTTTACGATTTTGTTCCGAATCATCATCCCGTTGTCCATGCCCGTCATTGCCGTCATGATTCTGTACTATGCCGTTGATAAATGGAATGGTTGGTTCTATGCTTCGATCTTTATTAAAAATCGAGACCTCTTCCCGTTGCAACTCGTTCTCAGGGAAATTTTAATATCCAACTCAACAGATGGCATGTCCGTCGGAGCCGATGCAGGCGATCGTTTCCAGATCGGGGAAACCATCAAATATGCGACGATCGTCGTGGCGACATTGCCAATACTATGTGTCTATCCATTTGTACAACGTTTCTTTGTCAAAGGGGTAATGGTAGGTTCCCTGAAGGGATAGACCATGGAAATAGAGATCTAGTAGCGTTTTTATCAATTGGATTTGTCATTTTGGACATTCCTCCCCTTGCGAACAGAGGTATAATAGTGTGAAGGAGACAATCCCTTCAGAGGAATTTTCAAGGTGCGCAGTGGGAGGAGATCCATGTGAAGCTTCGATTTTTTTGGCCCAAAAGAAAAAGTATTGTATTTACATGGTTGTTATCGTACAGTGCCGTATTATTCGTGCCTATGCTGATGAGCATCCTCATTTACTCGCAATCTAGTCATGCATTAAAAAGTGAAATTCACCGTGCGAATGATTCATTACTGAAACAAGTCCGTTACACGATCGATACGCAGTTCGATTTGATGAAACGACTGAATATGGAAATTACTTGGAATGCGAAGCTTCAAAGTCTGATGTACACCAATGTACGAACCAATGATGATCAATATCTGGCTTTTCAGCTCGTGAAAGAGTTTCGGATGTACCAAACCTCATATGCGACGATCGACGAATTCTATGTGACTTGGGATCAGGAGGCTTCGATTCTCCGTCCAGGCAATATGCGAGATTTGCACACAGCGTTTGATACGATTCACAATACGGGTACCCTCCGATACGAGCAATGGCTGGATACGATCCACCAAGCTACGAATAACCAATTTCTTATCCTTCCGCGTGTAGATGCAGGTCCGTCTGCCTCCTCCATCGTGTACATCACACACTTGCCCAAAGATCTGAATGGTAAGCAGACAGGTACTGTCGTTGTGATGGCGGATAGGGAACGGTTCGAGAAGGCAATCGAAAGCATTTCAGGGTTTAGCGGTGGGCAAATCGTCATCCTTAATCATGACAATCAAGTTCTACTCTCCAATGTCCCTGTGACGATGAATAAGAATCTCATTTTGGAGCAATTGCAGGATGAGGATACGGTGACGTATAAACCTTCGCAGGATGGAGAATCAGAGCTTTTCTATATTCAATCGGCTGTTTCTGATTTGAAATATGTATTGATCATTCCAAGTAGCATTTATTGGGAAAAAGCGGAGTATGTCCGCAAGTTTACTTACATCAGCATACTGATCAGCTTATTTGGTGCAGCGGTGCTAACTTGGTTCTTTCTGCGCCGTAACTACTCACCTATCCAACGTTTGGTTCAATCGATTTCGGATAAAAATGCCTTCGAAGAACGTGCTGATGGAAATGAACTGCATTTCATTCAGAAAGTGATCTCGCATACGCGGAATGAGAAGGATCAAATCGCGATGCAGCTGCAATCTCACCATCACGTGCTTCGTTCAAATATGTTAAATCGACTGTTGAAAGGGCGAATTGAGTCGCTCGTTTCGTACGAGGAAGCGTTCAAAACCTTTCATATGGATTTGATTTCGAATCATTTCGCTGTAATTCTGTTTGCGGTTGAGAATTCCGATAGTATATCTAAGAATTTGCCAGGTATGGACATCAGTGAACGCAGAAAATTGATGCAGTTCATTATCACGAATGTTGTTGAAGAGCTCGTCGGTCATCGCCATCATGCGGGGTATGTGGCTGAAATCGATGATATGATGGTTTGTTTGGTGAACTTTGCAGAAACGGATGCGGCAGAGCGGAAGCTTGATCTGGATTGGATTGCCGCAGAGGCACAGCGTTTCTTGACGCGGTTCCATATGGATTTAACGATCTCCATCAGCGGTGTTCACACTTCTTTAGTTGGTGTTGCCGAGGCTTATAGTGAAGCTTTGGACGCGATGGAATATAAGATGGTTAGAGGGAAGAGAGAGATCATCACCTATGATGAGATCCGAATCGACACAGCTGATAAGCTGCAGCTAGGTTACTATTATCCGCTCCAAGTAGAGCAGCAAATTATTAATCTCATCAAAACGGGAGATATTGAGCAAGCCTCGGCTAGCATGAACGAGATTATGGGGCGTAATTTCGATAAGACACTGGTGTCGCTTACTTTGGCCAGATGTCTCATCTTAAATCTTGTCGGCACGATGGTGAAAGCGATGAATGAGCTAGGAGACGGGACTACGCAGCCTTGGTTAGGGGATAACCCGTTATGGATGGATTCAATCATTGCCTGCGACACCATTCTAGAAATGCAGCAAGAGCTGCAGCTGTTGCTTAGAGAGGTATGTGCGTTTGCCGCTTCCAAGATAGAAGCGAACCAGACGAAGGAACGCACGGAAACATTGCGTGAACTAATCGCGAAAGTAATGCAATTCATCGAGGAACAATATCAAGATGCTAATCTGAATGTGAATACGATTGGTGAAAACTTTGCATTAAGAGGCAGCTACGTATCTAAATTATTCAAGGATCAGACAGGTGAGGGTTTACTCGACTACATCACGAAATACCGCATTCAACAAGCGAAGAAGATGATCAGTTATAAACAAGATTCAATCTCGGAGATCGCGCGGTTAGTTGGTTATAATGAAGTAGCGACATTTATTCGTGTTTTCAAGAAATACGAGGGAATAACACCTGGGAAATATAAGGAAATGAACTGATGAGGATCGAACGATCAGATGCGGGGAGGGGAACAGAATGAGCAGACGAGCTGGCAGTAAGTTGCTATTACTTCTAGGTATAATCACCATTGGGCTGACGGCATGCTCTTCTGAGAGCCCAACGACGCTTACGACACCGTCAGGGCAGCCTACAGCTACGATTAAGGATAAGGAGCAGTTTCAGCCAGCAGCAACGAAAATGAGCTATTGGTCAGAGTTGAATGGGAATGCCGGGAGTGTGAAAGCAAAATTCAAGGATATTCCTTTTTTTCAAGAATGGCAGAAGCGAACTGGTGTTCAGCTTTCCTTCATACAGCCGTCAGCCAATCAGGCTAAGGAAGCGATGAATGTCCTATTAGCCTCTGGCGACTTGCCTGATATGATGGAGTACGAGTGGGACAGCTTCCCTGGCGGGCCTGAAAAGGCGATCAAAGATGGTTATATTTTGAGACTGAACGAGGTCATTGATAAGTATGCGCCTAATCTGAAGCAGTACTTAAAGGAACATCCCGAAATCGACAAGCAAATTCGAACCGATGACGGCAGCTATTACGTTTTCCCTTTTATCCGTGGTGACGATAAGCTTCGTACTTATCAAGGGCCCATCATCCGTCAGGATTGGCTTAACGAGCTCGGGTTAGAGGTCCCAACCACGATAGAGGAATGGCATACGGTGCTCAAGGCGTTCAAAGAGAAAAAGGGAATTGCTGCTCCGTTGACATTTCTAGGCGTGCCGAATCCGCTGTTCGGGATTGAGGGCGGTGCTTTTGTAGGCGCTTATGGGATTCGCAAAGGCTTCTATCAAGATCATGGTGAGGTTAAGTATGGTCCGATGGAGAAAGGCTACCGAGATTTCTTAGCTACGTTCCGAGGGTGGTATGAGGAAGGATTAATTGATAAGAATATCGCTTCCGTGGATACTAAAACGATGGACTCCAATATGGTAACGGGGCGAAGCGGAGCAACGATTTGGAATGCGGGGGCAGGTATTGGGAAATGGCAGCCGATTGTCGAGGAGAAAAACAAATCCGCTTTGTTTGCTGCAGCCCCTTACCCCGTCTTGCATAAAGGGGAGAAGCCTAAATTCGGGCAGAAGAGCTACGCTTATGTCGGTACCGGTGGAGTAGCTATTTCAAGTAATAGTAAACATGCGGCAGAGGCTGCCAAGCTGCTGGATTACGGCTATAGCGACGAAGGTCATATGCTCTTTAATTTCGGGATTGAAGGAACGAGCTACACGCTGAAAGACGGCTATCCGACCTATACGGATTGGATCCTGCGGAATCCAGACAAGCTGGCACCTTCGCAAGCTTTGTCGATGTATACGAGAGCAAGCTATTTTGGGCCGTTTGTGCAGGATGCTCGGTATGGGGAGCAATATTATACCTTGCCAGAGCAAAGGAAAGCTATTGGCATCTGGGCGGATACGCAAGTTGAATCGTACACGTTACCGCAAATTCCGAAGACGGAGCTTGAGAGTGCTGAATTTTCTTCGATTATGCTGGATGTGATGACACTCGTCGATGAGATGTCTCTGAAGATTATTCTCGGTGTCGAGCCGCTTGATGCGTTCGATAGCTACGTTAGTAAGATGAAAGCGTCCAAAATTGATCGAGCGATTGAGATCCAGAAGTTAGCGTTAAATCGGTATGAGAAGCGTTGAGGGCTTCTCTTTTTTTTGCCCATGTGAAGAAAAATTCATTGTTTTTCCATTTTCATGTAAAATAGTGTACGTAAGCAATTTCGTGAGGGAAGGCAGGTCAAGTGATGACATACCCTTTAATTGTACAAGACGTATCGAAGCAGTACGGGGATAAAACCGCCGTGAATCGCATTGGGCTACAAGTGAAGCAGGGAGAAATTTATGGCTTGTTAGGCGCCAATGGGGCCGGCAAAACGACAACAATGCGAATGGTACTCGGACTTATATATCCTGATGAAGGAAGTATTCGGTGGAACGGGCAGGGGTATCGGGAAGAACTACGAAGCCTAATGGGCTATTTGCCTGAAGAGCGTGGCCTGTATCCCAAAGTGAAAATAAGTGAGCAAATCGTTTACTTAGCGGAGCTTCGGGGAATGAAACGTAGTGAAGCAGATCGCAGTTTGAAGATGTGGTTGGAACGGTTCGAGGTTCCGGATTATTACAACCGTAAGGTTGAGGAGCTGTCCAAGGGGAACCAGCAGAAGATTCAATTTATTGCCGCGGTTATTCACAATCCCGATATCCTCATTCTGGATGAAGCTTTCAGTGGACTCGATCCAGTGAATGTAGAACTGCTGAAGAAAACAGTGAAAAGTCTGCGCGACGAGGGAAAAACGATTTTATTTTCCAGCCATCGGATGGATCATGTGGAGGAGCTCTGTGAGAATATCTGCATCTTGCATCGCTCGAACACCATTCTTCAAGGCAGTCTGAAGGATATTAAGGCGAGCTTTCCGAAGGAGAGAGTCATTCTCGAGACAGAGACGAGCTTAACTGGGTTGGAGGAGCTTCCAGGCGTGACCTCTGTGAACAAAGGACATAACGGATACGAGCTTCGTATCGCGCATCCAGAAGCAGCACAGAGCATTCTTCAATTTGCTATGGAACGGTCATCTGTTCAGCGGTTTCAAATCATGGAGCCAACCCTGAATGAAATATTTATCCAGAAGGTGGGGAACAGCCATGAATAGGATTTTAACGGTGATCAAATTTACCTATATGACGCGTTTCCGCATGAAATCATTCCGCATTATGACGCTGATATTGATGATTGTCTTATCTGTCCTGTTTCATCTTCCMGCCATTATCAATCAATTATCTTCAGATGAACCTACCAAAATTGGCGTTTTCGGTACAAGTCCAACTGGTATTGCTGGCAAACTGACCGCCTTTTACAATAATCAATCAAAGCCAGATATTCTCATTGTGCCACTGCCGGATGGAGGCAGCACAGCAGCGAATGAAGCCTACGGGAAGCAGCAAATCGCGGATAAAAAGATTAAAGGCTTCTTGGAGATTGCCGATGCGAAGCAAGGCGGATTTCCTAAGGTGATCTATAAATCCAAAGGTACGATGGAGTTTTCTTTAAAAAATAAGCTTCAAACGACGCTCCACCTCATCAAAACGGATATCGTCTTGCAAGGTGCGGGCCTGTCGGATGCCGTAAAAACGGCTCTTCAAACGCCAGTATCCCTGGAGACCGTGCAAATTTCAACATCAGATCAAGCAGCGGCAGGTAAAACGGAGTCGCAAATTGCGATTTCCTATGCGCTCGTGTATGTCATGTTATTTCTCTTATATATGGGCGTAATTGGCTTCGGAAACTTGGTAGCTACAGAAATTACAGCGGAGAAGAGCACGCGTGTCATGGAATTGCTTATAACAAGTGTCTCACCGCTTAAGCAGATGTTTGGCAAAATTATTGGGATTTGCTTGCTTGCGTTAACGCAAATTGGGCTGTTGATTGCGGTCGGAGCCGTTAATCTAAGCTTGAGTGGCAGCTCTTCTATGATCGCTGATCTGCATTTAAGTTGGCATGATTTGCAGCTATCGCTCATCGTGTACTTTTTGATCTTTTATTTGCTCGGCTTCTTCATCTATGCCACGGTTTTCGCAGCTGTAGGTTCGATTGTGAGTCGAACAGAGGATGTGGGGCAAGCGATTATGCCAGTTACCCTCGTCATTGTAGCGGCCTTCATGATTGCGATCTTCGGGCTGAATCAGCCGAATGCGGGCTTCGTAGTCACGATGTCCTTCGTGCCTTTCTTCTCACCGCTCATCATGTTCCTGCGGATTGGGATGAGTACGCCGCCATTCTGGCAAATCGCGATCTCGATTGCGATTCAGTTGGCGTCGATCGGCGCGATGGCTTGGCTTGCGGCGAAGATTTACCGTACTGGCGTGCTGATGTACGGCAAGCGGCCTACATTGAAGGAGCTGCGCAAAGCGATGCGTGCTTATCGGTAGGGATGAGAATTCAAAATTGTGAGTAACGGTTATAAGTGAGACTGATTTGGTCGATAAATGAAACAAATTTGGGTATATGTTTGAGACTAAATAAAGAAGATAGATGAATCAATCCGTTGATACATCTATCTTCTTTGCTGTGTCCTACCGTGCCGTACGGAAAGAGCAGGATCATGTTTGATGAAAAATTGAGTCAATTCGATATTAAAGAAATTGCCCGTTTATGCGGCTTTTACAATTATTCCTTCAATACGTTTAAGAAAAAGGTCGGTACGACTCCTGGGCAATATTTGAAAAAATAATAGTGAGCGGTAATTGGGAAAGCATGCTTAATCAGTGAAATCATTCATTGATTAAGCATGCTATTTTCCGTGAAAAGATTTCAGGGCTGGTTTGTCACGCCCCCCACATTCACGTTTTAAAGAAGGTCAACTTCTTATATGCGAAAATCGGCTATATACAATTTCGCCCAAGCAGTGCTGTAACTGGATAATCGTATACCGAAGAGAAACTTGTGTATGGCATTTCCTCCCGCGTTCCGTTTGAATTAGAGCTAGAAAAACTTTCATAATTTGCGGATAAGGAGAAAAGCAGATGAAGCCTCACATGGAAACAAAAAAAGCAATATATCAGCAAGCTGCTGCGGTTCGTACAAAGGAGGAAAGGCTCCGAAGGCGACGACGCTTCAACATGAACGTCCCCCTTATGATCATGTTTGCACCGATTTTGGTTTACTTCATCACTTTCAAATACATCCCGATGGGGGGACTGATTATTGCCTTCAAGAACTACAACTTAGCGGACGGTATTCTTCACAGCCCTTGGACGGGCTTGGACAACTTCCGGCTACTATTTAACAGTCCGATGATGCTTACCATTATCAAGAACACGTTTTTTATAAGCGTGCTGACCATCGTGGTCTCGTTTCCCTTTCCGATTATTTTGGCGATCCTGCTGAACGAAATCAGGCGCATGTTCTATAAGCGTGTCATCCAGACACTCGTTTATTTGCCGCATTTTTTGAACTGGGTCATCGTTGGCTCGTTCATCGTCCTGATCTTCGCTCAGGAACAGGGGATTATCAATAAACTAATTAGTGCATTGGGCTGGGAAAAGATACAGTTTCTGTATAATAAGTCGTCCTGGCTCAGCATTTATCTCGGTTCGGGGATTTGGAGGGGAGTTGGATTCGGGGCAATCATCTATTTGGCGGCGCTCGCCAATATCGATCCGAGCTTGTACGAATCGTCGAGTATGGACGGTGCCAATAAGTTGAGACAAATCTGGCATATTACGCTGCCGGGCATTACGCCGGTCATTATTCTTATGCTGATCCTCTCGATGGAGAATGTGATGGATGTCGGATTCGATCAAATATATGTGCTCAAAAATCCGATGGTTAGCGATATTTCTAATGTCATCAGCGTGTGGAGTTATGAAGTCGGTCTCGGGCGCGGCCAATTCAGTTTAACGACAGCTCTAGGATTTTTCACCTCTTCAGTCGGGCTGGTTCTTGTGCTAGTCACGAACAAAATTGCCCGTAAATTCGACCAGGGACTCTGGTAAAAGGAGAATCGACATGAAGCCTACATTCGGCGAAAAAATCTTTTATGGCTTTAACTATGTGCTGCTCGGTATATTCGGTATCAGCTGTATCCTGCCGATTATCCATATCCTATCGCTCTCCTTAAGCTCGGAGCATGCCGTCCTCTCCGGATTTGTCGGGTTGTGGCCGGTCGGTTTCACTCTGGATTCGTATAAGCTGCTAATCGAGGGAACGAGAATCGTGCATGCGTTTAAAAATAGCGTCGAGATTACCGTCGTCGGAACGATACTGAATTTGGTATTCACCATTCTTGCGGCTTACCCGCTATCACGCACTTATTTTTACTACCGGAAACCTTTAACCTTAATGATTCTCTTCACTATGTTATTCTCCGCCGGACTCATTCCAAGCTATCTGCTGGTCAAGAGCTTGGGACTGGTGAACACATACGGCGCTTTATGGATACCCGGTCTTGTCGGGGTGTACCATTTGCTTGTCCTGAAAACCTTTTTCGAGAATATTCCGGGCGAGCTGGAGGACGCAGCGCGGATCGATGGATGCAGTGAAACCCGCTTGATTATGCAAATCATGCTGCCTCTGTCGATGCCTGTGATAGCCACGCTCATCTTGTTCTCCGCCGTCGGCCATTGGAATTCGTTTTTTAGCGTCATGATTTATATCAACTCCTCCGAAAAGCATAATTTGACTGTGTTGGTGCAGCAAATGATCATGAACAACCAGTTGGCCCAACAGGTTACGGAAGGACGTTTGAGCGATGACATGATGGAGTCCGTCACTCCACAGTCGATACAATCGGCAGGCGTCATAGCTATGGTGGTTCCGATGTTAGTCGTCTACCCGTTTTTACAAAAATATTTCGTCAAAGGCGTCATGATCGGGTCGATCAAAGGGTAGAAGGTTCGGCCGCAGTGAATTTGCCGAAAGGGGGAATGGAAGGACTATCATGCAGAATGGATGATGCAAAGTTGTGAGCGAAATTCCTTGTTTATCCCAATTATGAAGGAGGAATCAATATGCCAAATGAAAAGATGGAGCAGGACGCACAAAAAAGTTTGGACCAGGATCAGCCGGGGGAGACGGACGTCAAAGTAAGCCGTAGAAAACTGTTGACTGCCTTTGGCATGGCTGGCGCAGCGATAGCAGCGGGCAGCATGCTCCAAGTGTCGTCAACTGTCTTCGGGAAAGAGGGAGGATCGGTTACCGAATCCGTGTATGGAGAGCTTAACGGCAAGGGGAAGGTGCCGATCCTAAAAGCGGCGGATCTGGTTGTGTCGACTACGATTGCCGAAATCCGGGCCAATACCAGTCCCGACCCAGAGTTTCTCTATTTTGTACGGGATGAAGGAAAAGAGGGTCATTTTCGTGTCGATTTGGCCGACACCACGTCGGCTGACAATACGGGAACGATTGTCGTAGCGGCGTCCGGTACCCGGTTCAAACGGTTGATGGTGGACGATACGATCGATGTCCGGTGGTTCGGCGCGAAGGGAGACGGAACGACCGACGATACGGAGGCGATCCGCGGAACGATAGCATACGTTTCATCCTCTTTTCCGAACGGAGGCGTCGTCTATTTCCCCAATGGGAAATACCGGATCACGGACGGGTTTACACTAACAGGACAAAAAGTGAGCTTACTTGGTACGAAAGCGGAACTTTTTCTAGACAACACGTCCGATACCGTTACGGTACTTACTTTCCTTAATTGCACCGAATTTTTCGTGGAAAACCTGAAAATATCCAGCTCGAAAACGACGAAGTTGTTTTCCAAGCAAGCACATGGGCTAAATGTCCGGGATTCGAGCAAATTCAAACTGTCATCTTTGGATGTGTCTTATCGTACGGACGCTATGAATATCACTCACTGCAACAATTTCACGGTAGAAGGCAATGACGTTTATTATTTGGGCGAAGAAGGAATAAGGATTGGAGGGAGCTGGAATTGGCGCGTAGCCAACAACCGGATCCATGACCATAACGGCGACGGTATTTTGCTCAAACACGCCGGCAGCCCGGAGGGCATGTATAATGGCGAAGTCATCGGCAACTTCCTGTACGACGGCGTGAGTACGTTCGGTCTCTCCAATTCAATCGGCGGCGGGATCAATTCCAATGATGAAGTGTCGGGAACTGCTGCAAGCAACCTCCATAATATGGTTATTAGCGGCAATACACTTAAAAACCTGCGATACGGTATCGCGCTCGCCAGCATTACGAATTTTACCATTTCCGGGAATGTGATTAAGAATGTCAGAACCGCCGGGATCCGGATGGACAATTCCACCGGCAACAATCCTACTCATAATCCGGGAGGGGAAAGCTCGATTACGGGGAACACGGTCGAGAACGTATCGGACGGGGAGGGCATACAGTTTCTCACTAACCAGGCTGTCGTGGAAAAGGTGTCCATCACAGGAAATCATGTCAGAGGGGTTATGCATGCAGTTTCGCATTACCCGGGCATAGCGGCTTCGAATGCCGCCGTCTCCGGCAATATGGTAAGCGATTGCAAGGTTCTCCTACAGGCCAGTAATTGTACGGTGTCCGGCAATCGCTTTATCCAAGGCGGATTTACAACTTCCGATGCAGCGTCCAACTCTATTAAGTTAATCGATTCTTTCGTATTTACAGGGAACACGTTCGAAGATACGAACGGCCAAATCGGGATCAGCAACGGATCGGGCATTATTAGCAGCAATTCGATCAAAACGGGCTCAAGCTTATGCGCGATCCGATTTAGAAGCAATCCGACAGGCAACGTGTACATTATGAACAACAGCTACGATTGCCCGAACGCCGTGGAGAAGATTACATACGAGACGGTGGTGACGGCGAGCGGAGCGGGGAAAATTAGCAGCGACTTTACGCTGGCGGGAGCTCTCCAACGTTACGGTACTACGGTTCCAACGGTAGGAACTTATACACCGATGTCCATTATTTGGAGTAAAGACATTGGAAAAGGGAAGCCCATTGGCCATGTCTGTGTCTCAGGCGGCACCCCTGGCGTATGGTCCCCGTTCGGATATATTGGCCAAATCAAGCACGGAACGGCTACGATAAGCGGATTGACGGATTCCGTCATCGTCGCGCACGGCCTTGGCGAATTGCCGGCATACGTCTCCCCGACTCCTCTCGGCAATATGGGGTATGTTTGGATTTCGGACATGACAACTACGCATTTTACGATACGATGCTCCGCAGCTCCATTAGTGAATACCCCAATATTGTGGGAAGCAAAAGCATAGCGATCAAAGGAGAACATGATGACGACTTTAACATTTAACGGAAATCCGCTGACCATCCTACTCGAAGATGTGCTGGGTCATCCGTACTTCGAATGGCCGACGACGCTAGTCAGCTATCCTTTGATTCTTACTTCTGGGTTGGACCCGTCAACGCTGCGGTTAACCGACATGGATACCGGTCATAACGTTATGTTTCAGCTGTCGCCTCCAGATTTATCCCAGGGCGGAGCGGAAGTTATGCTCCGTTTTATGACCGATCTGCCTTCGGCCGGGAGACGCGCCTACCAGCTGTCGGTAGCCGAAGAGCGAGAAGCGGCGCAGCGGGACCAAGGAGACGAAATTAGGAATGCCAGGGTGCAGTGCACCCTGGAGAACGACTTGTGGATCATCGACAACGGACGAATACAGCTAGCAATTCCTTGTGATGCGTTAAGTCAATCCACAAGCCTGTCCGAACGAATGCTCGTTTACCAGATTGGAAGAAGCGGCGTATGGCAGGGAGTTTCCTACCTTTATAACAACGGATCGAAGGCCAGCATGAGATGCGCCATCGTCGAGAACGGCCCGCTTCAGGTTGTCGCCCAAATAACGTGTCTGGTGGATGAAGCAGCCTACGTCATAACCTTGAAGATGATAAGCGGGATGGATTTCGTAGAAGTGGACGAACAGATGGACGGTTTCAGCGACGAGGATGATGTTCATCTGTGTACGGAATGGATACATTTCCATCCTACTCACCGATATGCGCCCAACCGACCTTTCAATAGGAATGACAGGCTCGAAGGCTTCCAGCGATATCCTTTCGAGGAAATCGACAGGCAGGTGACAGACACGCACATTGAATTGCGGGTGCACGCCTCCGGCGACTCGAAGCTGCCGTTCTGCCTACTTCCTTATGAACCGTGGCAAGGGTTCGAACGCTTGAACATGGCGACTTTCTGGGATAACCGTGCGATGGACAGCGTCGGTATTTATATTCGAAATCCGGAGAGATGGAACGACGGACAATACAGCATATGGAGCTCCGGCAAACGTTTGGCCGTTCAGTACCATTATAAGGACAAACGGCTAAGCTGGAAGTATCCGATCCGAAACGGCAGCAGATCCACTGCGGTTTGCTGTTACGACCATCGGAAAGATATTGCAGAAGTCGAGCGGCTTGATCGAATATGGAGAGAAGCGGCCGACCGCGGGCAGGCATGTCCGAGAGGGCCGAGCTCGCATACACTTTGGCTGCAGCAGTGGTACAGCCTTCTCAGTCTGGATAAAATCAAAGATTGGGTGCTCACGTATCCGGATGACGGAGCTTATCCGGAGCCTATGTTCGAGACGGGAACAATCGCTACGGTAGCCGAGCTGGACAGCATGCTTCGGAATACCGAACTTGTAAACGGACTCGCGTTGTATGGTCCTCGTCAGGATCAAGGCTTCTCTCCGGTACCAACACGAGCCATTTATGATGAATGGATCGACGCCTATCACCGTCTTAGGGAACATATGACAGGGGATGAACGGCGAAGGATTACGGGCATGTATTTGCTGATGGCGTATTTGCACGCATCGGAGGATTACATGCCGCTACAAACGATGCTCAGCGGACACCCTAATTTTTTGTCCGATGTCAGAGGGGTTCCAGCGCTGATGGCGGTGTTCTTTCCCGAGCATCCTTGTGCTCGGGAATGGGTCGAGCAGTTCGACCGGTCGCTTGAATGGAACATGCGGGTTCATACGCGGTCCGATCAAGAACAGATCGATGCTAGGGGCGGAAGGTGGACGGAGAACGTTGCTTGCTATGTTTGGGCTTTCTTGAAGCCGGTGATGAAGACCGCCCATATGCTGAAATATTATTATACCGGAGACAACCACCTACTGACCGAGGAGATGCCGAAGCTAGCGCGCTGGATTCTGAACAGCTTGGCGAGTCCTTCCATAGATTTGCAGGCAGGGGTTGAGCAGCAGGCAAGATTGCTGCTTCCGCAAGGCGCCCATGCGAGGCGCAGAGTGCCACCTTGGAGTTTCCGTCAGCTCGGTCATGAACTGATACAGTACGATCCGATGACGGCGGAAGCCATTCTATGGGCAACCTCACCAGATGATTCCGACTTTGAGGCCTCTCCAGCTTCCGCATGGAAGTTTATGCAGAAGCGGTATTCACCGAATAGGGGCACGAAGCCGAGGTTGACAAGCTGTAAATATACCGGATACGGTATCGTGCTCAGAGCGGGAGTCGGCACCCCGGAGGAGGCGTTCGTCATGCTGCAGCAGCTGGATAAGGGCTATAATTATCGCTGGGGGATAAGCGGTCAAGGTGGTTGCGGCGTGCTGTATTACTATGCCGGAGGGAAGGCGTTCAGCCATAACGATCATGAGGACGTAGGGGATGACCGATTGGCCGACACCGATTTATGTACGAATTTCGGCATTTTTAAAAAGGGAGCGTACCGGTCGATCGGACCGAACAGTCTTCATCGTCCTCTCGTCGACTTAGGCGCCGTTTCGTTCGCGGAAATCGTTTCGGCGAAGGAAGATGCGTACGCTTGGCCCGAGTATGCGAGCAGAAGCGTCATGATGGTCGGCACCGATTACATCGTCGTTTATGATGCGGTGTTCAATTCCTCCGTCTATCGGAGGTTCTCATGGTTTGTGCATAAGGAGGAGACGTTCCCGCACATTCATCCCGTTTACGGGAACATAACGAAAAGAACGGAGTTAGCCACTGGCATGACCAGGGGAATGTGGCTGGACGGTACAGGAGACTTCATGACGGTCATTACGCCGTACAAATCTGTTAAGCCCCAGCATACAGGTTACGGATGCTCGATCATGACGCCAAATGGCAACGATATGATATTCCGCAGACAGAAGCCGTTCCGCTGGGAGGAAGCGGAGAGCGCCTTTGAAGGCCGGGCGGGCTGGATCAGAAGACGGGCGGAGGGAGTTACGTTAGCGATCCTTGCCGGCAGTTACATTTGCTGTGGACCGTTCAGTATATCCGTCGATGGAGAAGCGGAAGGAGCGGTTCAAGCAACCTTCGATTTGGCAGGGCGTTTCATAGGCCGCTGTCAAACAAACGGTCCCATCACCTTGACGATTCGTATTCATGCCGATTCGCTTGCAACGATCGATCTGGCGGGCGGCGAGATCGGCATGTACATAAATGGAACGGCCGTACCGGTTCAAATCGATGAACGCGACGGCTTGCAAATCATCGTCCCAATCGAAGCGAAAGGGTCCTATGTCCTCGAATGGTCAGAAGCTCCTGCTCCGATGGCTCCTGAGGTCAGGAAAGCGGTACAGGTTGCAGGCGGTGCGGTCATTCATTGGAAGAGATCGACTGGGGAGGTATGCTACCGCGTTGAAACGAGCTCCGATCATGGGGAGCGATGGACAGTGGCCGGTATAACAAATGACTTGAAGTACCGTCTGCATGCGGACGGACATCGGAAACATCATGTCCGGATTACAGCTCTTACCGGGTTAAGTGAAAGTGAGCCGTCCGCCGATTACCCTGTTTATTACAGTGACTTGCCGCCATCGGTCCCGCAAGGGCTGCGAGTCCGAAGAGACTCCGGAAATGCGGTAGAGCTTGCTTGGGGACAAATGCTCGGGGTTGAAGGGTACAAGCTATATGTCCGGTTTAAGGACGAGGATGATTTCCGCTTGCTTTGGGAGGGCGAGGATACCTTCTATCGTCATCAATTGGATGGAGAGTCGTGCCATTCGCCGACTTATGCCGTCAGCTGTTGGAACGGGTTGGGCGAGAGCTTGCTAGTTTATGACGCCAGACAGGTACAAGGGGGATAACCATATGATTGTTCGCGCGGAGCTGTTTGGGGCGAAGCCGGAACAAGGATTTGACAACACACTGGCCGTACGATCGGCGC
Source organism: Paenibacillus sp. 2RAB27 (assembly GCF_052115445.1). Lineage (NCBI taxonomy): Bacteria > Bacillati > Bacillota > Bacilli > Caryophanales > Paenibacillaceae > Paenibacillus > Paenibacillus sp. 2RAB27. The sequence goes on from NZ_JBFRGR010000005.1 coordinate 114,414, forward strand.
TAGAATCATGTAAAGAAATCGATGGCGCTAAGCTCGTGTTTCCGCAGGGCGTCTATCATTTTTGGCCCGATAGAGCAATAGAGAAGCATCTGTTTATTTCTAATCACGATCAGGACGGATTGCGGCGCATAGCCTTTCTTTTGACCGGCAGAAACGGGTTTACGATTGACGGACAAGGCTCAGAATTTATTTTCCATGGTCCGATGATTCCGTTTGTTATGGAAGACTGCAGTCATACAACGATTCGCAACCTCGTGATCGATTGGGAGAAGCCGATGTTTGCCCAAGGAACGGTCTGCCGTATAGACGCTGAATCGTTCGATATCCAACTGCCCGAAGGTGCCTACTATAAAGTTGAGGGAAACGCGGTGTGGTTCGAGTATGGCGGGAAACTGGAAAAGGTATGGGGACTGAACGAATTCGACAAGCAGACAAAGGCGCCTGCCTATCAAAGCGGCGACAGGCTGAGCTGGGGCGCTTACCGCAAAGTGCGCGTCGAGGAAGCAGCAGCGGGCGTGATCAAGTATCGTGGTGACAACATCAAGCTGCCGCAAGCTGGAAACGTTATCGTCATGCGGTTCGGCAGAAGAGAGGACCCGGCTTTTTTTATCGATTGCGGGGAACAGCTCAGCCTGGAATCGATCCATGTCCATCATGCCCCGGGGATGGGACTCATTGCACAGAAGTGTACGCATATTCACTTGCGTGAATTCAACGTGATGCTTAGACCCGGAACAGACCGACTCGTAACCGCCGCCGCCGATGCCACTCATTTTGTCAACTGCCGGGGGCAGATCGTCATCGACCATTGTTTGTTCGAGAATCAATTGGACGATCCGTGCAACGTACACGGCATATATGCCCGGATTGCGGAGCGTCTTGGCGACAACCGGTTATTGATCGAGCTGGTTCATCGTATGGCCAAAGGCATTCCGATTGCCGAGCCGGGAGATACGATCGAATTCGTTCGCCGCGATTCGCTGCTTACGTATGCTGTTTCTACGATTAAAGATGTGAAAGCGTTGAATAAGGACTATCTGCTGCTGACATTCGAGCAGCCGCTGCCTAGCGACGCGAACGTCGACGACATGGTCGGGAATGCGACTTGGAATCCCGATCTGACGGTCGTGGGCTGCGCCGTGAGGTCAAACCGCGCCCGCGGTTTCTTGATTAGCACATCGGGGAACGTGCTGCTTGAGGGTAATAGGATCAGCGCCCCGGGGGCCGGCGTTAAAATTTCCGGTGACGCCAATTACTGGTTCGAGTCGGGGGCGGTGAAGCAAGTTATAATTCGCCACAACGAATTTTTGGATTGCAATTATTGCTGTCCGGACTGGGGAAGAGCCGTTATTGACATCGATCCTGAGATTGAGCGTCCGGAGTTATTTGAGGCCTGTTATCACCGCAACATTTCGATTGAAAACAATGTTTTCGCTACGTTCGATGTCGGCATTGTGTATGGCCGTTCTATCGACGGAATCACTTTCGCGGGCAATGTCATAACGAGAAGCGATTCCTATCCGCTGCATAACGTCATGCAATACCCGATTCAGCTTTATGCATGCAAGAACGTAAATATTGTAAACAATCAATTTGCGGACGGGACAAAAATAATTGCTCTGATTAACGATGTCGAGGTGGACATAACGTAGACGCAGAAACAAGCGAGTTTATGTCCGATAAGCGATAATCAGTTATATACAATTTTACCAATATAACGCTGGAACTGGATTATCGTATACCGAACCGAAAACTTGTGTATTGCATCTCTTCCTGAACTCCTATTGAATTAGAGCTAGTCATAACGAGATTTTAGTAGGGGGTGATGCTCAAGAGATAAGGTTGTTGCCGTTTTTCATCGTTAAACTTAAAGGCTTCTACTAAAAAAAGGGAGGATTATCTGTGCAGAAAAGAAATAAAACGTTCCTATTGGCGCTTACCTCAATGTTGGCTGCAGGATCCGTGCTCGCAGGCTGCAGCAAGGAGCAAGGAAACGAATCGGCTGATCAGCAGGCTACGGCTAAAGCGCAAAAAAGAGGGAATATTTCCGTCATGGTCTATGACAGAGGCCGCGTTCCCGCAGATGAAGGCACCTACGAGAAAAACCGTTGGACCGAGTGGATCAACAAAAATGGGCCGGTCGACGCCACTTTCGTGCCGATCTTGCGCAACAATCCGGGAGAAAAGCTGAACGTCCTGCTCGCTTCGGGCACTGCGCCGGATTTTATCCAGGATTACGATGCTTTGAACAAAAATGCCTGGTACACGTCCAAGCAGCTAATGCCCTTGGATGATCTCATCGAAAAATACAGTGTGGAATATAAAGCGTTGCTGAAGAAATACCCGATTCTTCGCAAGCTGGGAACCCAGGATGACGGAAAATTGTATGAAGCCGGAGCTTTCGTTCCATCGGACATCAACTGGGTTTTCTTGGTGCGGACGGATTGGCTCAAGAAGCTCAATCTGGAGGTTCCGAAAACGACCGAGGAATTGTATGCCGTCGCCAAAGCGTTTACAGAGAACGATCCGGATGGAAACGGCAAAAAAGATACGTTCGGTATGTCGCTTGGGGGCGGGTTTAACCAAAATATATTCAACTGGATTTTTGGGGTGCCTGGCGCTGGCTTAGCCTTGGAAGACGGGAAAATGGTATATCCTTGGAAGCAAACGGAGGCTATCGCCGAATTTAAGAAGCGGTTGTATCAGGATGGCCTAATTGATAAGGATTTTGCCGCCGATGCGAATGGGGAAAAGGCAAAGCGCGATTTCGTAAACGGAAAACTGGGTTTTTATACGATGCAGTGGGCCGATGTAAAGTCGACGTTCGAGGCTTTCAAGAAAAACGTGCCTGAAGGTAATGTCATTCCGATCATGCTGCCGAGGAGCCAGTTCGGCCAGTTCGCTCCGGCGCTGTCCGGGGCGGGAGCGACACCGGGTGTTATTAACGCGAAAGCGAAAGATCCGATATCCGTCATCAAATACATCGATTTTCTGAATAAAGAAGAGACGGTGAAAGCGCTCAAATGGGGAATCGAGGGAGAACACTATAAATTGGATGCTAATGGTTGTCCGGCTCCTATAGACCTAGAGAAAAATAAAAAGGAAAAATCTTGGAACGGCGACTATTCCTTGGTGAGCAATCCAACCGATGCTACTCTCAAATGCGATCCCCGAATCATGGATATCGACAAGAGTACTCCCGTTGGTCAGGAATATACAGCCATTCTGGAGACTGCACGTAAAACCTATGTGAATCCGCAAACGCCGATACCTGGTTTTTTCCTGAACACACCGGCCCTGCCGAACGACCTGAATATGATCAATCAGAGCGTTTCCAAATTGGGAGACGAGTATTCGAAGGCGATCGTCACCAAGGACTATAGCGTGCAAATGGCTACTCAAACGGCGAAGGACATGTGGACCAAAGCAGGCGGCGGTAAAATCGAAGAGTGGTACAATACGTATTACAATAAAAATAAAGACAAGATCGTTACAGTCATGGATATCTACGAGAAAAAATAAGCAAGGAATGAAACGGCGCCCTCAGCGGAAGGCGCCGTATTTATTAGGATGAAAGAAACTTGTGGTTGCAGGGTTAATAGCAGGCAATGATACAATAACGTATATTGACGGAAAGTTGTATATTGACCAGGACGTTTATTTCAACGATTCTGAACGTATATCTCCGCTGATTGTTCATAAGTCTAAATGCTATTCGAACCTATTGGGGGGCATCACATGCCGGGCAAATGGTTTATTCGGCTCTTACTTTCCTATCTGCCGATATTTATCCTCGTTATATTCAGCTTGTCGATTATCTTTTTTGCTATTGTGAATAATGTGTCTCGTGAACAAGCTCAACGGGTGAATGAGGTGTTCATGGAACAAATTCTCGTCCAGTTGGACCGAACGCTGGAGTTCAATAGCCAACAAATTATGAAGGAAACGAGTTATAACGATGAACTGAAGGGTTATTACTTCAAATCATCGCAAGAAGTATTCGAAAGCCTTGTCGTGCCGTCCAAAAAACTGCGTGAAACGATCAGATCCCTGCCGCTTGTCGATTCAATCTATATGTACCGCACGGCAGATGAAATGGTACTGAGCAAAAACGTGATCATGCCGCTAAGCGAGTTCGGCGACCAAGAGTTTGCAAGAGAAATATTGCGGGAAGGAGCGCCGCCGAAATGGTTTCCAGTTCGCCCGTACAGGGAGTTTGCAGACGAGCCTCCGACAAACGTCATCACTCTGGTGCGTAATGTGCCGCTGCTGAGCGGAGATAGAGGCTTTATTGTCGTCAACGTAGGCGTTCAGGAGCTCGCCAAGTACATATTGGACATGTCCAGCTCTAAATTCAGTTATATTCAACTGGAGGATCAGAACGGAACCGATATTCTGAACGCCAATGCTCCTCAAAACGGGTCTGAAATCAATTCCGCCGTTTCGGCTTATACCGGTTGGATTATTCACAGCGGGCTTCGCGACGGCGGTTTGTATCATGTGTTCTCCCGTATTCATTGGATCTGGTTAGGAATAACTGCAGGAACCCTGATCATGGGTTTCGTATGGTTTATATTGGCCACAAAAAGGAACTATCGCCCGGTTGAAGTGATTGTCGAACAAATCCGGCATTTTGCCAAGCAGAAAAGCCAGTTGCTCATCGCAAATGGTGGAAATGATGAGTTTCGGTTCATTGAGACTGCGCTGAATCAGTTGGTTGAACAATCCAACAAATATGAACTGCAGCATCAAGAGGATTTATTATACCGGCGTCAATATTTTTTTCAGGAAACGATAAAGGGCACCAGGGCGATTTCACCAGAGGAGTGGATTGGGGAACTCAACGGTTTGGAGAGTACCCATGAGTTGAAATGTCTGATTGTGGCAGTGATTGAAATCGACAAATATCAGGAGTTCACAAGCGCTTATCATCAGCGGGATCAGAGTTTGCTTAAGTTTGTTGTGAAAAGTGTCGTGAACGAAATTGCCGGAAAGCACGCTATCCCTGTTTGGTCGGAGTGGATCGCCAATGAACGGCTCGGCGTCCTGTATGGAACGGCAAGCGATGAAGAAGCGAGTTTGCGAATACTGAAGAATATGGGGGAAGAGCTCCGCGTGTGGGTGGAGAATCATCTTCATTTTTCGGTTACTTCGGGCATCGGTTCCGGTGTGGTAGAGGTAACCGAAATCCCGCTTTCCTTTGAGGACGCAAGAAATGCGTTGAAATACAAGACTGTGCTAGGGGGAGCGGGAACGTTTTTATATTCGGAGATGAACGCCAAGTCTTCGCATACAATTTACCGCAATTTGGATATTATTCGTAAGCTTACCTCCTGTTTCAAACAAAACAATGAGGAGTGGGAATTGATCTTCGAGGAGATGTTTTTGAATTTACATAATAACCTGAGCTCTAAGGAAGAGATCATCATCGCGGTTAATTACTTAAACTATCATCTGAATCAATCATTGGAGGAAATGGCGTATGAATACCGCAGAAACTGGGATTTGGAAATATACCCTAAACTCTCGGGAATAGTAGGGAAGTTTGAAACGTTGGATGAAGTCAAAGTGCAGTATCACGATCTGCTTGGAGAAACATTTGATCATATTCGCCGAATGCGTGAAAAGCGGAGCGGTCACACGTTGATTCTAGACATTAAATCGTATATTGAAGAGCAATATGCGGATCCGAATTTATCATTACAAATGATCAGCGACCATTTTCAATTAAATACCAAGTACATTAGTCAGTTGTTCAAGGACGAGATGGGGGAAAAGTTCGTCGATTATTTGGCGCTTCTCCGCATTCGACATGCGAGGCAGTTATTGGAGGAAACAAATGCTTCTATTCAAGATATTGCAATGAAGGTGGGCTACACACATTCCCTTTCGTTCATTCGATTGTTTAAGAAAGTGATGAACGTAACGCCAGGGGACTACCGAAAGCAAAAGGCAATGTAGCGCTTGTTATCATTCTTCGTTTCTTAACGGGAGGTTGTTTATATGAAAGCTGTACATGTTCAAGATTCCCCCTATCAGTTCGTTAGTGAAAGTGAGCAATTTCATGCGAAGCTGAGTGTTGAATCGTATGATGAAGGTATAGAATTCGTTCATATCCAACTCCAAGCTGATCAACTATGTATACCATCTGTTATGCAAGTATCATGGAGCTTCCCGATTTGTGATGTAACTGGCGTATGGCATCCGAATGGAAACCGCAACCGCAGTTTGATACCTGATTGGCAATCCGGCTTTTCAAGCAGGTCAACCAATTCCGCGCCAGTCGTTAGTTTATTTAGCGGGGCAAGCAACAATAGAATGACGTTTGCGTTTTCAGATACTTTGAATGCTGTTGTGTGCAAGGCCGGGGTCAATGAGGAAAATGCAATCTTTAATTGTTCCATAACGCTGTTTGAGGAACTATCGAGTCCTATTCGTTATTACGAAGCCACCTTAAGAGTGGATCGGCGAAACATTGCATATTATGACAGCTTAAGAGATGTGCAGCAATGGTGGTGCGAGCGTCCAGGATTAACGCCTTCACAAGTTCCGGCGGCGGCGCGCGAGCCCATGTATTCCACATGGTACAGTTTTCATCAAAATCTAAAGGAACACGAGATTGAGGAACAGTGTCGTTTAGCTAGAGGACTTGGATGCACAACCGTCATCGTTGATGATGGTTGGCAAACCACTAACAATGAGCGTGGCTATGCCTATTGTGGAGATTGGGAGGTATGTGCGGACAAAATAGATGACATGAAGGCCCATGTGGCTCGCGTTCATGCCATGGACATGAAGTACATGCTTTGGTATTCCGTCCCTTATATTGGTAAGCATAGTGAAGCTTGGGTTAAGTTTCAGGATAAGATGCTTTATACAATCGACTCGAGGGGTTTTGGAGTTATAGATCCACGCTATCCCGAAGCGAGAGAATATTTAATTGGTATCTATGAGGCTGCAATACGAGAATGGGAATTAGATGGTTTAAAGTTGGATTTTGTTGATAGCTTCCGTCTTGCAGGAAATTATAAACATGAACAGGGTAGTGGAATGGACTATGTATCTGTACCTGAAGCTGTGGACCGACTCATGATAACTATCATGGAACGATTACGTCAAATCAATCCAGAAGTTATGATCGAATTCCGCCAATGCTATGTTGGGCCAAATATGCGGAAATACGGAAATATGTTTCGGGCAGGCGATTGTCCAAATGATTTCTTGGAGAATAGGATTCGTACGATTGATATTCGTCTGCTGTGCGGTGATACTGCGGCACACTCTGACATGTTAATGTGGAGTAAAGAAGAGCCAGTGGAGAGCGCAGCCTTACAGTTCATCAATGTGTTGTTTGCTGTTCCACAACTCTCAGTACTTCTTGACTCCTTGCCAGACGAGCATTTAGAAATGGTCAGCTATTGGCTTGAATTTTGGAATGAACACAAGCAAGTACTATTGGATGGGCACCTCGAGCCTTACAACCCTGAACTTCTATATCCTCTTGTTATTGCTAGCGATACAAGTAAGTTGATTGCTGCAGTATACAATCGTATGGTCATTTCGCTAAACCGTGATCTGCCGCCTATAGTCATTCTGATCAATGGATCACATTACGGCAAAGTGTATGTCGAGGTGGATCTTGCCGTTGATAAGAAAATAATCGAGATAAAAGATTGTAAGGGGAATTGCATAAAGCGATCAACGCTAATGTTAGAACCAGGAATTCATGCCATTGATATTCCACGTTCAGGCATGGCGACGTTATATTCGGAGAAATGAAAAAGGGGGAATACAGATGAAAATCGCTAAGGGCCAAAAAATATTGTTTATCGGAGATTCAATTACTGATTGCGAGCGTGCAAGGCCGATTGGAGAAGGACTATACGGAGGAGTCGGAAAAGGGTATGTAAGTCTTATAGATGCGCTGCTGCAGTCGGGGTATCCCGAACTAGGTATTCGCGTTGTGAATATGGGAGTGAGCGCAAATAACGTGCGGGATCTCAAAGCAAGATGGGAAACGGATGTTATTAATCAGCAACCAGATTGGCTGATCATCATGATTGGTATTAACGATGTATGGCGCCAATTCCACTCGCCATTCATTCATACATCTCATGTGTATATCGAAGAGTACGAAAGCACACTTCGTGAATTGGTGAAGGATGCGCTGCCAGTTACGAAGCAACTCGTGCTCATGACACCGTTCTTCATCGAAGCCAATTGCCAAGATGACATGCGAACAAAGATGGATCAATATGGAATAGTCGTGAAACGGATCGCCGAAGAAATTGATGCTTTGTTCATTGATACGCAAGCAGCATTCGACAGCGTATTGAAGGAGCTTTATTCCGCAGCGCTAGCCTTGGATCGGGTACACCCAACACAGACCGGTCATATGGTACTTGCTCGGGCTTTTTTGAATAAAATTGATTTCGATTGGAGTAAGGATTAAGGGAAGTTGGCTTGGAGCCAAGCATTAATATATCCGGGAACAATGGTCACGGAGGGACGTTTTATATGCCTGGGGATATTCCTGGCCGGACGATTGTCCGCAACGACCATTTAAAAATCTTATCTATCCTAATCATAAGGGAGGAAAAAAATATGTTTTCGGGAATTGGAGCTACAGGAATTATTTTACTTGTCCTTGTTGCATTGCTGTTATTCGGACCAAACAAACTGCCGGAACTTGGCCGTGCAGTCGGTCGCACGCTGAAAGAGTTCAAAGCGGGAGCAAAGGACATGCTCGGTGATAGTGACAACTGGGATAAGGATTCGAAGCGGATTGAAGTGAAGGAAGGCGTTGAGGTAGTGGATAATAAGAAACTTCCTAGTTAATGAAGCCATACTGGAAGGAGGAACTGAAGTGGTAGCCGGTAATAGCACTGCTCAAGGGAAACAGTCGAATGAGAAGCAGATTCGAGAAGACGTGGATATGTCGCTCTTCGAGCATATCGGTGAGCTTCGTAAACGAATTATCTACATATTGATCGTACTTGTGGCTGGATTGATACTCGGACTAATTGCCGTACAACCGTTATACAATTACTTGATGAGTCTAGAGCCGGCAAACGGAATAGCCTTGCACGCCTTTTCTCTATGGGATGGGATCGGCATTTATATGAAGTTTGCCGTGGCTATCGCTTTGATACCGGCTATTCCATTCGCCGTGTACCAGTTATGGGCGTTCGTAAAGCCCGCTCTGAAGAAGAATGAGCAAAGAGCGACACTGAAATATATCCCATTCGCTCTGATCATGTTTCTGATAGGATTAGCCTTTGCTTATTTCGTTGTATTTCCGCTTGCATTCACTTTTACTAGGCATATGACTGCGAAGTTGCATTTAGAGGAGACGTTTGGAATGGCCCAATACTTTACGTTTATGTTCAATATTATTATTCCGATCGCTCTCTTATTCGAACTTCCTCTCATAATTATGTTCCTGACAGCTATCCGTATTCTCAATCCGAATCGGCTACGCAAAATGCGCCGCATTGCCTATTTTGTGCTAATTCTGATTGGTACTCTTGTCACGCCGCCGGATTTTATCTCCGATATGCTGGTTGCTGTCCCGTTGATTGTCCTGTACGAGATAAGCATCTATATGGCTGGGATCGTCTATCGCAAACAGCTGGGGGCTGCTCCCAAATGGGGAAGTGAATACAGTGCTTTAGCGGAAAGTCCTTGATGCAAGTATGCAGCGGTCTACTCTTCCTTAGGAGGCAGACTGCTTAATTAGACTAACCAGGGTGAGAATAGTCATCGTGCCGGATTCTTATAAAGGGAGTTTGAGCTCTAGCCAAGTTGCGGATTACATGGAAGAGGGTGTTCTTGTGATTCTTCCAGAGGCAGAGGTGCTAATTCCTGTAATACTCAACTAGTTGTGAAGCAAGCTTTGCCTAGTCGGAGATGCGAAAAAGCCGATTAGTAATGTTGTTAGTGTATTAAAAAATAGGAATTAGATTTGTGCGGGTTAATAGATTCGTTATTGAAATAAGATAACGACTTGATATAAAGATGGTTGACCTATCCAATTATTAGGTACAACAAAGGTTTTTACTGAGTGGTGATTTAAAGGTGAGTAGAAGTTAGGTGGTTCTTAACCTTCTTTTTGAAGAGATTTTTAGCGTTACCAGACTTTATATTAGTGTTCATCACATTCCGTCGCAAACCTAATAAAAGCACCCATTCGGCTGCTTTTTAGTCTCAATTATAACCGTTACTCATAGCGACCTTTAGCCAGTATGGMTAGAGATCGCTTTTATGTTAAAGAGAAAGCTTCAACAGCATAGACGCATGTGGCTCAAGTGTAAAAGAAAGCTCATCTGGCGAACCGAGTTCCTTGCGTTGCCATAGGTCACGCACACTTCCAAATGTAGGAGTACCCAGTTGGGAAGATGTTACTTGAACGGTCTGGATGTCGTCACCAGCATTAAACAGAGCGACATAACGGACGCCATCGGTCCCCTCCGTTGTCCACACAATCCGCTCTTCTTCCCGGTACAATTGATGGGGATCTCGCCCGTTACGAAGGACATCCAGCACTTCTTCATTCGTGAGTAGGGACAATGTCCACTCATCATTGTCTCTTAACTCTCCTCCAAACATAAGAGGCGAGCGGAAAATCGCCCAAAGTGTCATCATTGTTTTCTGCTCGTCCTTTGTGAATCGGGTCCAGCGGTCGCTAGCCCCGCCGTCGACGGAACGAATGCCGATGTGACCGAGAGGCAGCATATCGCAATCCGGCCAACTTCCTGAGCCGACATGCGGTGCCCATTTCTCACACCGTTCGAACATGCCATAGAGCAGTCGCCAGATGTCCCAGAAATCATCGGTCATACGCCAGATGTTGGCATTTGCCTTCAACTCTTCAGCGAACTCGAGCGGTGCCGGACCTGGAGAAAGGCTCAGCACCATTGGACGTCCACACGTATCAATCGCCTTCCGTATGAGTTGAATTTCGTCTAGTTGAATGCCGTAGAGTAGCGAATCGGCGATATCATCGACTTTGACATAGTCGACACCCCACGAGGCGTACAGCTGAAATAAGGAATCATAATAGGCTTGTGCGCCTTCCTTTACCGGATCGACACCATACATATCCGTATTCCATTTGCAAATAGCGCCATCCCATGTCTTTGCAATGGACCGTGCGCTTGCATTTGTCCCAAATAGGGGTGTATCAGCATGAACCGCCTGACGTGGAATACCTCTCATGATATGAATACCAAACTTCAAACCCAGGCTGTGAACATAATCAGCCAATGGCTTGAAACCTTGTCCATCTGCAGCGGATGGAAAACGGTTCACTGCTGGTAGGAGGCGGGAAAACGCATCCATCTCGAGCGGAACATAAGGACGGTAAGCGGAAGAAATGGCACCAGGTTCGTACCACTGTATATCGACGACAATATACTCCCAGCCGAAAGGCTTTAGATGTTCAGCCATATATTGCGCATTCCCACGTACTTCTTCTTCCGTGACAGCAGCTCCATAACAGTCCCAGCTATTCCAGCCGAGCGGCGGCGTGGCAGCCCATTGGTGATGATTGGTCATTACATGAACTCGTCCCTTCTCATTTGAAGTAATAGCCATATAATAAGATGAAGTTGGTATGGAAGCTAGCGTAATGTTTTGCTGTCGTATGTAAAATATTGCGGTATGTATCTAGTCAAACATGATCTCATCGATGGAAAGAAGTTCCTTTCCTTCACGAAACCTGCTTGGTGAGTAGCCGGTCCAATTGCGGAATACTTTGCTAAAATAACTGCCATTTTGGTAGCCAACCTCCCTAGCGATCTCTTCAACTGTTAATGCGCTGTTCCGAAGTAATTTCACGGCAAGTTCGATTCGGAGTTTAGAGGTATAGGCCATTGGTGAGAAGCTAGTTACTTGATGAAAGGTACGTGCCAGATGGTACTTTGAGCTGCCAGCTGCTTCGGCAATTTGGTCGAGTCCTTCCAGCATCCTGAAGTTGATTTCAATATAATCAGCTGCCCGTCGTACGATCTCTGGCCAATTACTTCGCTCCTGGCGCTGCGCACTGCTGCTTCGAAGAAGCTCCATCATGAAGCTATAAACAAGGGAGGATGCGTAATAACCGTCTTTTATTGCTCCAATTCGGGCTTCTGAGTAGATGGTCTCGAGCCGACGAATGGCCAAGCTCCGGGGGTCGAACTGTGGCATAGGTCCAAGTTCCTGAAGTAGTTCCTTCCACAGATGCTGCAGTTGGCTTTGCCTAAATAAAGCGAAATAGAACGTCCAATGGGAGCTGTCTTCAGGTAAGTAGTAGCGATGCCTGCCGGGTATTTCGACCAAAAAAGAAGTTCCCTCTGGCACATCGTGATGCTGGCCGTCTAGCTCGATCTTCCCGCGTCCGGAAATTGTATATTGGAACAAATATAAGGGCCCGTCAATTCGCTTCATGCCGTCCCAATCATATTCTTGCTGTCGAATATCCTGAAATCCAACGGCAAATAACTGGTAAAGCGGAAGTACGGGGTTTTCTTGGAAGCGGTACCCGTAAACGCCGTAGTTATCCTTTATGACCATAATCGATGGTTACCCCTTGTATGAGTAGTTGCGTGAATAGTTGAATTCGAAAACGTCTTATTAAAATGTCGTGATTTGTATCTCATTTATAAATCTCAAATAGACATTGTAAAAAGCACCCGTTTGGGTGCTTTTAGTCTCAATTATAACCGTTACTCATAAGTCCTAGTTTTTAGCTAAGTGAAGTCCCTACAATCCGAACGGAATATTCTGCCTCCGGAGTTTGAAGAATGAAGGTTTCACCTGTTGATCTCGATAACAATTGATTTCCAATTGGCGAAAACAACGATATCCTATTTTGATCAGGATCTATTTCTGTTGGGAGGACCACCGTAAATAATTCATTAGATCCTTCCTCTTCGTAACAAATCGTAATGTTACTTCCTATTACCGTAACTTTGCTCAACGTTTTTATAAGATTAACATCATCAAGCTCAAGTAACTTCTCCAATATTTTTACATAGTGTTTAATACTCTTATTCACTTGGATCTTCTGCTGTGAAGGATAACTGTCAAGGTACGTCGTTACTTGCTCGTCAAGAAATACAAGCTGATCAACAAGTCGACTCCGGGTAGGGTTGGACAGATGACTACGGTTCATCGTAGATTCCTCCCCACATGATTAGATTCCAATATCGATCTAATTGCCTCATATACAAAACCTCCGGGAAATTATTTTTCTCAATAACTTTTTTCAATACTTCTGAAAGATTAAATAAAATAGGATTACAGCAAGAAGAACGGTAGAGATGACTGAGAGCAGTTTAAAGAAGGTCTCCATTTTAGTGTGAACACCTCGTTTACTTGGGATTACTTTCTCCCGATTTATAAACTACAAGGATTGCACTACGTTGAAAACCCACCCCGCTTGCAGATGACTTCAAGATGGAGCCATAGCAAACATTAACAATTTGTTCATCTTTCAATTCGGCTAAAAACTGATTAGCCCTTGTCTCCGCATAAGACGCATCCGTATCTAAAAACTCTTTTACCTGAATCACTTAGAATTCCTCCCTAAATTGTCGATTGACTAGCATGTACAGCAGAATCACATAAGACCTCACCCTTTCGCAAAGTAAATACATAAGATGTGCAATACCCATAAAAGTACAACAAGACATTCCGCAAAAAAAAGGCGGAACGTCTTGTTGCTTTGACCATATCACTTTATCTAATTTGTGTCAATTTGAATAAGCGGGAGGATATGAGTCTTCCGAATTATCATGAGGGGAGGAACTGTAACTTGACTTGGAGTTAACTCCAGAGAGTAAACTATACATGTGAGAATTATGAGCTACTGGAAAGCGAGGAATCATCAAATGGATTATGTGAAGCTTGGAAATACAGGTTTGGACGTATCGCGGATAAGTCTTGGTTGCATGAGCTTTGGAGTCGCAGAACGGTGGACGCATCCATGGGTGCTGAATGAAGAGAACAGTCGTCCTATTATTAAAAAAGCACTCGAGCTTGGTATCAATTTCTTTGATACGGCGAATATTTATTCTGATGGAACAAGTGAGGAAATTGTTGGACGAGCGCTGAAGGATTATGCGAATCGTGATGAAGTTGTCCTCGCGACAAAAGTTCATTTCCGTATGCATCAAGGCCCAAATGGGGCTGGACTTTCCCGCAAGGCCATCCTGAGTGAAATCGATAAGAGCCTTAAGCGATTGGGAACCGATTATGTTGATTTGTATCAGATCCATCGCTGGGATTATCATACGCCGATCGAAGAAACGATGGAAGCTCTGCATGATGTAGTCAAAGCTGGGAAGGCAAGATACATTGGTGCTTCTGCGATGTACGCCTGGCAGTTCCTAAAAGCCCTGCATGTATCTGAGAAAAATGGCTGGTCACGATTTGTGTCGATGCAGAATCACTTAAACCTCATTTATCGTGAAGAGGAAAGGGAGATGATGGCGCTTTGCAAGGATCAAAAAATCGGCGTAATCCCATACAGTCCACTGGCCTCTGGAAGATTAACGCGTGATTGGTCGGAAACCACCCACCGGTCTGAGACGGACCAAGCTCAGCGAATGAAATATGACGCATTTGCAAATGCGGATCGATTAATTGTAGATCGCCTTGCCGCAATAGCAGAGAAACGCGGCGTTCCTCGCGCGCAAATTGCCCTTGCCTGGTTGTTGCAGAAAGAACCTGTAACAGCGCCAATTATTGGTGTTACGAAGATGTCTCATCTGGATGATGCGGTAGATTCTCTATCGCTTACGTTAACACCTGAAGAGATTATGTCGTTGGAAGAACAGTATGTGCCTCATCGGGTAGTTGGTGCAGTCTAAATGTTGATCGCAGAAGTAAGTGAGAAATTCGAATTATCACAGGACACACTGGGCTACTATGAACGAGTCGGACTTATTCCGCGGGTGAACCGCAAAAATAGCGGAATTAGGGACTATACGGAAGAAGATTGTAAGTGGGTTGAATTTATCAAATGTATGCGAGGCGTAGGCCTTCCAGTTGAAACTTTGATTGACTATGTGCGACTGTTTCAACAAGGTGATGAAACGTTGGAGACTAGGAAAGAGATCCTAGTCGAGCAGCATAAAGAACTCCTAACAAGAATGGCAGATATGCAGAAAGTCCTTGAGCGGCTAGAAGGTAAAATGGATAGATACGACCAGATGATCGGTGCCGCTCGCGAGATAACTGGAATTTCTCCTGTTAATTTCGCCGAAAGTAATGGGAAATAAAGAATAACTGTGTTTTATACAGTTAATTTCAACGTTTTCTCGCGAATGCGCCCGTATCGGTCGAAATAACTGGAGGTTATCCAGTTATTAGCGATCGCGGGCCAGAAAGAGAGAGAATAGCTGTATGTTATACAGCTATTCTCCCACAACCAGGCCACCGCCTGCCGCGGTGACCTCCCAAGCCCTTGCGCCCTCGCTAGAGGCGCAACTACAGAAGAAGCATGCAAGACGTAACCGTCTATGCATGCTTCTTCTTCCATATCCGGCTGCCTATCTGCCCGGCAGCAACTGCTTAATCCAACCGCCGAAGCTCTTCGGATTCCGCGTTTGAATGAGCACGACGCCTTCGCCGCGGAAGCGGCAGACGACGCCTTCACCACTGGTAAGGCTGGAAATCCAGCCTTTTGCGGCTTTTTCTATCGTATACTGCGTATAATCCGGCCAAGCGACAAGGTGTCCGTTATCGATGAGCACTTCCTCGCCTGGTTTTAAGTTAACCGCATGAATCGCCCCGTAAGAGGAAAGGAACACAGTGCCTCTACCGCTGATCTCTACGATGAAGAAGCCTTCGCCCGACATGAAGCCGCTCATCAGATTCTGCATTTTCGTGTTCACCTGGATACCAGAGGTGCCGGCCAGGAAGCCGTCCTTCTGCACATATAGCTTATAGGAACCATCTAGCTCGACGGCCTCAATGTCGCCGATCACAGCAGGGGCGAGCAGCACCTCACCTGATCCACGATTGGGGGTCAATTCTTGGAAGAAGAACTTCTCTCCGCTGAGCATGCGGCCGAGTCCCCTCATGATCCCGCCATCTACGGTTCCTTTGAGTTCAATATTCGGGGACATGGAGACCATCGCACCGGCTTCTGCTTTGATGTTCTCACCAGCTTCAAGCTGCACGCGCAGCATAGGAAATGCGCCTTTATATAAAATTTCGTGTTTCATCGTAATCCTCCATTTTACTTATTTTTAGATGATCAAATGCCTTTATTTCTCTACGCCTCTTTGGGTCGTATGGTTGCATCCAAACTGCGATTCGCATACACGAACACCGCGCAGATTAGTAAAATACTCATCGTGACATAGAACACGGAAGTGAAGCCGTACGCAGCTGCCAAATGACTGCCGAGCAGGGGGCCGATTAGATTGCCAAGGAATAGTGAGGACGTATTGAATCCATATGCGGTGCCTTGAATCTCTGGAGCTGCAAGCTTCATGACCAGTGCGTTCAATGAAGGAATCATGCCACCGATGAACAGCCCGAGCAGGAATCTACCGACCAACAGCATCGTGATATTCGTGGCAAAAGCCTGTGGGATAAAAGCGACTGCCGCCATAAGGAGGGCAATGACCAGCGTCATGCGTTGACCGATACGGTCACCTAGTCTTCCCAATGTAGGAGCTCCGAATAAATTGGCGATACCGGTAATTGCGACGATAAGTCCGGCAAAAAAAGCCAAGTGCGCCCCTGTGTATAAGGTCTTGGCATACACCGTTACGATCGGTTCGATGCTCATCATTCCGATCTGTGTAATCAGGGATGCGGCGAACACAGGCAATAAGGGACGAAACAAACGCCACTGTGTCTTCTGTTTAACTTTTTTGTCAGAAGCGGGCTTCCGTTCCTCCTTGATGAACACCATGACGATAATACTGGCGCATAGCATGAGTCCGCCTGTGAAGAAGAACACATGGTGGTACCCGAGAAAGCTTGCCAGCACACCGCCAATTAATGGGCCGATGAGGGTGCCTGCAATTGCGCCAGTTTGCAGCGTGCCTAGCGACTTCCCTGAATGCTCTCGCGGTGTCAGAGAGGCTTGCAATGAAACCGCCATCGAGATGAAGCCGGAGAAGAATCCGTTCAGCAACCTGAGCGATAATAGCTGCCAGGGCGATGTGACAATGCCCATGAGTGCTGTTACGATGGCCATCCCGAATCCGGCGCGAAGCAGCATGATTTTGCGCCCACGTCGATCGGCAATGGCTCCCCATAGCGGCTGGGTCAAAAAGGAAGTGATGAATTGGGCAGCCACGATCCAGCCTGTCCAACGGACAATATCATCAAGATCATGAACCCCTAGCTCCCCGATATAGAGAGGTAAGAACGGAAGAACCAGATTCATGCCACACGTTATGGAGAAGTTCGCGCCCCAGAGTATCCATAATGACTTTTTCCAATGTAAGGGGGTTGCCATGATGAGGACTCCTTATCCTTTTTTTCTCAGTATAGCATAAATGGATCGATCCCAAATCATCTAGGTTCTTTGTGAAAACTGCTGCCGATAGCTCCGAGGCGACATCCCTTCCAGCTTGGTGAAGCTAGCTGCGAAATAGGCAGCCTGCTCAAAGCCAACCTCCTGAGCAATGTGGGCAATGGGCCGCTCCGTTTGCAAGAGTAAGAGCTTGGCCTGTGCTACTCTTACTTTCAGGAGATAGGTTATGGGTGAGCAGCCGTATTCTTTTTGCATACAGCGAGCGATATAGACAGGATGGAAATTGAGCTCATCGCCGAGCTGTTTAGCAGACACGGATTCGCGAAAGTGCTGCCGTAAGTACGAGGCCGCTTTCTCAGCGCAAGCGCTGGAGGCGGAGGCATGATCTGTCTCACCAGACGCGGCAAGCTGATGCAGGATTTCTTGGAATAGCTGCTGCTGAGCAAACCGAACACTGCCCACATGCGCACGAGGCTGCAGCTGCAAAAGCTGGTCGAAGATCTCGTACATTTTCTTAGGGTACTGCAGCGTCGTAAATTGTGGAATACGCATCGTGAAGGGTTCCACGGCGAAAGCTTCTACCACGGCTTCCTCCGGAGCAGGATCCTCCAAGGAGACAGGGGTAATGACAGCAGGATTATTCAGCTCCCATGCACCGCCTACATGGAAATGCAGCCAATAGGTGTGAGTTATCTCGGAGCATACCTGTGTCCCGAAATGATAACGGTCAGGCCGCAAGATGACGGCTTGTCCTGCGCCAACCTTGAATCTGGCATCCTCCTCACCGATGTAGAAGCAGCCGGAAATGGTGATAAGAAGATCAAAGACTTGGATGTTGCTGCGACTAGGGTGYTGCCCTCCCTTCGGAATAGCGTTCAATCCGCTCGTGATATAGTGGGGCAGGGGAGGGATCGTGATCTCTAGAAATGCCATGAAAGCCACCTGCTTAATCCAGAATGAAAGTTGGAATTGTATAAGTTTCAGTTGCGATGTTGATACATGAAATCAACTATAACAGCTATAATTTGAACTGACTACTAAGTTTCATTTTCATAATAAATAGAGAATCTTACTGGATGGTTGCGTGTACATGAAGGCTGAGAAAAATAAATATTCGTTATGGTTTCTAGCATGGCCTATATTTGTAGAATTACTGCTGCAACTACTTTTGGGAGCTGTTGATACACTTATGGTTAGCCGCGTTTCAGACGATGCGGTTGCGGTAGTTGGCTTAGCGAACCAGATCTTTCAAGCGGTTATGATTTTATTCATGACCGTGGCCAGCGGTGCAGGTATTCTCATTGCACAGAAAATCGGGGCCAATCAGCAGGAATCTGCACGAACAGTCGGGATTATGGCTGTTACGATAAGCGGACTCATTGGTGCGATTCTTAGTGTGATCCTGTACGTAGAGGCAGTTCCACTTGCGAGGCTGTTTCAATTAGAAGAGCGGTTAATCCCAATGGCACATACGTATATTTCAATTGTCGGCAGTGGTATGGTATTGACGGCATTAACAGCTACACTCAGCACAGCAATTCGGAATACTGGAAACACGAAGGGACCGATGATTATTGCGATCGGGATGAATGTGATCCATGTCGTGTTGAACTATGGTTGGATCAATGGTGCTTTCGGATTTCCACAGCTAGGCTTAACGGGGGTTGCGATTTCAACCTTACTGAGCCGGTTAGTTGCGACTTGTTTACTCCTCTATATGTTTATTTCGATCTTTGAGCGAAGGATCAGATGGCGTGATCTGGGCGTTTTTAACCGAAAACTATTTAGTGAAATTATCCGAATTGGCTGGCCGCTCGGCGTCAATATGTCGTCTTGGGTGTTGTCGCAGCTCGCGATTTATAGCTTTTTGGCAACGATGGGTGCTGCAGCATTGGCAGCTAGAACGTATATGAATACACTGGAATCCATCTGCTTCATGTTAGGTTATTCGATTGCTTTATCCGCACAAATCCAGATTGCGCATCTATTCGGTTCAGGGCAAACGCAGGAGGCATACAAAGCAGGCTACCGCGGTACGTGGATTGGGCTGGGCTTGGTTGGATGCAACAGCATTCTTCTTTTGATCATCGGGAAAAGCTTCTTAGGCTTCTTCAGTTCAGACAAAGCGATCATTGAGCTAGCCCTTTCTTGTTTAGTGCTAACAGCGATACTGCAGCCAGGCCGAATGATCAATATGGGCTTTGGTAATGCACTCAATGCGATTGGTGATACCCGTTTCAATATGGTGATTTCGCTGTTCTCGATGTGGGGCGTTGCTGCGGGTCTCTCCTATGTGCTGGGTTTGCATTACGGTTTAGGGTTAGCCGGCATTTACATAGCGATGATGTGCGACGAGTATCTTCGTGGTATTCTAGTGGCTATCCGCTGGCGGCGAAAGAAGTATTTGCGTTTGGCAGAAGGACGGACGAAGGGGATTGAAGTAGTAGGGCCGACTCAAAACGTAGGCTACACAAGCCATCCATAATCTTGTCGGCAATCTAGTACAAAATCAACGAATACCGTTGTTTGCTTAATTTGGTAGATCAAGAGGTATCGCTTGCACAATACCAATTTTCGATATTTATTCATGGGAATATAACTATCAGTTAACCATGGATTTCTTTCTGGAAAGTTTTCCAGTGATTTTGCCGAAAGTTTAAAATCATCAATTAGATTTTGTGCGGCTGGTGCACTTACATTTGCTAAAAATCGGGCATGTGAAACCAGCATTTCACTTGCCCTAACGGAAATGATGACCGTATATTGGTTATCTGCGTTTGCCATCTAAGACCTCTTTAACAGCTATTTGCATAAGTGAAGCCACATCATCAATGGAAACGCCTTGCTTCCCGGCAATTCGGTCCTCTTCCACAGCTACCAAATTCTCCCGAAGTCTTAGCATGCTCTCACGTCTGGCAAATGCGACAATATCCATGACGACCAAATCGCCTTCACCATTTTTAGTAAGATAGACAGGTTCCCCAGTTTCTTTACACATTTCAGAAATTTGATTATAGTTTTTTCTTATTGCTGCTGATGGTTTTATATACATAATCACACCTCATTCGTAGCAGTATTATACTTATATAATACCCTTATTATACTACGCAGTAACCTTGGATACTAGCTAATTCCATTGCAATTCAATGGAATTAGGTACTACAAGCATCCACCTCCTACCTTCGGTAGGTACGAAACCGAATATCCTGATTGTAGTTGCCGAAGCCTTCCCCATACAGCGTCAACCCACCGACATGTTCGGCATGCTCGGGTACTTCTAATCGTAAGGTCCACTCATTTCGTGAGATAGGAAGGTCTTGAATTGTAACGGTGGAAAGCAGTTGTCCATCGAGAAATGTTCCCTCTTCAGTGATGCGAAGTACCTTCAACCAACCATACTGGTTCGTATAGTCCGACCACCAAGATGGTGTAAGAAGGCCGCGACCAGCACCGGAATCGCCAGGGCTAGTCCAATACCCAAGCAGAGTATCATTCACATAAAAATGAATATCGGACGGCCAATTAGCTGCGATACCCGGTGCTTCCGAGCCGATTTCCAGCGAGATTTCGATTTCCTCCAAAGTCTGGCCTGGAAGCATATAATTGGGAACGCGATATTCAACGAAGCCCTTGGCGAACCAAAGAATTTTGGCATGCATACGCTCTGGTTCGAAGAAAAATCGGGGGTCATCGAACTGACCAATCAGTCGCTCAGTTGAAGCTAATCCGCAGGTCGGATGGACTTCATAGCGAGTATAGTGACCTACAGGAACAGATACTTCATTGAATAATCGCTGCTGTTCGGTGGACTGTGGAAGATGAATGTCAATGCGCGATAGCGCTAATGTACAGATTTTGTGTGTACCACCTTGCTTACGAACGAGCTTCGTATCAATGAGGCCGCCGGTCTCCAACTTTTTGACATGCATCGTCACGATTGCACTGCTTAGGGAAAGACGCTGCGCCAAATCCTTCACGTTCATCTCTTCTTCAGCCAATAATTCCAAAATGTGCAGGCGCACATCGCTAGCTAACGCTTCATATAAGGGCAGCCATTTGCGGTCTGTATTCGTTTGAATCATGCCATCAACGCCTTCTTTCGTATCTTCTGATTAACATAAATATGAATGCAACAAAAACGGGTGAAAGGTATTGATCTTCATCCTTTTTTATTGTTTAATATGAGCTATACATAATGTTTGTATTAACCGATTTATATTTATATTAATTATACGATGAGGTGAGCTAAATGTCTATGAAAGCAAGCATGATTATTGACAAGGATTTCAAAGTAGGAGAAGTTGATCCACGGTTGTATGGTTCCTTTATTGAGCATTTGGGCCGTGCGGTGTATGGCGGGATTTATGAGCCTGGACATCCGCAAGCAGATGAACAGGGGTTCCGGGGAGATGTGCTGGAGTTGGTTAAAGGCTTGAATGTACCGATTGTTCGTTACCCCGGCGGGAACTTTGTATCCGGTTACAATTGGGAGGATGGCATCGGACCTGTGGATCAGCGCAAAAGACGTCTTGATCTTGCTTGGCGCACGATTGAGCCGAATTTGATCGGCCTTAATGAATTTATGGACTGGTGCCGCAAAGCGAACACGGATGCCATGATGGCTGTGAATCTAGGAACTCGTGGTCCTGATGAGGCGAGGGACATTATGGAATACGCTAACATCACCGGCGGCACCTATTGGAGTGATTTGCGTATTTCCCATGGCTACCGCACACCGCATAACATCAAAACGTGGTGCTTAGGGAACGAAATGGATGGCCCGTGGCAAACCGGAAGTAAGACGGCAGTGGAATATGGCCGTATCGCCTGTGAGACAGCGAAAGTGATGAAGTGGGTTGACCCTTCCATCGAGCTGGTCGCTTGCGGCAGTTCCAGCTTAGCCATGCCTACCTTCCCCGATTGGGAAGCGACCGTTCTTGAGCATACCTATGATCATGTTGATTATATTTCGCTGCATCAGTACTATGGCAATCGTGATCAAGATTCAGCGAATTTCCTAGCGCAATCCTTAGGCATGGATCGCTTCATCCATACTGTGATTGCTACGGCAGACTTCGTTCAGGCGAAAAAGCGCGGCAAGAAGAAGATCAATCTTTCCTTCGATGAATGGAACGTGTGGTATCACTCGCATGATGCCGACCGTAAGATCGAGCCATGGTCCATTGCGCCTCCGCAGTTGGAGGACATCTATAACCATGAAGATGCGCTTCTTGTAGGCTGTATGCTAATTTCCATGCTGAAACGTGCGGATCGTGTCAAAATGGCCTGCTTAGCCCAACTGGTTAATGTGATTGCGCCTATTATGACCGCGAGTGGCGGTGCTGCGTGGAAGCAAACGATTTATTATCCTTATTTGCATGCAAGTGTGTATGGTCGTGGAACAGTTCTCGTACCGCTCATTAAATCACCGAAGTATGACGCGAAGGACTACACGGACGTACCCTATCTCGAGGCTGTTGCCGTGCATAACGAGAAAGCATCGGAGTTGACTATTTTCGCAGTGAATCGTCATTTGGCAGATGCACTACCTTTAGAGATGGATCTTCGCAGCTTCGGCGGCTTCCAAATCAAGGAGCATATCGTATTGGAGCATGACGATCTTAAGGCTTCGAATACGTTGGAAGCGCCAGATCGTGTGAAACCACATTCCGCAGGGAATGCGACGATTTCTTCAAATGGGCACATTGAGGCTGTTCTTGGTAAGGCCTCTTGGAATGTGATTCGTCTTAAGCTGGCGTAAAAATATCAAATAAATTCATATTAAAAGCCGCGAATTTGACCATAATAATGACATGAGAAGCCTTGATCGGTAGGAAAATCGAGGTTGTTCATGTGATGGTGCACGCGGCTCTTCTTTCTTTTCCAATCCACGCTCTGGTATGATGAGAGAAATGAGATTGAAGGAGTTTGCGCACATGAAAATGAGAGTAGGTTTGGTTGGCGGCTTCTTGCTGGTGGCAGCATTAAGCTTAACTGCTTGTGGAGATAAACCATCGGCGACACCGAGTGCGAGTGTTTCTGCGAATGTAGATGTTCCAAAGTTATATCAAAATTATTGTATCTCCTGTCATGGTAATCAATTACAAGGTGGACAAGGTCCCAATATTCAAAAAGTGGGAGAACGCCTCACCGAAGCTGAAATCGTAAAGCGGATACAAAAGGGTGGGGGCGGGATGCCGCCGTTTCAGGTCACGATGAAGGAAGAAGAATTGAAAGCACTCGCAGCTTGGTTAGCTGGGTTGAAGTAATTTACATAAACTGGAATTGTTAAGGTTATATTAAGGTTAGCTACATAATTCCTTCACAATTGACATTTACAATTAGGGGCATGAGGAGAGTGATGCAAGATGCACTTGAATTTGAAGCCCCGGAAGCGTCTTTCGAGTAAAAAGAGCTCAAGCCGTCTGGGAGCATCGATTTCACTAGTTTTATTTATGATCGGTTTACCGGTTCTGTCTGTGGTAGGTATGGAATTTCTCGAACGTGGAAATCTAGCTGAAACCATGCAGTGGATTACAGCTAATCAACCATTATTTATGTTAAATGTAGGGTTAACCTTTTGTCTGTTGTCCTTCGTTTACGCCCTCGTAGGTTCCTTGGCAATCTCTGGATCTATCACGACCTTAATACTCGGTCTGATGGCAATTATCTCGTATATGAAAGTGAAAATGATTGGGGAGCCGTTCTTCCCTTGGGATATATTGCTGAACAAAGAGAGTATGGATATTGCTTCGTTAGTTACCGGAAAAGCTGCATTAATTCGAATATGCGCTGTAGCGGCTGTGATTCTCATCGTCCTTGCACTTAGATGGGTGATCCCTCGTGTTACACTACCTGTTATCGCTCGAATCGGTTTAGGGCTTTTTTCGCTCTATGCCTTGTATGCATTTGGGATCAAAACACCGTTAGCTGGCAAAATTTTAGACAACGCAGGTGTTAATGAAATTGTGTGGGATCAACAGCAAAACTATGCCAACAATGGTCTTACACTAGCATTCACACTGAATGTGAAAAACTCGATTGTTCAAAAGCCTGAAACATATAGTGAGCAAGCAATGGCTGCTGCAGCGGCCAATATTCAAAAGGCTGCGGCTACCGCCAATATTCAAGCGACTGCTATGCAGCAGGATTCAGGCGTCCGTAAAGCGAAAGCTACCCTTGCTGACGGGAAACAGCCGAATGTCATTTTCGTAATGAGCGAAGCATTCTGGGATCCTACCCTACTAGAGAATGTAACGTTCAGCGAAGATCCGCTTCCGACCATCCACCGTTTGCAGAAGGAGTCAAGTACCGGATATTTGCTTTCTCCACAGTATGGCGGCGGTACGAGCAACGTGGAATTTGAAGTACTGACGGGGAACTCCATGAGCTTCTTACCTGGCGGATCCATTCCGTATCAACAGTATATTTCGAAGCCAATTCCAAGTTTGGCCAGTTATTTTGCTGATAAAGGGTATAAGAGCATGGGGATTCACTCCTATGAAGGCTGGTTCTGGGATCGGAACAACGTCTATAAGCAACTTGGTTTTGAATCCTTTAAGAGTAGTGAGCACTTCGACAATCCGGAAACGAAAGGTTACTTTATCTCCGATGCCGAGGTCGCAAGGAACGTGATAAGTGAAGTAGATAAAACAGAAAATCCGATGTTTATCTATACCGTAACGATGCAAAATCATGGACCGTATGATGATCCGCGCTATGGGGAAAATCAGTTCAAGGCAACAGGCAATCTTTCAGCGCAAGCCAAAAGCATTCTAGAAACGTATACGCAAGGTGCACATGATGCGGATCAAAGCTTGCAAATGATGATTGATCATTTCAAGGATTCGGATGAACCGACGATGATCGTTTTCTATGGTGATCATTTGCCGATGCTTGGCATGGATTATCAGGTGTATAAAGAAGCAGGCTTTATCTCAACAAGTGATGCTAACAAATGGTCGTTGGAAGAAATCAAAAAAATGCACAGCATCCCACTTGTGACGTGGTCCAACTTCGATATGCCGAAGCAAGACATTCCGCTGCTGAGTGATTCTTTCTTAGGAGCTCACGTTCTTGATATGCTTCATATGGAAAAGCCAGCGAATTTTGCTTTGAATGCCGAGTTGGCACGACAAGTACCAGGGCTTCTTAGCAATTTGATTGTTGATCAAGATGGGCAGTTGCATGCAACTGCACCGGAATCCGCGGCACCGCTCATCGCCGATTATCGGAACGTACAGTATGACTTGATGTTCGGTAAACAGTACCTGGCCACCTATGTGGATCATGATTATTTGACCAAAGGTACGCAAACGAGCTACAATGCTGAGTTTGGTGTCCCTGGCGCTGCTCCTCAGTCTGAAGCTCAAGGCAGCCAGGACGCAAAACCGGCAAGTGCACAGTAGTACAAATTGGATAAAGGGCCGTCTCTCAAGTGTAACTTGGGAGGCGGCTTTTGCTTTTAACCCGAGAAAACCCAACCCCAATATTAAAGATGGCCCCCCGCAGGACTTGGCGCTCCCACCGCCTGACTTGGCGCTCCCACCGCCTGACTTGGCGCTCCCTCAGCACTAACTGGAAAACCTCCATCTATTTTTGCGGAAAAGACCAGAAATAACAAAATAGATGGAAAACGTACAGTTAATATTCTCGATATCAACCGTTTCAGCGAGATCTAGCCAAATTAGCTGTAGGAAATCCAGTTAGTCTATCGAAAGTGAGAAAACTGGTTGAAATAGCTGGAGTTTTTACAGTTAAACATTAAATTTCTTTTAAACATGCTCGCTTCAACATTCCGCCACTCCACCAACAGCAATCTCTATCACCTTCGTCCGCCAACCACCGTAAACAAGCTAATCTTGCTCTAAGAATATTTCTTCATCGTATACGCCTACCCATGCAAGAAATAACTGTTGCCAGAGGCAGGGGTATTTTGGTAATATGAGATTCCGTCTCTACGCGGCGACTGCACGTTAAACGAAAAGTCAAACGGATCTTGAATGACAAAACAGGAGGTGTTTTATGCTTTTCGCGGTTTTGGCGCGCAAGGCGTACGCAAGGAACTTGCAGTATCGTGGCTCGCATCTGCTGCATAATGCAGTCAGTGCGGTGTTCGGCTTTATTTATGCCAGCATCTGGACCAGCTTAGGCAGTGATGCATCGCTAGGCGAATACGGTGCCAAAGGCATCGTAAGTTACATTGCTTTTAACCAGGCCATTCTGTGGATTACACAGTTTACGACGAATGGACTCGGGCTGGAGCAATCGGTCAGGACGGGGCAAATAGCGGTCGATCTGATGCGGCCGGTGCACTTATTTTACCAGGCGATGAGCCGTGAATGGGGCCAAGTGTGGTATCAATTTTTATATAAAAGCATTCCGATTTATGTCCTCTACGTCTTCATCTTCTCCTTACAGCTTCCACAAATCGCCTCGGTGTATGGATGGACAGCACTCTCACTCGTCACGGCTTCTTATATTTCCATCTGTTTGAATTACTTAATTGGCGTAGCCGCCCTATGGACGACGGAATCCCGTTGGTTTTACTGGGTCAACTATTCGTTCGCTATGCTGTTATCTGGCTTTTTTATTCCTGTGGAATGGTTGCCAGGCTGGCTTCGGACTATCAGCTTGTACACGCCATATCCCTATTTACTCTATTACCCAACTCGAATCTACCTTGGACTTGAACATGGCACTGTGGTGCTGGGCGCAATTCTTTGGGGCATCGGGTTTACTTGTGTCTGCTTGGCCGTTACTGCGGTGGTTCGCAAGAAACTGGAGGTGCAGGGCGGATGATCTCGATTCGGCTGTTTATGCTGCTCATTCGGGCAAGTTTCCGAAGTCGCATGCAGTATAAGTTTAATTTTGTGTTCTCGACTCTCATGTCTTCGTTCATTCAAATCTCTGAATTCCTGATGGTGGCGCTGGTGATGATGAAGTTTGGCCATATACATGGCTGGACGCTGTATGAAGTGAGTTACTTGTACGGGGTGATGATGATTTCCAAAGCGATTTATCGCACACTCGCCTCCGATGTGCACCATCTGGAGAAATATCTCGTGTCCGGCGACCTGGATGCGATTCTGATTCGTCCTGTCCCTGTGCTGCTTGCTTTAATGACCCAAAATTCAAGGATTCTCATTGCCGAAATCGGCCAAGGATTGATCCTGTTGATTATTTCCATGAAAGCGMTTATCGGAAGCGGGCAAATTGGCTGGGTTGCTATACCTTTAACGGGGTTTATCATCCTCACAGGTGCTGTGATTTTATTCGCAATTGGGCTGGCGACGGCGGCGGCAGGCTTCTGGCTAACACGTATTGAGTCTTTGCAAAATATGACCGAGGACGCCTCCCAAACAGCGGCCCGCTATCCGCTTAGCATCTATCCTAAATGGCTGCAAGGCGCGCTGTTAGTTCTTGTTCCAGTCGGTTTCGTCAATTATATTCCTGCTCTCTATGTACTGAGGAATGAAGGTGGCGTGGGCATGTTGGTAGGCACAGTAATGGTCTCTGTAGCTGTGTTGTGGCTAGCCATGCGATTCTGGAAGCTAGGACTATCTCGCTATCAAAGTACAGGTAGTTAATCACATTAACGAAAAGGGAGGGTATGATCCTTATGATAACGGTTAGGCATTTACGCAAAACCTTTCAATCCCCAGTCATCCAAGAGGGGAAGTTCTCGGGAATCCGAACCCTATTTTCTAGGGCGTACAAAGAGAAAGAAGCCGTGCGCGATGTGAGCTTCGAAATTGAAACCGGCGAGTTCGTCGGGTATATTGGTCCTAATGGGGCAGGGAAGTCGACGACGATCAAAATGCTCACAGGCATCCTGCATCCCACCTCTGGTGAGGTTTTGATTCATGGCAGCTCTCCACAAAAACAACGGAAGCAAGTCGTTAGACAGCTTGGTGTTGTATTCGGTCAGCGGAGCCAGCTGTGGTGGGATCTCCCAGTGAAGGATTCTTACGAAATCCTCCTCGCGATGTATCGCGTAGAAGCGGCAGATGCCTACCTTCGATTAGGTGAATTGACGGAGCTGCTCGATTTAAAAGAAATTCTAGATACGCCCGTTCGTAAACTCTCCCTCGGTCAGCGAATGCGAGCCGATTTGGCAGCTTCGATGCTGCATGATCCGGATATTTTGTTCTTGGATGAGCCAACGATCGGCCTAGATGTGGTAGCCAAAAGGAATATCCGCGGTTTCCTACAGACGCTAAATCGGGATTTCGGAAAAACCATCTTGCTAACGACCCATGACATGGATGATATCGAGCAGCTTTGCCCAAGAGTTATCGTCATTAATCACGGGCAAATTGGCTATGATGGTTCCATAGACGAGCTGAGAGATCGCATTGGACTTCCGACGATGATGAAGGTGTCTTATCGGGGGGAGATTCAAGTTCCGGATAGCTGGGAGCTGCCGTTTCGTGTGATCGCACAAGAATCGAACAGGCTGACGATTGCTTGCAACCGACAAGAACTGAAGGCGATGGACGTCCTGCGGATTGTGAGCAGTTGGGGCGATATGGATGATGTACATATGGAAGAACCGGAATTTGAAGAAGTCATTCAGAACGTGTATCTTTAAAAGAAAGAAATCACTTGGGAGTGGACTGAAACCATGGCGATAGGGAATGAAGAACGAGAGAAGGAAGCGCAGCGCGTCTCTGTGGTGCGATCCAATATTCAGCGGCGTATTATAGAGCTGCGCCAAACGGTAGATGACCGCAGATCAGAAGCGACGGCTATTGGCCGTAGCTTCTGGGACGATATTTCCGTCAATGCAGACAATGACGATGATTTGATTGAAACGGCTGCGAGTATGGCTCAGCAGGAGCATGTGCTGCAGGGGCAGGAGCGCAGCTACCGACTAGCACAGGATGCACTTCGTAAACTGGAGCGTGTCGTCGATGCACCCTATTTCAGCCGAATTGATTTTCAAGAGAAGGGCGAGCAGGAGCGGGAGAAAATCTATATCGGTTTGACGTCATTCATCGATAGTCAAACAGATGAAATTCTCATCTATGACTGGCGCGCGCCGATCGCCAGCTTGTTCTATGACTATCCGCCGGGCCCGGCGACCTACCGCACGCCAGAAATGGACGTTAGCGGCGAGCTGTGGCTCAAGCGCCAATACATCATCAAGGCTGGCGAGCTGCAGGATGTGTTCGATACCGGCATCTCGATCGGTGATGAGATGCTGCAGAAGATGCTCAGCCGCAGCGCAGATGAGAAGATGAGCTCCATCGTGACGACGATTCAGCGTGAGCAGAATCAGATCATCCGCGATGATCATCACAAGGTGCTGGTCGTCCAAGGTGCGGCGGGCAGCGGTAAAACGTCCGTTGCGCTGCAGCGCATCGCGTACCTGCTTTATAAGTACCGGACGACACTTAGTGCCGATAATATGATCCTCTTTTCGCCGAACTCACTGTTCAGCGATTACGTATCTCGCGTCCTGCCAGAGCTGGGGGAAGCGACCATGCAGCAAACGACCTTCCAAGATTATTTAACACATAAATTAACGGATACCGGACTGAAGCTGGAGGATCCGTATGATCAGCTCGAATTTATTTTGACAGGCACCGAACAGGATCCTTTGTATGCTGCACGGTTGCAGAGCATTACCTACAAGACTTCCGAGGCTTTTCTAAGTGTGATTGAAGCTTATGGGGATAAATTGAAAGAGGGCGGGATCCGATTCGTTGACTTGGCTGTGGGTAAGAAAGTGCTGATCACCGCTGATGAGCTGAGCGAACGCTTCTACGGTAAGCCTTCGATTCTTGCCATCGGTGAGCGCATGGAGCAGCTGTCAGAATGGATATTAGAGAGGCTAGACGTGTTTCAAGCTGATGTGCAGAAACGGTTTTATCGTAAGCTTGTGCGTGAGCCGAAATATATGGGTTCTGAGCCTGAAATGAAGAAAATGAGCAGAGTTAAAGCGTACAAAGCGATCACGCCGCTCCGCGAAAAAGCACAGAAATTAACCTATGTCGACGTGCTCGGCATGTACAAAGCCTTGTTTACGGATCCGAGCCTTCAACAAGAACTAGTGAGGCTTGCCCATCAGCCCCTGCCTGAAGCATGGGCAACGATCAGTGATTTCACGGTGGAGGCGCTCACGCAAGGTCACTTGCGTTATGAGGACGCGACCCCGCTCGTGTATCTCAAAGGACTAGTGGAGGGGCAGCTGCGCGTGGGCACGATCCGCTACTGCCTCGTTGATGAAGCGCAGGACTATTCACCGTTTCACTATGCCTATTTGAAAAAGATGTTCCCACGCGCACGCTTTACGCTGCTCGGCGATTGGAATCAAGGGATCTTCACGCACGCGAACGCGAACGTGAGCGAGCTCGTCAGTGCTGGTGGAGGTTCAGACTCCACTCAGCATGAGCAAGCCTACAGCTCGATTAGTGAGCTGATGGGGGAAGACGAGACGGAGACGATCCGTCTCGTCAAGAGTTACCGCTCAACACGCGAAATCACGGAGTTCGCGTGTCAGGTCTTGCCGGGCGGCGAACCGGTGGAACCGTTCAGCCGCAGCGGCGAAGAGCCGCGCTTGCTGCGCGCAGCAAGCGAGCAAGAACTGATCCGCCTCGTCGCAGAGGCGGCGGCACTGAGGCAGGGCGGCGGCGCAAGCTCCGTCGCAATCATTTGCAAGACCGAGCGCGAGACGGAGTCTGCGCACGGGCGCTTGAAGCCGCTGCTGCCGGAGCTCGCGCGGATTAGCAAAGACACGCTGCACTACGAAGCAGGCGTGATGATCCTGCCGGCGTACCTCGCCAAAGGGCTCGAGTTCGACGCGGTTATTCTCTACGACGCCGGGGCAGCTGTCTACGCGGAGGCGAAGGAACGCAAGCTGTTTTACACGGCTTGCACCCGGGCACTTCACTATTTAGATGTCTGTTATCTAGGTGAATTAACCCCTTTTCTTCCCGATTAATAGACATCCGTCCATACCCATCCGCCCTGCCTAACATAGAATATATGGAGCAACCAAGATCAGGTATAGCAGGCGGAAGGGGGAACTAACCATGTCAAACGTTGGACACTCCAGCACTGCAGTTGTACTGGTATTGTATATTTTGTTGGTTATTATATTGGCAACATTCTATTAATATAATTGACCGCATAAGCCGCCTTCCGACCCTTGGAAGGCGGCTTTGTTGCGTCTTTACGCATAATTTTCCAGAAGCGGGAGAACTTAACGATAGCCGTTATTGTATGTCCATCTCATATCAAAGTGGGAGAACCTTATGCTTGCAAAGAACAAGATCACGTCACTTCAATTGTATATGATTGTGATTATTTCTATCGCGATTACGAATCATGTCTTGCTCATTCCCGTCCTGCTGCATTATGGAAAGCGAGATTCATGGGTGGGGGCTACACTTTCACTTGTTCCCATGCTTATTTGGACATGCCTGCTCTATTTCTTGGTAAGACGATCCAAGCAGGGTAACTTGATGGATTGGGTCCGAATGAGAACAGGGAAATGGATAACGCATCTTGTTCAGTTGACGATTATTCTGATCTGTTTTTCACATACTGTTGTCACAATTAAAGACGTGACCATGTGGACACACATTTCTTATTTGCCAAGAACACCCATATTGATCATAGAATTAATGTTTGTTTTATTTTGTTTTTTTGCGGCAAGAGAAGGCATCAGGGTGATTGCGATTGCATCAGGAGTTCTCATACCAGGAGTCGTTGTCCTGGGTTATTTTGTGATGGGCGCTAACTTCCAATATAAGGATTACACACTGCTCACACCACTTTTTACACATGGTTATGGTCCGACTGTGATGTGTATGTTATTGAGCTGCAGCGCTTCCTTCGAAATATTGAGTGTTCTTATTATGCAGCACCATGTTCGGACCCGTATACGCTTGAGAGGCTTACTGATTCTAACCACATGTGTTATTGGACTAACCATCGGTCCGCTAACTGGGGCCATTGCGATATTTGGTCCCTTCGAAGCAGCAGATCTAAGGTATCCCGCCTTTGAACAATGGCGAATGGTAACCATGGGGAAATATATTTCTCATCTTGACTTTCTATCCATATTTCAATGGATCTCAGGGGCTAGCATGCGTACATCCATCATGATGTTTATTATGGTAGACATGCTGAGCATCACGAAGAAATCGACCAGAACGAAATATCTGGTGTGGATCAGCCTTGGTTTAATTGCAGCAAGCATGTACCCCCTATCAGACAATCAAATGGTGCATATTCTGCAAAATTATTACTATACCTTTATGTTTGTAGTCGGCTTATGCTTGTCCTTGTTTCTGCTTTTAGTCGCGATGCTGCCTATACGGCGAAAGGAGAAGTTGCCTAGTGGATGAGCAAGATTTCCGTGAGTGGTTTGCTCTTTCGGACGACGTCATTCTGAAAACATATCCTGTCAAGCAAGGTGGCATCGCCCAGCGTGTTATCTTGCTATATTGTGCAGGCATGGTACGAACCGATATGATCGAGGGGCTTGTGTTGCCTAAACTGCAGGTTTTTATAGATAGTGACTATTACCAAAATGAAAATGCCCTTGATCTGAGTTCGATGTTGGAATTAATCAAATTCACGGGTACTCACGTCATAGATGATATGAAATTAGCTGTGTATGCAGGACAGCTTGTTTTATTTTTTGAACATACCCAATCGATTTACTCACTGGATATTGCATCACCTCCGAACCGCTCACCCGAAGAATCAAGTACGGAAACCTCGATTAAAGGACCGCGCGACGGGTTTACAGAAGATGTGGTCACGAATATCGCTTTAGTTCGCAAACGCTTAGCCACGCCGAGCTTATGTTGTGAAAAGATACATTTGGGACGAAAAAGCAACACGGTAGTGGCCCTACTGTATCTTGGTGATGTCATCAATGAGTCGATCTTACAAGAAGCAAGAGACCGACTGCAATCGATTGATGTGGATGCGGTAATTAGCAGTTCACAACTCGATGATGCTTTATCAAATCGAACATTCGCCTTATTTCCACTATTAAATTACACGGGGAGGCCAGATTTTGTTGCGGATAGCCTACTCCGTGGTCGGTTTGCCGTCATCGTCGATGGCTCGCCGATGGTTCTCATCGCGCCTGCTAGTCTATCTTTTATTTTAAATTCACCTGAGGATGTCCATAATCCGTTTTTTTTCGTTGCTTTCGAGCGAATACTGCGATTGATCGGCTTGTTAATTTCGGTATTGCTGCCTGGCTTGTGGATTTCAGTTTCCAGTTTTAATTTGGACCAAATTCCGTATCAACTTGTTGCGACCATCTCCTCGTCACGATTAGGATTGCCTTTGTCAGGACCGATGGATTTTATCATCATGCTGCTGTTATTCGAATTGTTCCGCGAAGCGGGTGCTAGGTTGCCCAAAGTAGTTGGACAGACGGTCACGGTTGTTGGCGGATTAATCGTCGGGGACGCGGCGATTCGCTCAGGCATTACAAGTCCAACAACTTTGGTCGTGACTTCTTTGTCGACGATATCGATGTATACACTTGTCAATCAATCACTTGCAGGTACAATTACGATTTTACGTATTGTTATTCTGCTAGTCTCCACCATGTTCGGTATTTATGGATTCATGATATCCCTCATGGGGCTCGTACTGCTCTTGTCGACATTGAGTTCATTCGGAGTACCCTATCTCTCTCCGCTTTCACCTCCCCAATTAGGGGAAATATTCACAGCTTTTTTGGCTAAGCCTTGGAAGAAGCTAAAAACAAGGCCGCACTCGCTCAACCCGAAGGATGACACCCGGCAAGGTGGGGACCCCTCATGATGAAAATAGCGTTGGTGAAACTTGCGTTCGGAGTCTTTTTGTTGATTAGCCTGACTGGCTGTTGGGATTTGAAAACGATTCAAGACACGAATTATATGACAGCGATTGGCTTTGATTATAAGGATGGGAAATATATTGTTTACGGTCAAATGCTGGATTTCGCTAGTGTGGCTAAACAGGAGGGGGGGCGGTCGTCGCAACCGCCTTTGATTTGGGTAGGTAAAGAAGAAGGAACAACCATTAGTGATGCGTTCAATAAGCTCTACCGGACGTCTCAGCAACGTGTTTTTTGGGGGCATGTTGGCGCTTATTTATTTTCTAAGGATGCACTTACTCAAGGTATTAGCGTCTTTACTGACGGCGCAATTAGGTATAGCGAAACGAGATTTACCCAATGGGTGTATATGACGGACGAATCTATTGAGTCGATTTTCTCCGTGATCCCTTTCTTCAATGTCTCACCAATGAGCTCTATTTTGATGCAACCGGTAGACAGTTATCGCCAGCGTTCGTATATTCCCCCACAGCGCTTGTTCCAGGTTGTGTCCAAATTAAGGGAACCCGGGTTTACTGTCATGCTCCCCTCTTTAGATATCAATAAAGAGGTCTGGAAGAAAAATGAAAAACCTGATCAAAAACTTATCGTGAGCGGTGTATATACCCTAAACAAGCAGCATGATTTGCAATGGTTTTCTGAAAATCAATACAGTGGTGCAAGATGGTTGTACAAGCACACAAGTCGTACCCCAATGGTTGTGTATCATGAGGGGAAAGCGATTCAAAACGCAAGTATTAAGCCAGAGGCTCTCATCAAGGTACGAACAAAGGGGGAGCAGGTCTTCTTTGATGTTGAGATTAAAGCCTATGTTACTATTGCTGAAATACTTAAAGATATTGGTGAGAAAGAGTTGCAAGAACAAGTTTCCAAAAAAATAGCAGAGGAAGTCCAGTCAACCTTTAAACTTGGAAAAAGTCGTGGAATCGACGTCTACACATTGGAACATGTGTTGTACAGGGATGAGTTCAAAACATGGGCTAAACTAACCGCTTATGGAGAGAAGCCGCTTAAAGACTATGAATTGGGAAACATTTCGGTGAAAGCGAAAATTATCCATACCGGCATGTTGAAGATGATAGAGAAAACGAAACAGTATTAGTTTACAAATTAGCTGCCTACTGACGGTTCGATACTCAGGAGGCGGCTTTTTAATTGTGGTATGTCTGGAGGTAGGCACCTAACTCAACAGTCCATACCCCGCACCGTGCAACACTGCACGTCACCGCCACACGCCATCCCTCACCCCAAATACCCGGGATCTCGGCACTCG
The DNA here is from genome assembly GCF_052115445.1 of Paenibacillus sp. 2RAB27. Taxonomy (NCBI): domain Bacteria; kingdom Bacillati; phylum Bacillota; class Bacilli; order Caryophanales; family Paenibacillaceae; genus Paenibacillus; species Paenibacillus sp. 2RAB27. The sequence goes on from NZ_JBFRGR010000005.1 coordinate 150,024, forward strand.
CCGCCCCTCGCCCCAACACCCGGCATCTCGCCCCTCGCCGCCCCTCGCCCCAACACCCGGCATCCCCGCCCCCCGCACCGTATCTCACATCCCGAACGCATCAGCCCGTACCCGACCCCAGCATCGCCACCGAGTCTCCCCCCAATAGGAGTAGTGAGAAGTAGTGACAGTAATGAGAGTAATGAGAGTAATGAAAAGAATGTGGGAAAAAAGGAGTAAATTCAAGTCCTCTCTCCGAGCCCTGTCAAAAATGCAAAAGAGCACTTTTCGAATGGTTCTCCCCTCTGTTATTGGAAATTGATGCGAATAGGCATCAATTTGGTGTGATTTCAGGAGATAATCATGAAATACGTTAAAAAGGTTGCCTATTTGCACTTATTTACCAATTTTTGTTATAAATTAGTGGGAAAGGTTGTATTTTTGCATTTTTGAGAGAGGGGAGAGTAAGAGAGAAGGAGAAATGGAGACATGGAGAGAGATGGAGAGAGATGGGAGAGTAGTGGAGAGAGTGAAACTGTATGTTTTCCATTTAATGTCGATTTTCTTGCCGAAACCGATAAATTAGCGGGATTTTTTCCAGTTATGTTTTTAGGAGCGACTAGTTAAGACACCAGCCAACGATTCACTTTGTTACCAACTACCGCGCCCCAACTATCTACTCACTTACGTCACGAACCGCACAACGATCTACTCAGCCATCCTCCCGCACCATCTCTGCCTACTAACTAATTCCCTGGCTTGCTCTCCCCCAGTTTAGAAATATTTAAGAATTGTTTTAGGCCAGGTTAATAGGCGGTTTAGTGGCAATTAACTCTTGAGGGCTAAGATAGTCAGTATGGAAGCGCAGGTAGCGCGGCCAAATTAGAGAAAGCGTATGGATTACGCGGAGGCAGGACGAGATGAATAAGAAGTTAGCGATGTTGGGTTTAGGTGTAGCAGTTGGCAGCATGATGCTAGTGACTTCCGTATATGCAGGTGTGGGAGAGGCTCCCGGGTATGAAGCTTTCAAAACAGCGGTGAAACAGACAGCGACGATTAAGAACGTAACACGCCAAGTGAACGTGTCTTTACAGGACAATGGAGCTTCCTTGCTCCAAGTAAAGTCAACGATCAAAACCGGTGGAGCCGATCAAGCTGGAAGTGCGCAAGTGAATGTGCTTAATGGCACAAATGAGCAGCAAACGATTCAATTCTACAGCCAAGATGGCAAGCAGATTATCAAAACAGCAGATTCTGATGTATACAAAGTCATCGAAGGTGACAATGCGCCAACGAAGTTCAAAGGGCATAACCAAGGCAACCATACCGCAGACCCAGAAGTCATCAGCGAAGTGGAAAATGTAGTGGATGCCCTGGTCGGCAACTTGAAAAATTATGTCACGATGGATGACGCAGCTGGTAACGGGAAGGAAATTCATTTCAAGCTTTCCGGCAGCCAGATTTCTCCGATTGTGAATACCGTGGGTTCACTTGTCATCAAACATGGCACCATGGCCAAAGATGAGCCAATGCCAACCAAAGCAAACACACTGGGCATCGACCTTGCCACATTGCGCAACAGTTTGCCGCAACTTGCTTCCGATATTTCCATGGATGAAGTCGAAGTAAATGCGAGCGTGGATGGGGATGACCACATAACGAGTCAATCTGCACAAATTCATTTGTCTGGTAAAGATGAGCAAGGCGCTGAGCATGATGTTGTGCTGCGCATTGACATGACACTATCTAGCTTGAACTCGACAACGCCTGACACGGTGGATTTGAGTGGCAAGCAAGTAGAGAACGTGAAATTCGATGACATGTCGGGCCACAAAAAATGGGGCGAAAAGAACTAAGCACTGAGTTCTAAGCACTAAGCTCTAAGAAACACCAAAGAGGAGCCGTCAACCTCGGTTGACCTCCTCATTCCCTTTTGAGAGGCGGAACGGCATGAAACACGTCGCCCAACTAAACAATGTAACGAAAATTTTCAGGAACCTCCGCGGTATCCATCAAGTCAATATGACGGTGCAGCGTGGTGATATCTATGGTTTTTTTGGGCCAAACGGAGCGGGGAAAACAACCGTCATGAAGATCATGACTGGCCTATCTCAGGCGCAGCAAGGTCAGGTGAAGCTGTTCGGCTACGACGTGAAAACGCAGTACGAGCAAGCGATGGCGAAGGTCGGCGTGTTGATCGAAACGGCAGAAGCCTACACTTACATGAGCGGCAGAAGAAATCTGGAACAAGCGGGGCGGTTGTATCCAGGTGTGAGCAAGCAGCGAATAGACGAAGTGCTGGAGATCGTGGACTTAACCCCTTTTCAGCACGAAAAGGTTGCAGGCTACTCACTGGGCATGAAGCAAAGGCTCGGACTAGCGGCCGCGATGCTCTCAAAGCCAGAACTTCTCATTCTCGATGAGCCGACGAACGGCCTCGACATTGAGGGCATGGTTCATATTCGAGAAATCATTCTACGGTTAGCACGAGAAGAGCGGATCACGTTCTTAATCTCTTCCCACCTCATCCACGAAATGGAGCTGATGTGCAATCGCATTGGCATCATCCATCAAGGAAAGCTCGTCCGTGAAGGACTTGTCTCTGATTTGATCGAAGGCAGCCCATCTTTGGAAGCCGCTTACCTACGGGAAATTAAAGAAGTCAGGGGGCTTGCTGCCAATGCCTAGTATTTTGACAGCAAATGTCTGGAATGAGACGCTGAAACTAGCCTACAAAAAGAAAACCATCTTCTTCCTAGCGGTCACCTTGCTATTGCCCATTCTAGCAGGTATTCTGCTGTCGAGGTTCCAGAATGGTATCGGCATTGGCGCGATCGCGGCGAAGGATTTTCCCATCGTTATGTTGGGTTTGTTCACAACGATTTTCTTGCCTCTGTTCGTGTTCATGGGGGCTGCGGATGTGTTCTCTGGTGAGATGGGGGATCGCACGATGAAAAACATTCTTACCCGACCACTCTCCCGTTTTAAAGTGTTCGCATCCAAACAACTAGCACTGGCGATCTATATTGCCCTCTATTTAGTCGTGGCCCTCGTTGCCTCGATGCTCTCCGCTTTCTTATTTCAACATTTCGGTGGGATCGGAACACTCGGCAATTGGTTGCTCGCCTACGGCGCTGCCTTCGTCCCCCTGATTGCATTGAGTATCGCCGCGGTATGTTTGGCACAATTTTTCTCGAGTAGCAGCTCGGCGCTGACGGTCAGTATCCTGCTATACTTGGCATTCAAAGTAGCGGCTTTCTTCCTCCCACAACTCGCAACTTACTCACCAACAGCGTACATGGATTGGCATATGCTATGGGTTGGCGGTTCGATGGTGACGAGCAAAATCTTCTCGATCTTTATGTTTTTGGCAGCGTGCAGTATACTATTTTTTACAGCAGGTTATTATTTGTTTGATAAAAAGGAGCTCTGAACCCGATGTCGATTCGCATACGGCTAGTCCTATCCTATATTGCCATGCTGCTTGTACCGCTTGTGCTCTTTGGGCTAGCCGTCATTCTTATCAGCGTCGCCACCTTCGGGAGCCTGAAATCTGGCTTTGATGTCGACTTTTCGCATGGCAATCCCATTAAGCGCGTCATTGATCAGGAAGCGGAAAATGTCGCTTATATAAAGGCCAAAATTGAAACTGACCCTGATGCCTTTCTTCAGGAGAAATTTGTGGAGGACTTGAACGAGCAATTTCACAAAATCAATATGGGACTGATCATTCGGAAGGATCAAACGATCACGTATTTATCATCCTATCTGAAGGATAGAGAAGCTGGGGACACCTCACAGCTCCCACTTTATGGTACGCCGCCAGGGAAATTTCAACGTAATCAAGGCTCTCTGTTGATAACTAGACAGCAGGATTTCTTATTTTCTGATAAGAGTAAAGGAACGGTATTCGTGTTTCTAGATGGCGGTCCTTTTCAGAAATACTTGCACCAATTCTCCAAAACGGTTTTCTTAACTTTTATTTTCATCCTCATTGCTACCAATGGCGTGCTGACGTACTTCGTTTCGCGGAGCATTATTCGGCCATTGCGAGCACTTAAACGTGCAGCAGAAGAGATCAAAGAGGGAAATCTAGACTTTGAAATTATTCCACACAGGAAAGATGAGCTTGGCGAGCTCAGTGTTGCATTTGAAGAAATGCGGCGTAAACTCAAGAAATCCGTAGAGCTGCAGCTCCAATACGAGGAGAATCGCAAAGAGCTTATCTCGAATATTTCCCATGATTTGAAAACACCAGTCACCGCGATCAAAGGCTATGTCGAGGGCATCATGGATGGTGTTTCGAATTCGCCGGATAAGCTGGATAAATATATACGAACCATTTATAACAAAGCGGCGGATATGGATCGGCTGATTGATGAGCTATTTCTATTTTCCAAGTTGGATCTGGGTAAAGTGCCATTTCAATTCGAGACCGTCGATCTAGGGAACTACGTGCAGGATTGTGCGCAGGAATTGCAATTTGATATGGAGAAAAAAGGAGTCCAGTTTACACTTGCCGATCTGCCACAAGAGCCGATACTGGTTACAGCAGATCGCGACAAGCTTAGACGTGTGCTTTTAAACATAATAGAGAATGCAGTTAAATACAGTGAAGAAGGCAATTGTCAGATTACGTTAAGCGTGTTGCGACAGGCTGAATTCGCCGTTATTCAAATCAAGGATAATGGTCAGGGGATCTCGGAGGAGGCGCTTCCGCATATTTTTGATCGTTTCTACCGCGCAGATCCTTCGCGCAATACGGCAACAGGAGGCAGCGGGCTAGGACTGGCAATTGCGAAGCAAATCATTGAAGAACATAGCGGGCGCATTGGTGCGACAAGCGTGTTAGGGCTGGGCACTACCGTGTTTATGGCCTTACCACTCCATCAGGGGAAGGGAAGCGAAGCATGAGTCGGATTTTGATCGTAGAAGATGAACAAAGCATTGCCGAGCTAGAACGTGATTATTTGGAAATTAACGGGTACGAGGTTGATCTTGAAACGAGCGGTGAACGTGGACTTGAGCGGGCGCTGTCGATCGATTATGATCTCGTGATACTCGATCTTATGCTTCCGATAATGGATGGCTTTGAAATTTGCCGACGTATTCGGAGTGTGAAAGACATTCCAATCGTCATGGTTTCGGCTAAAAAGGAAGACATCGACAAGATACGCGGACTCGGCCTTGGTGCCGATGATTACATGATCAAGCCGTTTAGCCCAAGTGAGCTAGTGGCTAGGGTTAAGGCTCATTTGGCCCGGTACGAACGGTTAATGGGACGTCGTGAGTCGAAGAATGATGAGGTTCGCATTCGCGGACTGATGATTGATAAAACTGCGCGGCGCGTGTTCGTGAATGATCGGGAAGTCATGTTCACGACCAAAGAATTCGATCTGCTGACTCATCTTGCCATGAATCCCAATCGGGTATACAGTAAGGAGCAATTGTTTGACCTGTTGTGGGGCATGGATGCCATGGGGGAGATTGCCACAGTGACGGTACATATCCGTAAGCTGCGAGAGAAAGTGGAGCAGGATCCTTCCAATCCACAATATATTGAAACCATATGGGGAGCGGGCTATCGCTTCCGAATCTAACTAGCTAAGCCTGAGGGAGTTGCCTAACTCATCTCGGGCTTTTTGGTTGTTCGCATAAACATTGCCATATTTAACAAATGGTTATTTACATCGTCTCTTTGTTAAGATATTGTAAAGGTTACTTAACTAGGGGAGTCAACGATGATGGAATTTACTGTAGATTTGCATATTTTAATGAAACTTGGGATTTCCGCAATTTTTGGATTAATTATTGGATTGGAACGGGAGATTAGGAATAAACCGCTGGGACTGAAGACGTCGCTGGTCATTTGCTTAAGCAGCTGCTTATTAACAATCGTGTCTATCGAATCGGCCAATAAATATGCCGTAGCCGGACTACACGTCATGGATCCCATGAGGCTGGCGGCGCAAGTGGTGAGCGGGATCGGTTTTCTCGGCGCAGGTGTTATTCTTCGCAAGCACAATGATGTCATTATTGGTTTGACAACGGCTGCTATGATTTGGGGAGCTGCAGGCCTTGGAATTGCAGTTGGAGCTGGATTCTACGTGGAAGCCTTTTTCGGACTCATGCTCATTCTCATCAGCGTAATTGTGTTACCTTATTTTATTAAGAAAATTGGTCCAAAACCGCTGACGATGAAGGATCTTCGCGTCCGTCTGATTGTTTCCCATGATGGGAACCTAACGACGATCATCAAAGCCATTATTGCCAAGGGTTACAAAATGAAAAGCGTTCATATCAAAGAATTGAACAAAGATCTGCAGGAGTTGAATTTCATCGTGTTCGTCGATCGCAAATATGCTTCTGAGGTCTATGATGAGTTGAAGTCGATGGAATATATTGAGTTTGCTGAAGTGGAGACACTGTAACAAAGGTAGGGATCGGCGCGGGTAGGCCGATAGAGATGGACCGTAGGTGGCGATTGAGCTGCCCTCCGGTCCTTTTTCTGCTGTTCTTCATCATACTGGTGCTGTTCCGCTCCAATGGAATGAGTTAGGTCGATTTCCCGTATTGGCCGGGAGAAATGCTGGTAATATTTTTAAACGTACGAATAAAATTGGCATAGTCATTAAAGCCTGACAAATGGCAGGCGTCAGAGACAGAATGTCCCGTGGATAATAACTGTTTAGCCTGAGCCACTCGTTTTAATAAAATATAACGATAAACGGTTCCGCCGGTTTGATGCTTGAACGTACGACTTAGATGGAATTTGTCCACGGATAACTCTTTGGCTATGTGATCTAAGGTTAATTCCTTAAGCAGATTCGTGTCGATGTAGTTCATCACAGATTGGATCAATGACGATGTGATACTTGGGATATGCGCATTCGTTTCTCGGAAAACCTCATTGGTAAAAACAAGAATTTGCATCAAATAGGCGTAAGAAAGAACATCACTTCCATATTTAGTTTGACCCAGGACTTCACTTAATTTCCACACAAGGGATCGATAGGCTTCGATTTGCATCTCGCCAAGCTGGACAATATTGTTAAGGCCAGGTTTGCGATTTTGAAAGCAGGAAAGCAAATTCGTTTCGGATGAGCAAAAGGGCAGAACAATTTGTGGCTTAAAATGAAGTGTAATTCGCTCGTAGGGCTGCGACGAGAGATTGCGAATTTTATGGATCTCGTGATTGTTAATAACAACGAGACTGCCTTTTTGCAGCGGATAGCAGAATTGATCGATAAATAATTGAATATCACCATTCAAAAATAAAAATATTTCGTAATTTTCATGAAAGTGAAAGTCATTAATGGGAACGAAAGTAGAATTGGAATGATACGTCATTAAATCTTCTTCTAACATTTCATAATACTTTGAATCCGTCATCAACGTGTTCCTTTCCGGGAATTACCGCATTCTGTTGTTTACAATTACAATAATAATGCCGCGATACAATAATCGCAATATATCTCCCAATAATCGCAAAGAAATTGCTTGGAATACATAATAAACTGAAAGAAAAACGAAGAGAGTTGGGAGACGTATGCTACAGGCAAGCGATCAACTATGGTTAGAGAGTGTCATTGATAAAATTACAACGAAAATGGACTGGGTTAGCGATAAATCGAGAACTAAGATTCCCTATACAACCATTAATGGCTCGCATGACAACCGTATGGAAGAGAATCCTAGGGGTTCGATCACAGACGGGATCAATTGGTGGACCAATGGGTTTTGGGGCGGCATGATGTGGCTCATGTACCACGAAACGGGCAATGAAGCTTATAAGGAAATTGCCAATATCTCGGAAGATGCGTTGGATGAATGCTTCCGTCAATATTACGGGCTGCATCATGATGTTGGATTTATGTGGCTGCCAACCAGTGTAGCGAATTATAAAGTAACCAGACAACCGGAATCTCATAAGAGAGCCATGCATGCTGCGAACTTGCTTGCCGGGCGCTTTAATTTGGCTGGCGGTTTTATCCGGGCATGGAACGACAACGAAGGCGGAGATACGCGGGGCTGGGCCATCGTAGATTGTCTGATGAATCTCCCGCTTTTGTATTGGGCAAGCGAAGAAAGCAGAGATCCGCGGTTCAAACAAATTGCCATGAAGCATGCCGATACAGCGATGACCGCATTTATCAGACCAGACGGTTCCGTTAATCACATTGTTGAGTTTGATCCGTTTCATGGCGGTGTGGCAGCAACTTACGGAGGCCAGGGCTACGAAGCAGGTTCCTCTTGGACGCGAGGACAGACATGGGCTATGTATGGCTTTATCTCGAGCTATCTGCATACGCAGAAGGAAGAATATTTGCATACGGCAAAGCGTGTTGCGCATTATTTTATGGCCAACATTCCGGACAACGGCATCATTCCAATTGATTTCAGACAACCGAAAGAACCTGAGTACGAGGACTCCACTGCAGCAGCAATTGCAGCATGCGGGCTCATTGAAATTGCGAAGGTCGTTGGTGAGCACGAAAAAGATGTGTATATGAAAGCCGCATTGAAGCTGTTGAAAACATTAGATCAATCGCGTTGCGACTGGACAACAGACTCCGATTGTATATTGATGAATGGTTCGGCTGCGTACCACCATCCGGAGCGCCATACGGCAATCATCTATGGGGATTACTATTTTATGGAAGCTATTTTCAAATTAAAGGGAAATGATTTGTTTGTTTGGTAGGTTTGTTTGTTGGTAAACGGGCGGAATGGCGGAAAACCATCAGTCAGAGATTCTTGAGCTTTTCCCCGCTCCGTTTCCAAGCACCTCCGGATTGAACTACGTCTGAATTCGGAGCCATAACTATCTAATAATCCTCAAACTTAAAAGGACCGTCAGGGCGAATTCCCCTGACGGTTGTTGTCTAGATCGAAATGCCTAGGGATGCTGCAAATTTAAGTCCTAGCTCACGACAAAGTGCTTTTTCATCTTTGCTAGGGTTCAGCTCAACCTTTAACCCGTCAAATACTTTCTCAGCGCCTAACTCAGCTAGCTTCTCTTCGAGTGTATCCACCGCTTTGCCAAAATACGTGTAAGAGGAATCAGCAGAACCGAATACGCCGAACTTGCGTCCTTCCAGATTAATGTCATCCATTTCGTCGTAGAAATCTTCATACTCATCTGGTAGATCGCCATCTCCCCACGTATATGCTCCGAGCAGAACCCCTTCATACTTCTCGAGCTCACTAGCGTTTGTATCCATGACGTTTTTGAGAACAGGCTCAATCCCTGCCTCTTGAATGCCGGCTGCAATCGCCTCGGCGAGTTCTTCTGTATTTCCAGACATGCTTGCGTATACGATAATAATTTTGGACATGGTGGGCCTCCTAATAGGGGATATAATTCCTTGATTCAACCTGACGTCAAGCAGATAGAACAGGATTCTGTGCAAGCACGAGCAATCCATTAACTTCCACAATATTAGGTGATAATGATTATCATTGTCAACATAAAATTATAATATCGACGTACTGTGAAACGGTACGACTATGCATTTATTCATGCTACAATAGAGATATGAGGGGGGCTGCGCCATGGAAAATGTTCTACAGCATTTGAAAAACCTTGGCTTCACGGATTTGGAAGCGAAGTGTCTGCACGTACTAGCAGTGAGTGGCACGCAAACTGGCTATGAAATCGCCAAGGGGCTTGGCGTATCGCGTTCAAACGTATATGCAGCTTTACAAAAGCTCGCTGAAAAAGGCGCAGTGCTCACGAGTCATGGTGAACCAACCGTCTATCAAAGCGTGCCGATTGAGGAAATCGGCGAGCGAATGGAAGCGGAGCTGCAAGCCTCCATCCGCTATGTGAAAGAGCATCTGCCCAAGCAAGAGACGCATATGTCTGAGTATTTTAGCTTGGAGGGTGAAACCAAGGTTATCGAACGTATCCGTTCGGATCTGCGGAAAGCGAAGGAGGAGGCGTTCTGTGATCTGTCTCCAGAGGAAGCGAAGCTGCTGAGGGAAGATATACGCGAGGTGTCTGCACAGGGCGTGCGTGTCATCGTCATGCCAACGCGCGATGCGGGAACTGGTTTCTACCCATTTGCACGTAAACGGGGCGAGGGTCTGAAGGGGCAGCAGGGACGTAAATTCGCGATACTTATTGATCGTAAACTGGCGATTATTGGCACGCGCGGCGCCGAAGATCAGGCCGTAGCAATGATAACCGAGCATCCTGCGATGGTGGAGTTGCTGTATAATCATTTTTGCAGTAGTGTCGTGTTACAAGAGCTTCAGCAGGATATGGGTACGAAACTTGAGGATAAATACGGCAAAAATTTCAAGAAAATCATACAAAAACAGATAGATGGAAAAGTGCCTGAACCGAAGAAAACGGATGAGGGCAAAGCGGTTGCGCTTAAGCTCCATGCGGGTCATGAGATCGCTGGAGAGTTCGGACATCTCGATGAGGGCGTATCTGGCGGAGCGCTTTTGAGCGACGAGAGTGCTAAAGAAGATAATCCGGAACAAAGAAATACTGAACATGAACAGCAGGAACAGGGAACGTTTGGACAAGGGAAGTCTGAGCAGGAAAAGCTGGAACAAGGAAAGTCTGAACAGGAAAAGCTGGAACAAGGAAAGTCTGGACAAGGGAAGAGGAAGAAGAAAAAATGATGGATCACGAAGTAGATCAACAACGGATACTACTCGCGGCGGAGACGCTCGTGAAGGAAAAGCTAGAGCGCGATAGCAGTGGCCACGATTGGTGGCATATTTATCGCGTGGTGCAGACGACGAAGCGTATAGCCGCCCAGGAGGGCGCTGATGGCTTCGTCTGCGAGCTTGCGGCGTTGCTTCACGACGTCGTCGACGAGAAGCTGAACTCCGATCCAGCCTCGGCGCAGCGCGAGCTGGAGGCATGGCTCGCCGCCAGCGGCACGCCGGCGGCGCAGGTGGAGCACGTGCTGGAGATTATCAGCACGATGTCTTTCAAGGGCGGCGCGCGGCCGCCAATGCGCACGCTTGAGGGCCAGGTCGTGCAGGATGCCGACCGGTTGGATGCCATTGGCGCGGTGGGAATCTCGCGCGTGTTTGCCTATTCGGGCTGGAAAGGCCGCCCGATTCATGATCCCTCCGTCATCGCGCGCGAGCAGATGACGGAGGCGGAGTATCGCGGGGGTAACGACACCGCGATTAATCACTTTTACGAGAAGCTCCTCAAGCTGAAGGAGCTTATGAATACGGCCTACGCGAGGCAGCTCGCGGAGGAGCGGCATCGCTTCATGGAGTTTTATCTGCAGCAGTTCTATGCGGAGTGGGAAGGCGAGCGATAAGATTATACAGGGAGAGCCTGTAGTGGGCAATTTAGAGGCAATGAGAATGAAGATTAGAATGCCCAAATATTATTATCAGCTGTCAGTATCATGACTAAAAAAGCGTACTATACAGATGGAGAAGCCTTGCTACACAAGGACTTCTCTTTTTTTACTTGAAGGAGTGTTTATCACAAGAATTGGTCATTGTCCGAAGGAGTGCGTTCTTAGTAGGATAAATGCATGACAAGCAACCAAAGGTGTACGAACCGGGATAACAGGAGGAATGATTATAGTTATGAGACGAATTAAAAAAAGTATAGCCATATTTCTCAGCATCGTCATAGCGATCAGTTGCTTTAACTTCGTGCAGCCGATTGCTCAAGCTGCTGACACAGACAATATGATTTTGAAAGGAGCAGGCTTTGAGCCTGACGAAATCAATCCAGCCGACACTACTGTTGTTTTTGTGCAAGGTCGACCGATGACTGCTACGGTTGGAAAAGAGTGGAAACTTGGATTGAACCACGGMGCACCCAATTATGCCAGAGCTACCTATGATACAACCGAGAAAACGCAAGGAACCCAGTCCCTACATGTGCAGTATGATAAATCCGCCGGCTATCTAGAGAAAATCACTGATTTGCCTGCGGTTGCAAACGGCAAATACACCATATCTGTGGATATCAAAACAGGCGCCAACACCGATAGTGTAATAGTGCGGACGGAGTTTGTGAAGAGTGACGGAACAGCTAGCAGCACGGTTGGTCGCACTGACCATTTTACAATAGGCGCCAATCAGGCCTGGCAAACCTATACGAAAACCTTCACAGCGCCAAACAACAACGACATCGCCGGTATTAAATTTCTTTTTGCAATAAGTAAGAAACAAACCACCCCTTGGAACACAGGCGAATTTTGGATGGACAATCTCGTGATTAAGCCTGTCCCAACGGCTGTTGATAATGTGAATTTGGATGTATCAGCCCTTACTTTGCTGACAGGAACCGAGCACCAGTTGAACGCCACGATCTCTCCTGCGAGCGCTTCTAACAAAGCAGTCACATGGTCTAGCTCCGATTCATCGATAATTTCGGTTGATGACAATGGCGTGGTGAAAGGTTTAGTAGATGGGACCGCAACAATTACAGCAGTTTCGGTTGGAAATCCAAGTAAGATAGCCACTTGCGTAATTACGGCTAGCAGTCATGTAACGGGGATTAGCCTTGACAGAACCGCCTCAACGATTCCGAAAGGCAAGAATCTAGTACTCAACGCTACCCGTATACCCTTCAATGCAACGGATCCAATCCTATGGTCGTCATCTGATGAAAGCGTTGCCATTGTGAGGGATGGCGTGGTTTTCAGCAAAGGTACGGGAACCGTAACGATCACGGCAACTTCGGGGGTGCATTCAGCCGATTGCCAGGTCACTGTTACCGCGTATACGGAGGATGAATTTGACCGTATGCGAAAACGGTGGTCGGATTACATTTTTTATATAGGCTATGACATCAACGATCCTGAAATCAAGGCCATAGTTGATGAAAGAGTAGCCAAAGGACAAATGTACTGGGAGAAAATGAACAAAAACGCCAACGCTTCCTCCCAGCTGTGGACAGATGCGGATATGGGCAACCTCACAAGAGAGTTCCAAACGTACTACAAATTTCTGTTAGACATGTCCGTGGCTTACGTGACGGAAGGATCGCCTCTCCAATATAATGCTGACTTGTATCGGGACATTATTTTTGGTTTAGATTGGATGGACAGTAACTTGTTCACGACGAGTCCAAAATGGGCGATATCCAACTGGTGGGAAAGAGATATCGGCATGCCTAAGGAAGTGAACAACATCGTAACGCTGCTCTACGATTACCTGCCGCAAGCGAAAATCGACAAGTATATGGCTAAGGTGAAAGTATTTTCGCCGACAGCAGATACAGTTGTAACTGGTGGCAACGCTATCGCCGCCAATCGAGTAGACAAAAGTTTAATCGTTATGATGCACGGCATATTAACAAAAGATTCTCTTAGAATCAAAGAAGCCTCCAGCAAGTTGCTTAACGCGAACAGCCAGGTTCTTGAACTTGTTACAACCGGCACTGGCATTTATTATGACGGCTCATTCATTGAGCATAGCAACATCCCATACACGAACAGCTATGGTACCGAAAGCCTTCGCGGTATCAGCGAGATTTTGTATACGATCGGCGATTCAACTTATGGGCCTAACGAGGCCGACGTTAGTCGCGTATATGAGGCAGTCGATACTGCATATTTACCTCAGATGTACAAGGGAATGCTGTTGTATTCAACCTGGGGACGTTCAGCATCAAGGCAAACCAAAGCTGTTGGAGGAAAAAGCGCAAATTCACACGTCAAAGCACTGATTATGCTGGCCCAATCGATAAACGGTTCGTTGTCAACCCACTTTAAGGCTGTTGCCAAGGCGCATTTGCTTGCAAACCCGAAGCTGTTGGAAACGACAAACCTGTTTGACAGACAATTATTTAAAAGTGTGCTGCAGGATGAGTCTATCGCCCCGGAAGCAGAAGTAACAGGCGCATACACCTTTAATCGTATGGCTCGTACAACAGTGAAGAGAGACGACTATCTGTTTGATTTGGCCATGTATAATTATCGAGTAGCGTCATTTGAAGCGGGCAATCAGGAAAATAGACGCGGTGTACATACATCCGATGGATTCACATATCTGTATAATAATGACATAATGCAATATGCGGAAAACTTCTGGGCTACCGTTGACTATAAGAGGCTGCCCGGGACTACGGTTGATACAAAGCCTATAGAGCATCTCGAGATTCTGGGAACAGGCGGAACTGGTTCCTCTGTCAATCCCAAGATCAGATGGGCAGGCGCTTCAAAGCTGGATAATTATGCGGTGGCAGGAATGGCCTTAGATAAAACCGACCTCCAGGATAATACAAAAGGTACTAATGCCAAAGACATGGATTTGACAGCTAAAAAATCATGGTTTGTTTTTGACAATGAAATTGTTGCACTTGGCGCGGGAATTAAAAGTTCTAAAGGCCGTGCTATAGAAACGATTGTAGAGAACAGAAGGCTTAATTCTTCAGGAAGCAATACCTTTGTAGTTGATGGGGAAACCAAATCTTCTGCATTAGGCTATAGCGAAACTGTTGAAAATCCAAATTGGGCTTATCTTGAAGGAAGAGTCGAGGGTTCCGATATTGGTTATTACTTCCCAGACAGCTCCAATTTAAACGTATTAAGAGAATCACGTACGGAATCGTGGAAGACTATAAACGATAACCCTTCCATGTTTTATGATGATACTCCTGTAACAGATAACTATTTGACCATGTATATTGACCATGGAACGAACCCTAGTGGTGCTTCCTATGAATATGCCATTCTTCCTGGTATGAATCCCCAAGAGGTGGCGGCATATTCGGAATCCCCGGGATTTGAAGTTCTGTCCAATACGGCGGATTTACAAGCGGTCAAGCATAAAGCTTTGGGTATTACGGCCCTTAACAGCTTTGTGAGGACTACAACAAGCGCTGGTGGTGTTACTGTCAGCGATGAAGCGTCTGTTATAGTTCGGGAGTATCCGGACAATACATTAAAAATAGCCGTGATGAACCCGACAGTGAATGGCAATAAAGAACTAACCGTCACTGTTGACCGTAAGGCTCTGGGCGTTATCGCCAAAGACGATAACATTACGGTTGAGCAGACAGACCCGCAAATTGTTATTAAAGTAAATCCGGAAATAAATGCGGTCAAGTTTCAAAACACGTGGACGATTCACTTGGCTGTCGCGCCGAAACCAGTGGAATCAGTAGTCTTGGACACAACCGACAAAGTAATGGGGGTTGGCGAGGCTGCGCAGTTGCATGCCGAAGTTCTACCTGCCGATGCTTCTGTTAAAACGCTGCTATGGGCGTCGGACAATGAAAATGTGGCAACTGTCAATGAAGATGGGCTTGTTACGGCTGTTGGAATCGGTACAACAGATATTAGAGCAACATCGTCAGCCGACAACACCAAATATGCCGTCCGCTCAATCACGGTAACAGATTTGACCACAGCCGTCATTCCTGAAAACGGCAAATTAACTGTAACCTTTGGCGATTTGCCTACGGACATTATGAAAAGCTCATTTAGCGGAACGTTTACAGTGACGAAAGATGGCGTTGCAACGGAAGCGCCCTTATTTCTTCAAACGATGATTGTTAATGGAGATAAAACCATTACGTTTGGTATTGACAGTATTCTACCAGATCATATAAGCGATGCAGAGCTTCTGGTAAAAATAAAATATGTGGCAGGCGCGGAGAAAACGGCAAGTTTCACTGTAAACAGGATAATTGTGCCTGCAGCCCCTGCAGTACAGACAAGAGCAGCGAACAATGTGACAGAGACCTCAKCGATTATCCAAACGGAAATCATTAGCGTCGGCAGTAGTCCGATTACGGTTTATGGCGCAGTATATGGAACTACTCCGAATCCGGATGGCAGTGAGGGGAACATTGCGATCAGCGGCGCAAGCAGTCCACAGGTGTATGCGTTTGACCTTGTGAACTTAATGCCTGATACGACGTACTATTTCCGAGCCTATGCCACTAACGTTGTGGGAACGACCTATGGAAGCGATATGGCGTTCAGGACCGTAGCGTTCGATATGACGCCTCCGACGGGGACGCTCAGCATAAACGGAGGAGCGGCCATAACGAGTACAACATCGGTCACTTTGGCGGTATACAGCTCCGACGGAGCAGGTTCAGGAAGTGTACAGATGCGTTTTTCCAATGACAATGCAACTTGGAGCTCCTGGGAGGCGGCAGCTGGAACGAAAGCGTGGTTGCTTGCATCGGGAGATGGGGCAAAGACGGTATATATGGAGTTGAAGGATGCGGTAGGCAATGTTACGACTGTTCCTCTCACAGCTTCTATTCAATTGCAAATACCTGTATCGGGAAGCAGCGGTGATGATACAGTAACTGGTCCTCAGACTGAAACGATCCATGTTGGGGGTGGCAAAAGCGATGACGGTTCTATCGTGATAGCAGTTGTCATCAACCGCACGCCAGATGCAAACGGACAGAAGCGCGATGAAGTCAATTTGACTTCTGAACAAATGGTCGATACGATCGCTCAACTCGCAGCAGCAGGCTCCAACTCGACCAAAATCGTCATTCCCGATGAGAAGGACGAGGTTGCGGAATTGAATGTGAAGCTCCCGAAAGCGTCGACAGAGCAATTAGCCAAGGCAAACGTAGGGCTCGAAGTCGTTACGGGTAACGTGCGGATTGATATCCCTGGCAGCTCGCTACAAGGGCTTGGCATTGATACCTACTTCCGCGTTGTACCGATCAAAAAGAAAGAAGAGCACGATGCAGTCGAGCAACGTGCAAAAACTAAGCAAGCCGTGCTCCTAATCGCAGAACTGGGCAGCGCCGAAGTGATCGGTCGTCCGATGACGATCGAAACGAATCTGCAGGGTCGCACAGTAACCCTGAGCTTGCCGCTCGGCGACGTGGCGCTTAGCGATGAGCAGAAGAACGATCTCGGTATTTACATTGAGCATAGCGACGGCACGAAAGAATTCGTCCGAGGAGAGATTGTAAAGTTTGACCAAAACGGCGAACTCGGCATTCGCTTCGCAGTGAACAAATTTAGTACATTTACGATTGTGCATATGAAGGGTTGGAACGCTACTTTGGCAACGCCGGTCAAGCAGCGCAATGCTTATATGTCAGGTTATCCTGATGGCACATTTGGACCTGAACGAAGCATCACCCGAGCTGAAATGGCAACGATATTGACCCGTGCATTCGATAAGTCGACAACGCAAGCAGGCATCGCCTACACGGACGTAGAATCGACACATTGGGCAAAGGAAGCGATTGATCAAGTGGCGAAAATGGGATTGATGTCAGGCTACCCAGATGGCAGTTTCAGACCAGAACAAACGATCACGCGCGCGGAGATGGCGAGCATCGCATCCAAGCTGTTGACGGTGAAGCCTGACGCAGCCGGTGGAAGCTTCGCAGACGTGGTCGATCATTGGGCGCAAGTGGCAATTCATCAAGTAAAGGCAGCGGGAATTATCAACGGTTATGCGGATGGCACGTTCCGTCCGGAGATGAGATTGACTCGTGCTGAAGCCGTAATCATGATCAACAAACTGCTTGGTCAAGAGCCATTATATGGCGCGGCAGCAAAATGGTCAGATGTAACGGAGCAGCACTGGGCGTTTAAAGATATTCAAGCGGCTTCTGCTAATTAAGCAGTCTTATTTGTCAAACAGCATCCTCTCCTAGAAGGCAATCGCCGACCGGGAGGGGATTTTTTAATTCCCAGCAATGATGCTGCACAACATGCGACTTCTTTGCTAAACAGAGGTCAATCTGCATCCAATTTCCTCCCTCTCCAACCCGCTACCACGTTTCTTTCCAATATGTGATAAAATAAAAAGAATGATTCATCAACCTCACGAGGAAAGAGATGTTATGACGATGAAAAAAGAAGCAAAGTATATAGCAACGGTTTCACTTGGTGTAATGGGTGCGGGCTTTCTGGCTACGCTGCCAACAGCTGTGTCCTCCACGGTGTGGGGCACATTCCTGCAAGGCGGGTTCGAGGCAGGGGTTGTCGGCGGCTTGGCCGACTGGTTCGCAGTTAGCGCCCTTTTCCGTCATCCGCTAGGTATTCCCATCCCACATACGGCGCTGCTGCCGAACAATCGGGAGAAGATCACGAAGGCGCTCGTCTCCACGGTACAGAATGAACTGCTGTCCAAAGAAACCATTCGGGCGCGCCTGCAGCAAATCCGTTTCTTGGAACGCGGCCTAGAGCTGGCAGACAAGCAGCTGGACAATGCGTCCTTGCACAAAGGACTCACGGCGCTAGCGCAACAAGCTCTTCAAGCGATTGATCTAGAGAAATTAACTCCTCTCTTAGCAGAGGAAATTCATAAAGCGCTCCAAGACGTTGATACAAGCCGACTCGTACGCACCGTTGTGGACAGCATCGAAGATGGCGGATACGACGGTAAAACGTTCGATTTTGTCCTAGACAAAGCGGCGGCATGGGCAATCAAAGCGGACACGCGTGATCAGCTGGGAGCAATGGCGATCAAAGCATTTGAAGGTTTGCAGTCGAATGGCTTCATGGCTTTTGCCGTGAATGCGTTTATTGGTATGGTTAACGAGGAGAAAATTGGCGGTATTATCCAGAATTTCGTACTCAGCTATATCGAACAAATGCGTACGAAAAACCATCCGCGCCGAGAATCTGTGCTTACTTTCATCCGTAACGAGCTCCACAAGTTAGAGCGTAATCCACAGTTGCTAGCAGAGCTAGAAAAACTGAAATCAAAGCTTCCTGAGCTGTTCGACCTTGATGAGAAGCTAGCGCTGTTACTTACAAAACTAAAAGAAAAAGCGGAAGCCTTCATCGATGAGCCGGACTTTGTTCCTCAGCATGTAGTGCCCATTATACGCAAAATGCTTACATCCATTCGCGAAAACCCCGATATGCTGCACAAGGGGGAAGACTGGATTCAAGAGCAGATCGCGTCCTACGTGGAACAAAATCACAGTAAAATCGGCCAACTGGTGAAAGAGAACCTAGACAAACTCGACAACGAGAAGTTGACGGTGCTCATGGAAGAGAAGATCGGCAGCGATCTACAATGGATTCGGGTGAATGGTGCGATTTGCGGATTCATCATTGGGTTAGGCTTGGCAGGCTTGAAAATGTTATTCTAATCGATTTGAAAGTATGAGTGTTTATACGTTTGCTTCGCAGGGGGATGAGAGAGCTTGATCGAGATTAAGGGAGTCAGCAAGACGTTCGTTCAGCGCATCGGCGGCAGTTATAAAGCGTTGGATGACATCACATTGACGATAAAAAAAGGGGAGTTCGTCTCCCTGCTCGGCCCTTCAGGCTGTGGGAAATCGACGGTTCTGAACCTTGTCGCTGGCTTTGATACGCAGTCTGAAGGCACCATTCAGGTTAATGGGAAAAAGGTAACAGGTGCTGGAGCGGACCGTGTCGTCGTGTTTCAGGAGCATGGTCTTTTCCCATGGCTGACGGTGTTAGACAATGTGGCTTTTGGCCTTAGGCAGAAGGGAATCCCCAAGGAAGAGCGCCACGAGATGGCGATGGAGCAGATCAAATCTGTGCATCTAAGCCGCTTCGCGGATCGATATCCGCATGAGCTGTCAGGCGGGATGAAACAGCGGGCAGCGATTGCCAGAGCGCTCGCGATGGACCCGGAAATTTTGCTGATGGATGAGCCTTTTGCGGCATTAGACGAGCAAACACGCCTTATTTTGCATAAAGAATTGGAAGAAATATGGATGCGTACGCGCAAAACAATTCTCTTCATTACCCACAATATTCGCGAAGCAGTCATCCTGTCGGATCGGGTTCTGGTGATGTCCACACGTCCTGGCACGATCAAGAAGGAGTTCACTGTCAAAGCAGCGAGACCTCGCGACAGCGCAGATTCCGTGCTCCATCATATGGAGGCGTTGATTATGGACGCACTGGCGGATGAGCTGGAGAAAGTTGTGAGAGAGGAGACTGGCGATGAGTACAGCATTAAGAAGAACGATTTTTCTGGTACTGCTTCTGATAGCTTGGGAGGCGGGATATAGGATTTTCGGCTGGGGATGGAAATTCCCTTCGGTTTCGCAGACACTGCAAGCTTTCTATGACGGCATCGTGCATGGGGAGCTGCTGCAGGCTGCTGGAGCGAGTATGCTGCGGCTGCTCATTTCTTTTGCTTTGTCACTCGCGATAGGGACAACGCTAGGTTTTCTATTTGCTAGATATCGCTTGCTCGATGACACGTTAGGCTTCCTAGTCGTTTCTTTGCAGACAATTCCGAGTATTGCTTGGTTGCCTTTTGCTATTATTTGGTTCGGATTAAACGAAACCTCCGTTATTTTCATCACGACACTTGGGGCTACTTGGACGATGGCTTTGGCAAGCCGTACAGGGATCAAGAATATCCCGCCTATTTATTTGCGCGCCGCACAGACGATGGGGACGGGGAATGGCTTTAACCTGTTCCTTCAGGTTATGATTCCGGCTGCTTTCCCTCATTTGATCAACGGTGTACGTACAGCATGGGCATTTGCTTGGCGGGCTCTTGTTGCGGGTGAGTTGATTGCCAAGGGCGCGGGGTTAGGTCAGCTTTTACAAGATGGACGAAATCTCGGAGACACCTCGCTGATGCTCTGTATCGTCATTATTATCGCTGTGCTAGGCACGGTTTCAGACCATTTCTGCTTCAAAAAACTAGAAGATAAAGTGCTAGAGCGCTACGGCCTCGCTGGCTCCAAGTCGTAGGGGAGTGGGCGTGATGACGAGGCGCATCAAAGTACTTCTGCTGTTACTCTTCGCTATGACACTCCTGAGCGCTTGCGAGGAAAAGCTGACAGCCTCCGGTAAGCCACAGGTCGTTCGAGTCGGTGTGTTCAAAAATGTGACCCATGCCGCCGCCTACATCGCGCTGGAAAAAGGTTACTTTGCCCGCGAATGGGGCGACGAAGTGAAGATCGAAGTGACACCCTTCGATAACGGTTCCGATCTGTCCATCGCGATGGCGACGGGGGATATCGACGTAGGATTCGTAGGTCCAGGACCTGCGACAACTTTTTTCTTGAAAAGCGGTAATTTCCGCGTGGTTTCCGGATCCAATAACGGCGGTGCCGTGCTGGTTGCGAGATCGGATGCAGGCATCCAGACGACCGCAGACTTGCGAGATAAAACCATCGCGATCCCTGCCAAGGGGAATACGAATGAAATTTCGCTGCGTTTGCTGCTTCAGCAAGCAGACATTTCGCTAGGCAGAGGCAAGGAGAACGCGCATCTCATCGTCCGCTCTCCAGCGGATACGCTGATCTCTTTTCGTCAGAAAGAAATCGATGCAGCTTTAGTCCCTGAGCCCTGGGGAACGCAGATTGAGAAGGCTGGGTTCGGTAAAGTTGTTGCCGATTGGCAGGCGATCCCGCCCAACAATGGCGACTATCCAACGGTGATTATGGTGGCCAGCGATTCGTTTATCGCCAAGCATCGCGATATTGTGAAGGGCGCAATTAAGGCGAATCTGGACGGTATCGCGTTCATTCAAAATAGTCCCGAGCAAGCTTATGATCTGATCAACAATCAGTTGAAGCAATATAGTGGTAAAGGTATGGACAAAAGCTTGATTAAAGCTTCGCTTAGCCGCCTCAAGCTGACCACTGACGTGGATGTCAAAGTGATGGAAGAGATGGCGAAGGTGTCTATCGGCGCTAGATACATCAAAGGTATTAAGCCAGAGGAGCTGGATCTTAGCCGGTTTGTGGATCTTTCTATGCTGGCCGAAGTGAAAGCTGGGAAATGAGAAAGAGCTCGTCGCACCCGCCGCCAGCGGATGAAGACGAGCTCTTTGTATATAAAGCTGCTCTAATTTCCACCAGAAGCAGCTTGTTGTTCGCTTTTTTGTTGCTTATGCGCCTTGGCATCGATGACCTTGCCGCCTCCGGTTTTCTCATTTTGTACTGCAGCTGCATTCATCGCACTACTTCCCTGGAAAATGCCGCCCTCCTCGATAATGACGGACCGCACATCAATATTCCCAATCAAGACCCCAGAGCTTGTCACGATTAGTTTGCCCTTGGTATAAATGTTGCCTTTCACTTTGCCGGCTACGATCACATCGCGGGCGTGGATATTCGATTGAACGACAGCGTTCTCACCAATCGTGACGTCACCGGCACATTCAATGTCACCGTTCATTTGACCCTCAATACGAAGACTAGC
This sequence comes from Paenibacillus sp. 2RAB27, assembly GCF_052115445.1. NCBI lineage: Bacteria > Bacillati > Bacillota > Bacilli > Caryophanales > Paenibacillaceae > Paenibacillus > Paenibacillus sp. 2RAB27. The sequence continues at coordinate 172,091 of NZ_JBFRGR010000005.1, forward strand.
TTCGGTCATGATTTTACCTTCACAGATCGTACTAGCTCCAATTAATGTGTCTGTTGTTTTCGTATCGATTCGTTTCAACTTTGAGCTTCCAATCATTTGCGTTCATCCTTTCGATCTGAAATGAGATAAGGTTTAGGGTCAATTTGGATACCGTTTTTATGAACTTCATAATGAAGATGGGAGCCCGTGCTGCGTCCAGTAGAACCAACAAGACCGATTTGCTGACCTTTTGTTACAGATTCTCCGCGTTTTACCAATATTTTATTCAAATGCATATACTCCGTTTCAATGCCCCTGCCGTGATCAACAATAATATAGTTGCCAAGCTCGCCATCAAAGCCCGCAGCAATAACTTTACCTGCGGCCGTTACGTAGACGGGATCATTGTACTCACCGTCGATATCATAGCCTGTATGCATGGAGGGCTTGTATGTAAAAGGATCTATGCGGATGCCGAAGCCAGAGGTAATGCTGTGCGAGGCGATGGGCCATAGTGTAGGCGTAATACTGCGCAAGTGCTCAGCTTCTTTAATTTTGGCTTCGGATTCATTGAGATTGACGAGGAGTGCATTAATATCGCCAACTAATGAAAAAAGCCCTTGCTTCGTGTTGCTAACGAGGGTAGAAACATCATCCGTAGTGATAGGTACATCGCTGCCGCCAACATCAACATTCGTTCCATTCACTGGCTTAGTGCTCGGGGTGCTTGCTACTTTTTTGCTTGTCCCGTTTACGGTTTCTGGTTGACTCATGAGTTCTATCACATGATCTATTTTCTTAATTTCCTCTAGCTTTACCTTAAATTCATCGGCCTGCTGAGCAAGGTCAATCAAATCAATTTGCAGCTGTTCAATTTCACTTGTTTGATGTGTAATTTGATCAACCAACTGACGTTCTTGTCCATCGAAAGCTTGCTGCATGCTGTTTTGAGTTTGATGGGACAGGGTATTCATTAAGTAAATCGTCACAAAGAAACCGATCAGCACAAGCAGGATCACACTAGGCACAATATACAGACTACTGTGCGGAAGCTTGAATCTTACGGTATGGCGGTTGGCACCCGGAATGATCATGAAGGTGAGTTCCTTTTTGCCCCAAATGAATTTCAACAGATCCTCCTCACTTTCCGTAACTATGTCCCCCTTCTTGTTTACGATTGTATTCCTCAGAGGGGTGAGTCATGCCTAATTTCTCGAAAATGGGGGAAGATGGTAAGGATGTAGATCAACTTTTCTCTCCTAAGTAACGTCTATGAAATATCAACTACACAAGTAAGTGAAGGGAGCATGATGTATGATGTTAAAAAGAATGCTGCTGCTGTTAGCGATAACAAGTATCGCTTTAACAGGGTGTAAATCTTCCGGACAGGCGAGTGGTCAAGTAACGGTTTCAGAATCACCGATATCGAGTACAGTGGCGAAGGTGGAGCCAACGGCAACTCCTGCGACTCCTAGTGCAGAACCGACAACCGTACCGACCAAAGGCAGTGAGGGCTCAACGGCTCTTATGAAAGGGGTAACTGCCTTAAGGCTAGCAGATGCTCAAAAGGGCTGGATTGGAGGCAAAGGGTGGATCGCTCATACCGATGACGGTGGCGGGAAGTGGAAGGTGCAGGTGCAGTACACGGGCATTGGTGAGGTAGGGCAGCTATTTGCCTTGAATGATCAGGATGCGTGGGCAACAGAGAAAGAAACGGGGAAGCTGTTTAGTACGAAGGATGGTGGAACCAAATGGTCGACAGTCGGTACCGTTCCCAATCAAGCGTTCCTCCATTTCGTGTCGAAGCAGGAAGCTTTTAGCGGCAATGCACATACCGTAGATGGTGGTGTCAAATGGGCGAAGCTTCCAGTTCCTGAAGGTATCAAAGGGGATGCCTATTTTCATGATAATAAGAATGGCTGGGCTGTTCGACAAGCTCAGGATAAAATCGAAGTGCTTCGCACGCAGGACGGCGGGCAAAATTGGAAATCTGTGATGTCACGTCCAACCGTCGCGACATTAACAGGAACCGTCATTCGCTCCGCTGGCGCGGATGACGCGTGGATCGAGCTGATTGGGGAATCGGGGATGACACAAACCTCGTATTCGCTGTTTCATACCAAAGACGGCGGGAAGACCTGGCAGACCGTGCTGGTGAACAGCACGGCAGGTGGAGGACCGGCCCCTGGATTCCCTATGGGGGATACGTCGGGGCCGAAGAACACGGGCTCGAAGCCCGGCCCTCTCTACGTCGTGAACACCGACGTAGCGTTCATGGGCGGCAGCTGCCCGGCATGCGACAAGCCAAACTCCGTCGGCTGGACGAAGGACGGCGGCAAGACCTGGGTGAACGGAACGGAGTCGTTCACGGGGTACGGCGATCTGCTGCTCGGCATGGCAGACGCGAATAGCGGCTGGCTCATCACGAATGATAATGAGCAGCCGAGTGTCATGTACACCACCCGCAGCGGTGGTGTGAACTGGAACAAGGTGCATACCTTCGATGCACCTTAAACGAAATGCCACCGCGGCTGTCTTCGCGCGGTGGCATTTTTTTTCATGCAGCTAGCTACTCCCCACACTCCGCACCACATGTCTATTCATAAGACATATCGCACCCCGGATCTCACTCAGCTACTCCCATACTCATCACACTCCGCGCCACATGCCATAACATGCAGCACCAATCGAATCCCGCACCACTTGTCTACTTGCACGATACATCATGTAACATATGTCTACTCGCACGCCACATCGCACCCCGGACCACACCCAGCTACTCTCGCACACCCACCACACTCCGCACCATTTGCCGTAACACGCACCACCTTCACCGTCAGCATACGCCAACCCAAACTCACCGCCGCAGCAGATTAGATGGATTTCCTCCATCTATTTCAGTCGGGTTTCCGTGTTTTCAGCGATTAGATGGATTTCCTACAGCTAAATGAGCCGGAAGTAGTGGGAATGCTCGAATTCGATGAAATTAGATGTAGTTTTTCCATCTAAATCCAATTCCGAATGAATTTTGAAGAAAATAGATGGAGGTTTTCCAGTTATTCGCGTCGGGTGAAGATCGTGACTTCCCGCCAGCCAGCACTCCGCAACGAAAGTTAGGTCTGCCATTCATTCATTCATTCATTCATTCACTCACTCAACACAAACCCACTCACTTCGTAGGCGTATCACTCCCGTTTCCATTCCCATTCCCGTTCCCGTTCGTTCCATTCGTATTCTTCCCGTTGAAGAACGTCGATGTTAGATCACGCAGCTTCTCCATGAACTTTCCGTAGCCGTAACCAGTCAGAAAAGCTATGCTGATACGCGCTGACATCGAGTCGCCAACTTCCAGCAGCATAATACCGCTCGCGAATAGGATAATCGTGATAATCGCAGAGCCGAAGCACAGGATAGGCCGCATGAGGTACCAATAGATCCACTGTGTGGTGAGCTCTTGATAATGCTCATGAAACATGCGCAAACCATATAGGGCACCACCAAGCGCTCCTGCAAAGCCGAAGCAAGCATACTCATGATAGAGGACGAAATCAACGCCCAGTATTTTGCGTTCAAAAGAACTGCTGCCAAGCACGGCCATCATCCACAGGCTGCCAACAAACCAGATCATTAAATAAGCAAAAATAGCTTGCTTGCCGAATCGGTGAATGGGATTCATAACAAAACACCGCCCTTACAATGGATACTACCATTGTATGAGCGGTGTTTTTGATGATGCCTGAATATAGGAACGATTATCCGACTGCTCCAGGTACGCAATGATCGCTGTTGCACAGCTTTGATCTTCCTCATTCTGTTCTTCACGAATGTCTGTTCTCCGCTTTGCAAGCTCGGGATATTGCTCGAGCAGCAGTTTAAACCAGTGGTCAATCATCGCGACCGATGTGATGCGCTGTCCGTAGCCATTTTCCTGGAAATAGGTGCAATTTTTCTCTTCTTGCCCTGGAATCGGGCTGTAGAACAGCATGGGAATACCCTTGGCCATTGCCTCTGTGCAGGTCATCCCGCCTGGCTTCGTAATCAACAGATCGGCGATATCCATAAGTTTGCTAATTTCGGTGGTATAGCCAATCAGATGGATGTTCGGCTGACGGAAGACATCCTCCTCCAGCAGCTGGAGTCGTGCTTTCTCATTCGTGCCTAGACAGATCAGCAGCTGAATATCCTTACTCCAGCTCGCTAAATAAGTCAGCATCTCTTCTTTTTCCTCTTTCTTAAAAACACCCCAGCCACCACCCATGACCATGACGGTAGGCATAGCTTTGAGACCAAATTCTTGACGAATATGTTCTTTGCTATGGGCCTTGCGGAAATTAGGATGAACCGGAATACCAGTCACCTCAATGCGCTTGTCCTGAACGCCACAATCCATGAGACGCTCTCTCACAAGAGGCGTGGATACCAAATATTTGTCCACTGCTGAGTCTATCCACGTTCCATGAACATCGTAATCGGTGATTACAGTGAAGAGAGGGATATCCAGTCCCTCGCGCTTTAACCTAGAGACAATGATGCTTGGGAATGGATGTGTACAGACGATTAAATCAGGTTTCAACTGCTTGATAACGGCTCTAGTTCGTGAATAAAAGATGCGATGCAACACGAGACTGGCTACACGACTCGGCCTTTTATCATAGTGATGTCGATAGAGCATACCGTACAGTCTGGGGTGTGATGTTACCGTGCGGCGGTATGCCGAGAAGACCCAGGGTGCTAAGGTAGGATGCAAAAAAGCGCCAAGCTCAATCACGCGGGTAATCATGTCTGACGAGGATTGCCGAAGCTCGCCGGCCAGCGCATGAGCAGCTTGTGTATGTCCTTTCCCAAAGCCCTCAGATAATAGCAAAATCCGTTTTTTACGCAAGGAACTCACCTTTCTTTATAAATCATATCTATCCTAGGTGCGATCTGTTTTTTTCTTAGATGCATAGCATTTACGACATACTGGAACGTAGCTTTCATTCCCGCCGATCTGGATCTGCTCACCATGGAAGATAGGAACGCCGTCTTTGCAACGCATGTTCATGATTGCCTTTTTATCACAATACCAACAAACGGTTTTAATTTCTTCGATCGTATCCGCCACAGCCAAAAGTGCATTGCTGCCTTCAAATAATTGTCCCATGAAATCAGCGCGAAGCCCGTAAGCGATAACGGGAATATCCAGTTCATCGACGACTTCAATCAACTGAGAGACTTGGGCTTTGTTCAAGAACTGAGCCTCGTCGACCAAAATGCAATTCGGACGCTCGGTCTGCGCTAAAGCGACCATATCCAAATGTTCGTCTACGACGATAGCTCCTTTTTGCATACCGATGCGGGAAGCGACTTTACCAACACCGAAGCGATCATCCATAACGGAAGTGAGGAGAAGTACTTTTTTGCCCTGTTCCTCATAATTATGAGCTACGCGTAAGACTTCAATCGATTTACCGCTATTCATTGTGCCATAACGAAAGTACAATTTTGCCAAGCTGGGACAGTCCCTTCTGCGGATGTTTATATGGTGAAAAAATAAGTTGCGGCCATGCTATCCAGTTCAGCCAGCTTCACAGCAGCTTGAAAGCTAACTTCAGAGGCGAGTTTTTCGCCAATTAGTGGTTGTTTTCTGTAAACCTTCCCGATATTGACCTCGATGCTACCTCGTACGGGTTCTTGTGTAATTTGAATGCGATGAGGCTCATACATGAGCACATGGATCGTTTCGCGAGCCGTTTCATTATTGCTCTGCAGCAGCTCCTGAATCAACTCATGATCCATGAGTGCGGGGATTCGATCCTTCATGCCTGGATTTGCCTCGCAATGATGTGCCGTTGCTTTCGCCAGCAGCGCATCCATGGCTAGAAACTGCGGGTGCAGGATAAGTCGATGTTCTTCAACAATCGCATCAATAAGTGCCGTGGCTGAAGCCTCATTCGCTTCTATGTAGGGTCCGCGTAAGCGAAGTCCTTTCACTATTTCCGAAGGCGGCAGCGTCTGACGACCCGCATAGTAAGTATCGCGCAGGAAGCTATCCAAGTGGTCGAGTCCAAGAACCGTGGATTTGTTCGTTAACGGTGTTTCTTGTTTCAAAAGATCAATAATGGCCCGCGGCGAAATGCCGTGCTTGATCAGAATATCGGCGATGATGCCTTGCCCGATTAACTGTTCGGTCTGACGGTGATGATTATACCCAAGTGTCCGCTCAACCGCATGGGAGAAAGGCAGGTGCCCGATATCATGGAGCAGTGCCGCAATGCGCAGATGAGGATCTTCTGGGCAAAAGTGAGCCATGAGTGACCAAACGCCAACCGTATGTTCGAATCGTGAATGTGTAAGTGGTGAAAATAGAGCCGAGGCTCCGAAATGATGTAAAAACTTCAGGCGGCGTACCGGCTTTGAGCGGAAAAGCTCAATTTCAACCGGATGAGCTTCTAGCTGCCATTGATAAAGAGGCTCAGTAATCATGCCGTCCCCAAAAGTATGCTGTATACTCAAACAGAGCTCCTCCTAAGATGTGGGATCTGGATGTATGTTCTAGCGGTATTAGCTATCATAGCATGAAACATAGAAAGTTTGCTATCACATGCACACCCAGTCGTATTTATATAGGAAATGCGAACATTTATCGTGCCTATACACTATGATCCAACTGGTGATTCTATTAAAATGAAAACCTTTTCAATTTAAATATTTTTAAATTGAACTATAGGAAACCAAGTGTTAATATAATAGAAAAAATATTGAGAATATTTCCTCTACTTATTGCGGATGTAGTCGAAATATGAAGCATTGAATTTTTACTTTTTAGTACTTTAAAGCAGCATGCGTTTAACAAAGTCCAGCGAAAACGAGGGAAGAAAGGTTGCACAACATGACTATTAATGGATTACCTCCCAAACAGGGATTGTACGATCCGAGGAATGAGCATGATGCTTGTGGTATAGGCTTTGTTGCCAATATCAAGGGTGTCAAATCTCATGCCATCGTCAAGCAAGCGCTTCGTGTACTTTGTAATTTGGATCATCGCGGTGGGCAAGGTTGTGAACAGAATACGGGAGATGGCGCAGGCATTTTAATGCAAATTCCAGACGCGTATTTTCAATCCGCATGTGAACAAGAGAACATTAAACTTCCAATTTCCGGCAGTTATGGCGTAGGTATGGTGTATTTACCGCAAGAATTAGAGGCACGTCAAGCTTGTGAAAGTACCATTGAGCGAATAGTCAAACAAGAAGGGCAACAATTTCTAGGATGGAGAACCGTTCCAACCAATAACAGTTCGTTAGGCGATTCTGCAATATCCGCTGAACCGTATGTTCGTCAGGTGTTTATTGGTCAAAGCGTGGATACTGCGACAAATCTTGATTTTGAGCGCAAGCTATACATTATTCGTAAATTATCTGAAAACGCTATCAAAATATCCCATCCGGGATCGCAATTTTACTATTCTAGCTTGTCTAGCAGGACGATTGTATATAAAGGGATGTTAACACCTGAGCAGGTGGATGCGTATTACGTGGAGTTGCAAGATGAGAAGGTAGAATCTGCCTTAGCGCTTGTTCACTCCCGTTTCAGCACCAACACGTTTCCAAGCTGGGAACGTGCGCATCCGTACCGTTATTTGATTCATAATGGTGAGATCAATACACTTCGTGGTAACGTCAACTGGATGCATGCACGTCAAGCGATGTGTGACTCTGAATTATTTGGTGAAGATTTTGGGCGCATTCTTCCTGTTATTGATACCGATGGTTCCGATTCCCAAATGTTTGATAATACCCTAGAGTTCCTGATGCTTTCAGGTCGTTCATTGCCGCATGCCGCCATGATGATGGTACCCGAGCCTTGGTCCAAACATGAAGGTATGGATGATGATAAAAAGGCGTTCTACGAGTATCACAGCACCTTGATGGAGCCGTGGGATGGTCCTGCAGCGATTGCTTTCACAGATGGCAGTCAAATCGGAGCGATTCTTGATCGTAACGGTTTGCGTCCTTCTCGTTATTATGTAACGACGGACGATTTCATCGTGCTTGCTTCTGAGGTTGGTGTGTTGGATATCGAGCCTGAGCGTATTTTGTACAAAGACCGTCTGAGGCCGGGACGTATGCTGCTTGTCGATACGGTAGAAGGTCGTATCGTGACGGATGAAGAAATCAAGAGCGGCATCGCTAGCGAGCAGCCGTATCGCGATTGGTTGAATGAGCATCTCGTTTCTTTAGAGGATCTGGAAGAGGCCCCAATTGTACTTAGCTCTGACCATGATACGATTCTGCAGCGCCAGCAAGCTTTTGGCTATACCTTCGAACAATTGCGTAAGACTCTTGAGCCTATGGGCAAAACAGGTGTGGATCCGATCGGTTCCATGGGTACGGATGCGCCACTGGCAGTGCTTTCGGATCGTCCGCAGCTGCTTTATAACTATTTTAAACAATTATTCGCACAAGTAACGAATCCGCCAATTGATGCGAACTTTGAAGAAATTATTACGGCGCAGGGCACCACGATTGGGCCAGAGCGCAACCTGATTAAGCCGGAGCCAGAGAGCTGTCGTCAAATTCGTTTGAAGTCGCCGTTCCTCTCCAACGATGAGTTGGCGAAGCTGCGTCATATTCAGCGTGATGGTTTCAAAACGGTCACCTTGCCGACGCTTTTCGAAGCATCAGCAGGCACAGCGGGCCTCGAGAGTGCTATGCAGTCCTTGTACACGGCAGCAGATCAAGCCATTGTCGATGGAGCAACGCTGCTCATTCTGTCCGACCGTGGTGTAGATAGCGTAAACGCGCCGATTCCAGCACTTTTGGCAACGTCGGGCTTACATCACCATTTGATCCGTCAAGGCACTCGGACGAAAGTCAGCTTGCTTGTCGAGTCTGGTGAGCCGCGTGAAGTGCACCATTTTGCCCTATTGCTCGGCTATGGCGCAGGCGCGATCAACCCTTATCTGGCGTTAGAAACGCTAGATGACATGATTCAGCGTAAGCAGCTAGTTGGTGTTGATCATGAGAAGGCGATCTATAACTACATCAAAGCGGTGACGAAAGGTGTAGTCAAAGTGTTAGCGAAAATGGGTATTTCCACCATTCAGAGCTATCGCGGGGCGCAAATTTTCGAAGCGATTGGCTTGAGCCAAGAGTTGGTAGATAGCTACTTCACTTGGACGTATACCCCAGTGGGTGGTATTGGTATCGAAATGGTTGCGAAGGAAGCCTTGATGCGTCACAGCCGTGCGTTCTCTGAACAAGAAGGACGCGATCGCGTGCTGGATACAGGTGGCCACTTGCAATGGCGCAGAGATGGGGAAGATCACATCTATACGCCAGAAACTGTGCATGCTTTGCAATCTGCTGTTCGCACGAACAACTATGCTCAGTATAAAAATTTCTCCAAACTCGTCAAACGTGAAGACGAGAAATATATGGCTCTACGCGGACTGCTGAGCTTCAAAGCAGGACGCACACCGATTCCGATCGAAGAGGTGGAACCGATCGAGTCGATCTTCAAGCGCTTCAAGACAGGAGCCATGTCCTACGGCTCCATCTCCAAAGAAGCGCATGAAACGATCGCGATCGCGATGAACCGCATCGGCGGCAAGAGCAACACCGGCGAAGGCGGCGAGCATCCGGAGCGTTTCACGCCAGATGCGAACGGCGATCTTCGCCGCAGTGCCATTAAGCAGGTGGCGTCCGGCCGCTTCGGCGTCACGAGCCACTATCTCGTCAACGCTGACGAGATTCAGATCAAGATGGCGCAGGGCGCGAAGCCCGGCGAGGGCGGCCAACTCCCGGGAACCAAGGTATACCCTTGGGTAGCCGAGGTTCGCGGAGTTACGCCAGGCGTAGGCTTGATTTCGCCGCCGCCGCATCATGATATTTATTCGATCGAGGATCTCGCTGAGCTGATCCACGATCTCAAGAATGCCAACCCGCGGGCACGGATCAGCGTTAAGCTGGTATCCGAAGTCGGTGTTGGCACGATCGCTGCCGGCGTAGCCAAAGGGAAAGCGGACGTAGTCCTCATCTCCGGCTACGACGGAGGCACAGGCGCGTCACCGCAGACGAGTATTCGTCACGCGGGACTGCCGTGGGAGCTCGGTCTGGCGGAGACGCATCAGACACTCGTGCTGAACAACCTGCGCAGCCGTATCGTCGTTGAGACGGATGGCAAGCTGATGACTGGGCGCGACGTGGTCGTAGCTGCTTTGCTCGGTGCCGAGGAGTTCGGCTTCGCAACGACTCCACTAATTACAATAGGCTGCGTGATGATGCGCGTCTGCCACTTGGACACTTGTCCGGTTGGGGTTGCTACGCAAAATCCGGAGCTTCGCAAGAAATTTGCTGGAGAGCCGCAGCATGTTGTGAACTTCATGACCTTCATCGCCAATGATGTGCGTGAGATGATGGCGGAGCTTGGCTTCCGCACAATTGAAGAGATGGTTGGACGTACCGATATCTTGGAGTCCAAGCCAGCGGTCGAGCATTGGAAAGCCAAAGGCGTCGATCTTACGCCGCTGCTGCACCAACCAGATATGGGCGAAGAAGTCGGTCGCTTCTGCCAAATGCAGCAAGATCACGGCTTGGATCGCTCTTTGGATATGACGAAGCTGCTTGATATTTGTGAGCCAGCGATTGAGCGCAAAGAGCATGTTCATGCGATTCTGCCTATTACGAACGTTAATCGCGTTGTCGGAACGATCGTGGGCAGTGAAGTTACACGCCGTCATGGCGTAGATGGCTTGCCGCACGATACGATTCGTCTACATTTTGAAGGATCAGCGGGTCAAAGCTTTGGTGCTTTCGTACCGAAAGGGATCACACTCTCCCTCGAAGGAGATGCCAATGACTATGTAGGGAAAGGATTGTCCGGCGGTAAGCTGGCGATTTTCCCGTCGAGTAAGTCGACTTTTGTACCAGAAGAAAACGTGATTATCGGCAATACCGCCTTATATGGTGCTACAGATGGGGATGTTTACATCCGTGGTATCGCGGGCGAACGCTTCTGCGTAAGAAACAGTGGTGTGCGTGCCGTCGTTGAGGGTGTAGGCGATCATGGTTGTGAGTACATGACAGGTGGTCGAGTCGTTGTTCTTGGTTCAACAGGGCGTAACTTCGCAGCGGGTATGTCAGGCGGTATTGCCTACGTATTGGATGTGAATGGTGACTTCCAAAGCAAAGTGAATAAAGAGATGGTTTACCTCGAGCAGCTGGAAGAAACGTATGAGATGAATGAATTGAAAACGATGATCCAGCATCATGCCACATTTACGGATAGCAGCGTTGCCCACCAGGTTATTCAGCACTGGGATGAGTACGTTTGGAAGTTCGTGAAGGTTATACCGAAGGACTACAAACGGATGTTTGATGCTATCGAGAAAGTGAAACGCTCCGGTCTAAGCCAACAAGAAGCGGTCATGGTTGCTTTCGAGGCGAATATGAGAGATGTTTCCCGTGTCGGTGGAAATTAACGAAACTCAGGAGGGATTAAACGTAAATGGGTAAACCAACCGGTTTTATAGAACACGCTCGTGAAGTGGCATCCGAAGCTTCTCCGCTGGTCCGAATTGGCCATTGGAAAGAGTTTGCGACACCACTAACGCAAGATAAATTACAGGTACAAGGCTCCCGTTGTATGGATTGTGGGATTCCTTTCTGTCATACAGGGGCATTGATCAGCGGCATGGCCGCTGGTTGCCCAGTGAACAACCTCATTCCGGAATGGAATGATCTCGTGTATCGCGGTCAATGGCGCGAAGCCTTGGATCGTCTGCACAAGACGAATAATTTCCCGGAATTTACGGGCCGTGTTTGTCCAGCGCCTTGTGAAGGCTCTTGTACAGTAGGCTTGAAGGATACGCCGGTTGCGATCAAAAGCATTGAAAAAGCGATCATCGATAAAGGCTTCGATGAAGGATGGATCAAGCCTGAACCGCCGGAAACGCGCACTGGGAAGAAGGTTGCGGTTGTGGGTTCAGGTCCTTCCGGACTTGCGGCAGCAGCGCAGTTGAACAAAGCTGGACATTGGGTTACCGTATTCGAACGGGCAGACCGCGTTGGCGGCTTGCTGATGTACGGTATCCCGAACATGAAGCTGGACAAAAAGTATGTCCAGCGTCGTGTAGATCTGCTTGAAGCCGAAGGAATTGCCTTCGTAACGGGTGCTCACGTCGGGGTGAACTACCCGATCGAAAAGCTGCAAGAGGAATTCGATGCGATCGTCCTGTGCGGCGGAGCTACGAAGGGCCGCGATCTACCGATCGAGGGTCGCGAACTCGGCGGTGTTCATCTGGCGATGGAATTCCTGAGCAAGAACACGAAGAGCTTGCTCGATTCCGAGCATGCGGATCGTGAATTCATTTCCGCCGAAGGCAAAGACGTGATCGTTATCGGTGGTGGTGATACGGGAACCGACTGCGTAGGAACTTCCATTCGTCACAAATGTAAGAGCGTGACGCAGTTTGAGATCATGCCGAAGTCACCGGAGACACGTCCAGCGAACAACCCTTGGCCGGAATGGCCGAAGGTGTTGAAAGTGGATTATGGTCAGCAAGAGGCGGCTGCGCTTCAGGGCGAAGACCCGCGGACGTACTTAATCAACACGAAGAAATTCGTGGGGGATGAGAACGGCAACTTGAAAGAGCTGCACACGGTTCTGATCGAGTGGCAGAAGAACGAGAAGGGCGCGTTCGTACCTGTTGAAGTGCCTGGCAGCGAGAAGGTTTACCCGGCGCAGCTGGTGTTGATTGCGATGGGCTTCACGGGACCAGAAAACACTGTGTTGGATCAGCTCGGCGTAGCCAAAGACGAGCGCTCCAACGCGAAAGCGGATTACGGGAAGTTCGCTACGAACGTAGACGGCGTTTTCGCTGCTGGCGACATGCGTCGCGGGCAAAGTCTCGTGGTATGGGCGATCAACGAAGGTCGTGCTGCAGCGCGTGAAGTGGATCGCTTCTTGATGGGATCATCGAATTTGCCATAAGATTTGTTAGACTGCTTGCAGGTTGAGAGTTACCTGTAAGCAGTTTTTTGTTACCACATAAGAATTTATAAGTTTCCGATACTCGGAAGAACAAATTCTTATTGGCGATAAAAACAACATTTAAAACGCGGTCGCTCATCCTCGAAGGACTTCGATAGAAGTTTTTCTCATCTAGTGGATACTGCGAGATGCTGCACATCAATTGGTTCGCCTCATTAGACTAATAAACGTGAACATTTCCGTAAACTCATGTACAATAGAAGAAGGAGCAGTCCAAGCATAGGCTGCAAGTTGTACGGAAATGGAGGGAAGCGCATGAGGAAAGAAGATCTTCTTACAGCTGAGGAGCTACAAGCATTAATGGTCGGGAATCAGGAGTATTCTGATGAGGTTGGGAGCGATGAGCCAGTCAGGGCACAGGATCTGCATTCTTTGCAAAAGACCGTCATGCTACTTTCCAAGCAGGTAGAAGAGCTCCAAGCGCAACTTCATGAGCAGTTTGAACTCCAGAATAGACAGCAAGAGCAATTTCTGCGACTATGCAGGCACCAGCTTGAGAACAAACTGCATGAGCAATTGGTCAACACGATTGTTGTCCATCAGCATGCGGCGAATCAAGAAGATAAGATGGAGCTTCAACATACGCCAGTGATATCGGAGGAAGTCAGTCTCAGCGCTGGTCCAGTCCATGATTCGTCAACGGAAGATACGTCCCTACCTTTTTCAAGAGTAAAGAGCTATAGTAAGATTCGTAAAAGAAAAAAGGGTTTTCTCGAAAAGCTCTTCGAATAGTCGTATCAACAGCAAAGACCGCTTCTTCTTAGAGGAGAGCGGTCTTTTTTTGCACGCCAATATGGATACTCTTCCAATTTGCTTTAACTGGAAAAGGTACAGCTATTTAGGATGAATTTCCTCGGAAATTCGATTTAACTGTAGAACATGTAGGTAAAACTGCCTGTTTTGTTTAAATTGGGAGAATTTGTTTAAATTAACTGTACATTATCCATCAATTCTACATTTGATCAGGGAATACCAAAATTTAACTACATAAAATCCATCGATTCACCTGAAGCACAGGTTAAGGCATTTCTCATGAAATTCCCCTCGATTAGAGAATCCCCTCATCATGCGCTTTTTTCGATGCTTGAACACGGTCTCGAACGTCCATTTTCGAGTAGATGTTGGAGATATAGTTTTTCACAGTCCCCTCGGACAAGAATAGCTTCTCGGCGATCTCACGATTATTGAGGCCGTCGGCGATGCTGTGAAGTACCTGCAGCTCACGTTCGCTGAGGCCATACGTCTCAATACGAACGCTGCTCTCTTCCTTATCTTCTGAGGAAGCCCCGCTTCCACCGTCACGTGCTTGCTGGACGAGCATTTTGGCAATATCATGCGGAATTAAGGTGCCGCCCTGATGGACCCATTTAATTCCTGCGGCAAGATCTTTGGGATGAATGGCTTTGAGCAAGTAGCCTTCAGCTCCTGCACTAAGTGCATCTACAACGTAGCCAATTTCCTGGAATGTGGTCAAAATAATGACACGAATATGCGGCCATGTAGCTTTAATCTGACGTGTAGCCTCAACTCCATCCATAACCGGCATATGAATATCCATTAGAACGACATCGGGTTGCATTTCTTCACTTAGTTTTACAGCGACATGCCCGTTTTCAGCTAAGCCGACAACCTCAATATCGGGGTCCATGCCCAGTACAATGTGTAAGCTTTCACGTATCAAATCCTGATCATCGACCAGAAGCAGTTTGAGCGGTGCTTGGTTTACAGTCATAGCAAATCCTCCTCACAGCTATTAAAAGGGGTTATATGGTTTATAGGGTTTAAAAGGTTATAAGGGTTAAACCGATTAAACCGATTAAAACGTTGGAAAACGTTTGACAGGAATAAAGCAATGGACAACCGTCCCTTTTTCAGGTAAGGAGCGTACCTGCAAAGTGCCTTGCAGCGCCGTTATCCGTTCTTGCATCGCGGCAATACCGAAGCCCATTTTCAATTGTTCGGAACCAACACCATCATCTTCAATGCGTAGGGAGATTTGGTCATCGGCGTAGGTTAGCACAATTTCAATAGAAGCTGCTTTACCATGACGCTTGGCATTTGTCAGTGATTCCTGTAGACAGCGAATTAAAGAGAGCTTGGTTTGTTTGGGAATTTCGAACTCGTCACTAACCGTCGTGAAGTGAATCTGTGTGCCTGTGTGCAAAGCAAATTCATTGGCAAGTCGTGACAGTTGCTGAGATAGCAGCAGATCGCCCTCTTGGGGGACCATCTGATGAATGCTGCGGCGCACTTCTTCTAGACCACCTCTAGTTACATTGCGCAGGACGTCGAGCTTCTCCTTGGCTTTCTCGGGCGAAACCTCGATCAAATACGAGACGGCGTCCATGCCCATAATGACGGATGTGAACGTATGTCCTACGGTATCATGCAGCTCACGAGCCATCCGATTGCGCTCTTCAACTAAAGTAAGCTGCTCAATTTGATTCGCGTACTGCTCAAGGACGTTATTTTGCTCATGGATCAAATGGTATTGACGTTGGTTCTCACCTAGCAGCTTCTCGGTCTTCTCGTTAGAAGTAACGGCGCGTTGTAAGCTTAATCCAATGGCGAAGAAGAGAACAGCATTCAGGATAAAACTAAATAATTGTCCGACTCCCATGCCGCTATGTAGAAGGAAAAAGTAAGTCATCGGCATGCCTAACATGAAAATAGGAGCGGTCCACCAAGCATTTTTTCGATCGGTGAGGAATCCAATGACCATAATTGGGCAATTAATGGTAAGTAAGGCGTCCTGCTTCATCCAAGCCAAATAAATTTGCAGGGGAATACCGGTTAGTAGAACAGCAATTGGATAGCATGTCGGATTGATATAGTGGGGTCGCCAGAATATAAAAGGAGCCCCATAAGAGAGTAATATGGCCAATATAGTCAACAGGATGTGGGAAAATGGTTGTTCATAGATGTGAAGGCAGCTATACAGTAAACCAAGCAGTGCAGCGCCGGTCAAGACGATAAACAGTGACCACTCCACACCGTGCCACGGTCTTCTTTGGATCATAGATGAGCTCCTTTTACTAACGGTTCGTATCTTACCATTGTACATAAAATTAGGGAAAAGCCATAGTGAGCACAGTCATATGACTGAAAAATCTCTAGGCATGACAGCCGAAGTAAGCTAGGATTGGATTATATTGGTTAAAAAAGAGAGGAGATGTCGAATGTCAGCTTCAAAAGAGGTTGGTACGCCCATCGTACAGGTGGATCATATTTCCAAACGAATTGGTTCTAAGACCATCATTGATAAGCTCAGTTTCGATGTGCCGCGTGGCGAGGTGTTCGGATTTCTCGGGCCTAATGGCGCGGGTAAAACGACTACCATCCGTATGATGGTAGGACTGATGTCGATTTCGGAGGGGGATATCCGTGTTGGTGGGTATTCGATTCGCACACATTTTGAACAAGCGATTCGTCATATTGGCGCGATTGTAGAAAATCCGGAAATGTATAAATTTTTAAGCGGCTATAAGAATTTGGTTCATTATGCCAGGATGATTCCAGGTATTGGCGAGGAGCGAATTGGGGAGGTGATCGATCTTGTCGGGATGACGAATCGCATTCATGACAAGGTGAAAACCTACTCGCTGGGCATGCGGCAACGATTAGGCATTGCGCAAGCGCTTCTGCATAAGCCGTCGGTTCTTATTTTGGACGAGCCGACTAACGGGTTGGACCCAGCTGGCATACGGGAGCTTCGAGATCATTTGCGTAAGCTTACCCGTGAGGAAGGAATTTCAGTTATTGTTTCTTCGCATCTGTTAGCGGAAATGGAACTGATGTGTGACCGTGTAGCCATCATTCAAAATGGGAAATTAGTTGATGTTAGACTTATCAAGGAATATGTTCAGGAGGACGGTAAACAGCGGGTCGTCTATGAGGTGGACGCGATTGAACAAGCCGTGAAGTTAGCTTCTGCTCAAGGATATCCCGTGGAAGTTATCGATGCCGAGCTTGTTATGGATCTCGACAAACAAGAGATAGCTTTGTTGACTAAGCGGTTCGTAGAGGCGGGGATTTCCGTATATGGCATCCGCAAAACATCGAAGTCGCTGGAAGATCAATTTTTAGAAATGACGGGAAGTGATCCTATTGCTTAATCTCATCAAGAATGAGCATATGAAGATTTATAGTCGACTTCGAACATGGATTCTAGTGGTTTTGCTAATTGTCATCGTCGTGCTCACTGGTGTGTTATCGCATTCCGATACGAACAACAATGATGATAGCTGGAAAACAAGGGCTTCCGAAACGATTGAACACAATAAGACAGAGCTTGCCAATCCGGATATTCCAGAGAATTTTAAGAAGCAGATGCGGGAACAAAGTGCGCTTCAGCAATACATGCTGGATCACAATTACCCACCGATTGATAACACGATTTGGGAAGGCATGCTCACTGCGTCTGGCTTGATTATTGTGGTTACGCTTTTCACAGTCATTATTGCTGGAGATATGGTAGCTGGGGAGTTTACTTGGGGAACCATCAAACTGCTGCTCATTCGTCCGGCTAGCCGATCGAAGATCTTATTGTCGAAGTATCTGACAACACTTATTTTTGCAGCTACGTTACTGGTCGTTTTGTTCATTACTGCTTTGATTGTCAACGGCTTCTACTATGGGTTTGAGCGGCTGAGTCTCCCTCATTTAATTGTGAATGCGGCAGGGCAAGTACAGGAGAAAAACATGTTATTCTATGTGTTTGCGACCTATGGACTTAAATTAATTGAGCTCGTGATGATCGTTACACTGGCCTTTATGATTTCCACTGTGTTTCGCAGTGCTTCACTTGCGATCGGCCTTAGCATTTTCATTATGTTCGCTGGCCAAGTGATTACCTTATTGTTCTTGCGGTATACGTGGGGCAAATACTTCCTATTCGCGAATACGGATCTCACTCCGTATCTAGAGGGACGGCCGCTAGCAGAGGGAATGACGTTTGGATTCTCCATCACCATGCTTGTGTGCTACTTTTTGTTATTCAACGTACTTTCCTGGGAAATATTTCGCAGACGTGACGTCGCTGCTTAATGAAAAAGAACGATCCTTCCGGTTCAGCTTTCACCGGGGGATCGTTCTTTAATATACGATTGGATGGCCTCAGGCACTTCCAGTAGCGAGGGCAATTGGTAAAACGCGCCCTGCGGCGTGACGTCGATCGTCCCATTATTAAATACCCAATCATCAGCAACGGGGATATGAATCGCATGGATACCCGCATGGAGCGCTGGCAGCACATCTGTTGTGATGGAATTGCCGATCATCCACGTGTGCTGTC
The DNA here is from genome assembly GCF_052115445.1 of Paenibacillus sp. 2RAB27. NCBI lineage: Bacteria > Bacillati > Bacillota > Bacilli > Caryophanales > Paenibacillaceae > Paenibacillus > Paenibacillus sp. 2RAB27. The sequence goes on from NZ_JBFRGR010000005.1 coordinate 190,398, forward strand.
GGTCGAATTGCTTTTCCTGCATCAATGTATTCATAAACTCACGTGTCTTATGGACGGTTACGAAGATACGATCCTGAAAAAATTGGTCAAGACCGACATCCTTGATTTTCTTCATTTGAATGGAAACATCTCCGCCTGTATACAGAAACAAGTTGTGTCCAGCTTGTTGTAGGTTGTGAAGGGTTTCATTCATCAGTGGGTATGGCTCCACGGTGTAACTGTAGACCGTGTGACCTAGCTGCATGAGCCAGTCCACCTCTTTGGGACTTACAGGACGGTTGTAGTGCTGCGCGAACCATTGATACGTCTCAACGAACGATTGCGGAAACCGTTCCGGCATAAAGCCGTGAATTTGGATACCAGCAAGGTCGATTTGCAACTGTTTTTGCCTAATGTCCTGCTTAGTTAGACCATGTCCTGAATACCAAGTAAGCATCAAATCTACGAATTGGTCAATGACAAAGTCAAAGTATTTATTGCAATGAACCAACGTGTCATCTAGGTCAAATAGGATGGCTTGTTCTCTCATAGTTTCCGTGTCTCCTACATCAGTTAGAAATGAATTTCCAACTAGTATATCATGTGGAAAGCTTCTATCCTAGCAGTAAGGAATTACATGGCCACGGTGTTGCCTCTATACAAATTGTCAGGAGCAGCAACAGGTCGATTCCCAGTTTCAGACTCATTGTTTGGCACAGGAACAGGCACGTCCGATTTCGTTTCCATTTTACTGCTGCCTTGGAAGACGCCACCTTCCTCAATAATGAAAGAAGCTGCGCTAATATTGCCATGAAGGGAGCCTGTAGAGGTAATGGTCAGCTTGCCTTTGGTTGTAATATTCCCTTGAACGCTGCCAGCCAGAACCACATCTCGCGCAGAGATATTGGATTTCACGACGCCGTGCTCGCCAATAATGACATCGCCTGCGCAGTCGATATCACCCGTAATTCCGCCTTCAATACGAATGCTTGCCTCTGATTTAATACGGCCTTCAAAGCTTGTTCCCTCACCTATCAGAGTATCGGTTGTATTTGGATTCATGAGGTTTTTTGTTTTTTTGAACATGTTAGTTATCATCCTTTCGAATCGATTTAAGGTAAGGCTTGGGATCGACGCTTTCGCCGTTTTTGAGTACTTCATAGTGGAGATGCGCTCCTGTGCTTCGGCCCGTAGATCCGACTAATCCGATCGTACCGCCTTTTTCTACAGAGTCACCTTTGTTAACTAGAATTTTATTTAAATGCATGTACCAGGTGCGTAAGCCCTTGGAATGCTCAATCACAATGTTGTTGCCATGGTAAATGTCCTTACCTGTACTGACGACTTTACCAGCAGCCGTTGCATAGACGGGATCATTCTCATGAGCACCGAAATCAATGCCGGAATGATAGCTAGGTATTTTGGTAAATGGATCGGATCGATAGCCAAAAGGAGAAGTAACAACCTTCGTGCTCGTTGGCCATAACGTCGGTGTGATGCGAAGTTGCTCCTGCTTGTCGGCCACTTTCTGTTTCGTTTGTACTAAATTCGTTTGCAACTCTTGTACTTCGCCATTCAGCGCAGTGAAGGAGGCAAGTGTATCTTGACCTAGCTTAAGAATGATATCTTGTGAGACAGGATTGGGGCTGCCACCTACACCTGTTGAAGGGGGAGACTCGCCGATTGTCGGCTGATTGGCATCTTTCTTCGCCTTGCCTTCAGATGAATTGCTTGCAACGGCGACGTTACTTGGTTCGTGATCAATGCCAGCAATGGTTTTGAGATCACTCTCTAACTTTTTTACTTCCTCCACTTGGGTTTTCATCTGTTCAGCTTGCTGGGACAGTTGAATGACTTCGTTTTGCAATTGTTCGATGGCCTTATTCTTAGAAGTTAGGGTTGCGCTCCATTGCTGGTGGGCACCGCTTAGCTTCGATTGCAGGTCACTTGCCTGTTTCACGGTATGTGCATGCATAAAGTAAATCGTTATGGAAATCAGCATTAGCAAGGTAAAGCATGCTGCAGCGATATAGGCAGATAAATGGGAAATGCGAAATCTGACAACCGATTGCGTAGCATCTGGAATGATAACCAGCGTCAGTTTTTTGGGTTTCCACTTAAGCTTCATAAGGACTAAGTTGTCTCCTGTCATGGTTGAATTTGGTAAAGTGAAGTTCTGTACATCATTCGTCATATTTTGCTAAAAACCTGCCTTCCTACCTACTAGTCCTAGGAAAATGAGTCTAAAGTAGGAAGGAATCCTGTCGTATATGATCGAATTTACTAATACAATTACAGAAAGCTGTAGATTTGGAGTGGAGGCACACATGATTAAGCTTGCAGGTATTGACATAGGGAACGATAGTATTAAGCTGGTGCTAGATGGGTCTAGAGAACCACTAGTAATTCCAAATATCATAGCGCCGGGCTACGAAAGACACATTTTGCAAGAAGAAGATTCACCTTGGAAAGCATTGGATGTCGTTATTTATAGTCCAAGCCTTTCACAGCGGAATCAACGTTATTTCGTAGGGCAACTGGCCTTAGAGCACGAGGATAACCTAGAGCTAGAAGACACGGATAATAAAGCGCTATCGGATCAATCCCTCATTGTAGCACTGACTGCACTTGCTTATCAGGGTCTCACGAATCAAGCAGCGGGCCCTGGTTACGGCAATGTTGACGAAGTAGAATACACATTGGGTACGGGTTTGCCTGTTCGTTCTTTCCCTAAATATAGTCAGACATTTGAACATCGACTTCTAGGTGAGCATGAAGTGACATTCCTTTCCACACCACAGTTCCATAATCGTAAAATTAAAGTTTCGATCCGCAAAGTAGCTGTCTCTATTGAAGGTGCTGCGGCCATGTTCCATATGGCAACACACGATAGCTTGCAGGTCAAGGACGAAGAAATATACAACGGCTGTATAGGCGTTTGCGAGATCGGTGCCTTGACGACAGATTTCCCTGTCATCAAACGCATGGCGATTGATAACCATTTTAGCCATGGCGAGCAGATCGGGATTGCTACGTATTTGGATGCAATTATTCGTGACGTTGAAGATGCCTATGGCCACTTGTTCCCAAGCCGAGCGAAGCTGGCGCAGCGCGTGAAGAATCGTCAATTTACGATTCAGCTTCCCGGCGAAGGCCAAGTAGATATTCGGCCAATCGTAGATCTGCATTTCCGACGTGCTGCGGTACGCATGGTCGAAATGATTAAGAAGCGCTGGCGCAAATGCCCAGATATTCAATGCTTCTACGTGATTGGCGGCGGTGCGACTGCACTGAAGCCGTATATCCAAGACGCGGCAGGAGCAATGAAATTGCGTTTCACCAATGATAGTGAATACTTAAATGTGCATGGCTACTTAAAGGTCGCGAAAAGCCGTTTGAATCAATCAGTTCCTGTTTAACTTATTATTTTTACGAGGCACTCGCTTAGGCGGGTGCTTTTTTAATTGACGATAAGCATTCCTCCATAAATCAATTCACGGCTGCAACTTCACTTAGTTACTGCTTTCAGCTTGTTTCAGCTTGGTAAGCTCCATATAGGTGGTCAAGGTCGTCAACAATAGAGAACTGCCAAAGCCTATTGCACAAATCTCACCAATCATCGTAGATCTTTCGCCGAACATCAGGCCAATTAGAACAAATGCTACGCAAAGGACCAAAACTAGATTTCCTCCCCATAACCATTGTGTATAGGACATTCGTTGGCTAAGTTTGCCTGAATTTTGTTCGGGATCCTCCTTTACATGCGTTCCTCCAGTGGGAGTGGGAAAAGCATCCGGATACTTCCTTTTTTTTCTATGCCCCGCGATAAGGAGGACGACCATGACGATAGGTTGGTAAGCCAAGACAATGACGGGTGAGCTGAAATTGGAGAAACTGAGCAACTCGGTGGTGCTTTTAAAGGAAAGACAAGTACACAATCCTATTAACAGGGCGATAGGTTTGTTAATCATCGGGTAATTTCGATCATTGAAAATGGAGCTAATGCCGAGCAGAAGCGCTAAATAAATGGCGATCATTTTACACGCAACGGTTGGATACCAGATCATGAGCATGATGAGATCAAGGCGATCTAGAAAATCAGTGATATGAATCGTTTGAACTAGATTAAAGCTAGGATAGGAGAAGTTTGCAGGCATCTTAGGACCGAGTACGGCAATGATGGCAAATAAAATGAGTGTGAGTAGAAAAAAACCTAGCAGGGAGCCATGGCGAATAGCCGAACGAACATGATTTGCATTGGACAGCATATGTAGGAATGCGCCCAGAATGAAAACATCACCCGCGCTCCCGAGTGTTAGAACGGAACTAGCTGTCCAGTGCTGAAGCGGCATTGTCAGTACAGGCGTTGTTAGCCTCAAAAAAAATTCGTTCGATAAGAGCAGCGGCATAATGGTAATTGTCACGACGAAGAGTGGGTAGAACAGGTCATTGACGCGTGCGATAACCTCTACACTCGTTTTACCGAAATACAAAAGCAGCAAACAGTTTAGTAAGATTATAATTTCAAGTGGCGTTGTATTCAGTAAAAGGGTAGAACTAAATCTGGATACAGAGGAAATATCACGAACGACAATTTGCCAGAAATGAAACAAAATGAGTAGATTCATAACTGTGCCCAGCCAAGGACCTAATATTTCTTTGGAAATTTCAAAAATGTTCTTATAGGGATAGAGCTTAACCAAATAGCTAAAGAAGCCAGCGATTAGAAAGACATAGAGAATAGAAAGTAAATAGCTAAACCAAGCATCCATTTGATTGATGCGTATCAATTCGTTTTGCAACGTGAGAACGCCTCCGCTGGTGACAATGGAAGAAGCTAGCCAAGAGAGCTGCCGTTGGTTAATGACCCGCTTACTATCGATGAGGAACACCACCTTTCATCTTAAATGCCAAGAACTCGTATGAACCAAGGAGAAACCACTTGCACGAAAAAATAGGAGGGCATTGGAATACTCACATGGAGATATTTCATGATGAGAAAAAGTAGGATTAAACCAATGGAAAGACCATAGGTTATTTGATTCCCAGTTCCCGTCGTCCGCAGCATCTTGCGATCGATCATGAAAGATCCGACCAAAATGATAAGAAAGCTGATAACAAAGATCCCATCCATCGTCTAAATCCCTCCCTTAGTCACATTGCGGCTAATCACACCTGTATCGGGAATGGAGGCTTTCACAACAATATTAAACTCAGCATCTTTAAAATAACGCTCCCAATCCTTCCCGAATTGCTCGTTCCACTTCTGAGGATGTGTTCGCCAAATAATGAGACCAAGTTGAGCCGAATCCGTGCCTTCCTTTTGCATCTGTTTAATCGTTGCGAGTACTGATAATTTGATTTGCTCTGCGAACTTTGTTTCTACGTTATGGAGGGTATTGGAATTATACAAATCCTCATCAGTGAGGTCTTCCCTCACAGCACCACGAGCTTCTACGATGATGTCAAACATGACTTTGTCTTCCAGAAGCTTAGGTGAGATCTCTGTCTTGCCGCCAACAATGGAGATGGAAATATTTTTGCCTTCCTCCAAGGGGAAGGTGAGCTGTTGCTCTTTTGCTTGATTTCGAAGCCACAAAAGCCCCGATGCTTCTTTCTTCTTATAAATGCCAACCATCTTATCCCCTTTGAACTGCCCATAACCAACGAATTGGATTTCATGGGATGGCTCTTTAGAGACTTGTCCATCTCGAGGTTCCATATAACTCATGATTGGATCACTGTTAAAGCTTAAGGACATCCCAACATCCTTCATTGTTGTAGGCATAGAACTGCGAGACTTCGCTAATTCACGAAGGACTTCAGCGGGAAAGCGCTCGAATTTCGGCTCTGTATTAAGGAGGTCATAGCCCTTGCCTTTGGTTACGATCAGGTAGCTTGTCATCCGATTCTCTGGTGAACGCGGAAGAACATCGAACAAGGAATTGATGCCTGCTTCCGCTAGCTTTTCACCAATGACGATCGTTCTGCGGTGTGAGAGAAAGATGCGTCTTGCCATACGTTTTTGAAGCTTGCTGATTGCATCGCGGAAGGTGAGCCCGACCTCGGAATCAATGTAATAGCTTTTCCCCCCAGCGGTGCCGCCACCTCCACCGCTAGCTCCACCCATGGAACCGGGGAGAGGGAACATATAAGTAACACGATATCTGCCGTCATCCTCTAAATCAGCCGATGAAGTAAGGACAAACGCGAGGTCATTGGTCTCTGTACGATCCCAACAACCAGTAAGAAGAGTCGTGGATAGTAGTAAAGTTGCCACTAGCCTAACACGCTGTTTAGGATGAATCATTGGACTGTTCCTCCTTATTGGCTTTGTGTACGTGGTCGATACTGCTGCCGTCTAAACCTCCAGCTTTCTTGATTTGCTTCGCAAGAGTATCATCTTGACTGGTGTTATCTTGAATAGCCATAAACTCCGGACGCTTTCTCAATTGCCACCATGGTGCACGGATCAGGACATCCTTCATATCTGTAGCAGATAAAGGGCCAACAGGAGACAGATAAGGTACTCCGAATGAACGGAGATTCGCCATGTGCCCAATCAGAATCATCAATGAGAAAAAAATACCAAAGAATCCAAATACGGCTGCAGCAATGAGAATAGGGAAGCGCAGCATCCGAATAGCAATCGCACCGTTAAATCGTGGAATGGTAAAGGAAGCTATACCTGTAATCGAGACAACAATAACCATGGGTGCTGAAACGATTCCAGCTTGTACAGCAGCTTGGCCGACTACAAGAGCACCTAAAATCGATACGGCGGAGCCAACAGCCTTAGGGAGTCGGATACCAGCTTCGCGCAAGGCTTCAAAGGTGATTTCCATGATGAAGGCTTCAACGACCGCCGGGAATGGGATAGCCTCTCGCGATGCAGCGACACTAAGCATTAACGTTGTTGGTAGTAGTGCTTGATGGTACGTCGTTATCGCGACATAGAGTGCAGGCGTTGTTAACGACAGAAACATGAAGGCATAACGAAGCATGCGTAAGAGTGAGCTGATCTGAAATCGCTCATAGTAGTCTTCGCTCGTTTGCATAATCTGAATGAATACAAAGGGCACGATGAGAGCGAAGGGCGTGCCGTCTGTAAGAATCGCAACTCTTCCTTGGAGCAAGGCGGAGGCGACTACGTCAGGACGTTCTGTATATTGCATTTGCGGGAATGGCGAATAGGCATCGTCCTGGATAAGTTCTTCAATCATGCCTGATTCCAAAATGGCATCAATTTTGATTTGTTCAAGTCGTTTGACGACCTCTTCGACTAACGAAGGCATTGCTAAGTTATCCAAATAGCAGATAACCAGGTTGGTATTGCTCTCTTTGCCTACACACATGGATTTCATCTTGAGTCGAGGTGTCTTGAGCTTACGCCGAATCATAGAAGTGTTCGTACGAATACTCTCTACGAAGCCTTCCTTTGGGCCGCGAACGACCGTTTCTGTCTCTGGTTCACCAACAGTTCGCTTCTCTGTCCCACGGATGCCGAGCAGAATGGCTTTCGCGTTCCCCTCAACGAGCAGTGCAGCATCACCGCCGAGAACGGAAGTCAGCAAGTCACCATAATTGTCGGAAATCTGCGTTTGTGACACTGGCAGAATGACATTAGCAATTCGCTCGATTGAGGTTTCCCCGCCTCCGATCAGCATGAGTGACTTCATCGTATCGTTCAGAAGTTGTGTATTGGTTAGACCATCTACGAAAAGCAGCAGTGCTGGGATATGGGGGTCAATTTCGAATTCTCTAACAACGACATCAGAGCATTCCTGAAACATTTCTTTAATAAAATTATGATTCTCATCGAGTAGCAGCGAGAGTTTAGTCTGTTTAAGATCCTCAATAAACGGAATATCGAGAGCTTGATCTAAATTAGAAGGAGGATCCCCTTCGCTGGTTGGTATCGCTTTGCGACTTTGCAGGATGCTTTTCATCAAATATTTAGGTGTTTTGGCCAAGCGAGAGGCACCTCCTGCCATGATCAAGTTCAAGAAATAAGAATGCGTAGATTATGTTCTGCGAAAGGGCAGGATTTTATTACGAAAGTTGGAAAAATTTATTTATACAGGTTTAGTTAGAAGAAAAAGGTATAACTCCGAAGGACATGGCAAAAGCTATCTCAGCATGCAGATGTAGGGATAGGAGCTGGTGTTGTTGGTATGGATCATTTTATTACTGTTGTTATTTATCTTTCAGGCAGCTACAATTTTAATTTGTGAATATAAAAGGCCAGCCAAGTCAATAGCATGGCTGAGTATTCTGTTTATTTTCCCAATTATTGGGTTCTTTATGTATTATTTCATCGCAAGGGAATATGCGCGGCGGAAGAAAGTTCATGATCATAGCAGCGAGAATCTCTTGATACAAGAGCTCCAGCACGTTCCGTACAATGTCAGCATAGATGCCAAAAAAGGCGAAGACAGCTTCTTACCGAGGGAACAGCGTCTGCGAGATTGGCTGCGTCATGTGCCTCATGCACCGATAAGAGGAATGAATCGGGTTGACGTACTGACGAATGCCGACGTGACTTACGAAGCGATGCTTGAAGAGATAGGGAAGGCCCAGGATCATATTCACTTCGAATTTTATACGATTCGTGATGATACGATTGGGATGAGATTTCAAGAAGCATTAATAACGAAAGCGAAGGCAGGGGTAGCTGTAAGGGTCATTTACGATGGTGTTGGGAGTCAAGCGCTTTCTAAGGCTTACATTTCTTCATTGAAGCGTGCGGGGATTGCTGTGGAACCTTTCCTAAAGCCATTGATAGCATTTTTTGATAAACGGTTGAATTATCGGAACCATCGCAAAATTGTGGTTGTCGATGGCTTGGTTGGTTTCGTTGGAGGAATTAATATTGGGAATGAGTACGTTGGCGGGGACCCTAAACTTGGTTTCTGGCGAGATACGCACCTCATGCTGCATGGGGACTCGGTATATGATTTACAGCGCACCTTTCTGACGGACTGGTATTTCGTTAGTGGGGAAAGCTTGGGGGAAAAGCGTTATTATCCAGTTCACTCTGTACAGGAGCCTTCGATCGTTCAAGTCATTTCTAGTGGTCCTGACGCCAGATGGGATGCCATTCAAGAAATGTATTTTGCGGGATTGATTGCAGCGAAGAACCGAATTTGGATTACAACGCCTTATTTCATTCCCGATCCGAGCATCATAATGGCCCTTAAATCTGCCGCAATCAGTGGTGTTGATGTATGTATCATTCTTCCATTTGAGGCGGATTCCGCAATTGTCCAATATGCGTCAAAGTCCTATTTACAGGAATTATTACAGGTAGGCGTTCGATTCTATTTGTATCGGAAAGGGTTTATTCATGCCAAAGTGATTATCGTGGACGACATCATGGCAACGGTAGGTACGGCGAACGTGGATATGCGCAGCTTTTTCAGTAACTTCGAATTGAATGCCGTGATGTTTGATGAGAAGGTAATTTCCCGTTTGGAGAGAGATTTCGTGATGGATTTGGAGTCATCTACGGAAGTTATACGATCTGAATTTGAGATGAGGTCGCCTGGTGAAAAAAGAAAAGAGAGAATTGCGCGATTGTTATCCCCTTTATTTTGATGAAAAAGAGTAGTTCTAATTAGAACTACTCTTTTAATTTAGCTAGTATAGCGTTCAAATTTTGAGGTGGAATACGGTCAATCAGGTCCCCGTAGGTTCGTAGTCGATTCATGATGGTTAGTTGATTGAACTCGCTAATGCTTGGACGAAGTTCTACTTCTTTCCAAAGCAAAGGAGTGGAAATTGTTGCGTCCTTTCTGGCACGCGGCGTATAAGGAGCAGATAGTGTTTTTCCATACCAATGCTGGAGGTAGTCGATATAGATCTTATCACCGCGATTTTTCTTGAAGCGCTCAATGGTAAACAGCTTCGGGTACATGTTAACCGTGTAGGTTGCGATGAAATGTCCAACTCTTCGGAGCTCTTCGAACGTATAGCCAGGTTGAATTGGAATGTAAATTTGTACGCCTGTTGCTCCAGAGGTCTTGGGAACCGACTGAATTCGCAGCGAATCAAGCACTTCGCCGATGATAAGAGCAGCCTCCATGATGCGAGGTTCTTCCTCCAAGGTTGGGTCGATATCAATGAGCCATTCTGCAGGATTCGTCTTCCCGATGTAATGGAAGGAAGGATGAAATTCCAAGCAAGTCAGATTCCCGAGCCAAATGAGCGTAGATAACGAGTCCAAATTCACATAGTTGATGCCATCTAGCGGTGCTAGCTTAACGAAGCTAGGCACTGGATCGGGGGCATTTTTCTGATAAAAGGACTTATCATCATACCCATGTGGAAATCGAATCGTCGTTAGATGGCGATTACGGCAGTAACGTAGGAGGTAGGGCGAGAGTTCACTTAATGTCGTCAGGTAATCCGCCTTCGTGATGCCTAAATCAGGCCATAGCGGCTTATTCGGATTCGTAATTGTCAACTCGTTGCCCTCCACGAGAAGCTTAGCTTTCTCTGCTTTGAACGCCATAATTTGAAACCGCCCCTTCTGAGCTTTTATTCACAATTATTTCCTAGGAGGGTGGTTCTCAAACAGAGTCACACAAAAGCCGGACAGCAAATTAGGATATAACCTGCAACCACAGATACAAACCGATTAACGTGATGAGTAAAGTGGGGATCGTTAGGATTACGCCAGCTTTCATATAACCGCCCCACGTAATTTTCACCCCTTTTTTGGCAAGCACATGGAGCCAGATCAGAGTGGCTAGGGAGCCGATAGGTGTCATTTTGGGCCCCAGATCGGTCCCGATGACATTGGCATAAATCAGGGCTTCTCGGAGGATGCCCTCAGTTTGTGTACCTTGAATGGCTAAAGCATCGATCAGCACAGTCGGCAAATTGTTCATGATCGAAGAAAGGATCGCTGCAAGGAATCCCATGCCTATCGTGGCTGCGAACAGACCCTCACCAGAAATGATGTCGATCAGCTCCCCGAGCGCATCCGTAAGTCCGACATTTTTAAGTCCATAGACGACCACATACATCCCGATGGAGAAGATGACAACTGCCCATGGAGCTTCTCTCAAAATCTTTCTCGTATTCACCGCTTCGCTCGTTCTGGCAATGAGGAGGAAGGCAAGAGCGGCAGTCCCAACGAGTATGGAAACAGGCACTTGGATAAATCCACTACAGATATAAGTTACTAAAAGGATGCCAAGAATCCACCAAGATAATCGGAACAGATTCATATCCTTAATCGCTTCCGAGGGGCGTCTCAGCTCCGTGATATCATAACTTTCAGGGATTTGTTTGCGATAAAACAGATAGAGAACCAGCAAGCTTGCGCCTAACGAGAACAGACTCGTTACGAACATTCGACTGGCATAAGTGACAAAATCGATCCCGAAAAAATCCGCAGAAAGAATATTTACTAAATTGCTAATGACAAACGGAAGTGACGTGGTGTCCGCGATAAAGCCGCTTGCCATAATATAAGGGAGAATAGCGGCATCCGGCAATTTCATAGCTCTAACCATAGCCAATACGATGGGCGTAAGGATCAGGGCCGCACCATCGTTTGCAAAAAAGGCGGAAACTGCCGCCCCGAGCAGGATCACGTAGACGAACATGCGCTTTCCATTCCCATTGGCTAAGCGCGCCATGTGGAGCGCGGACCATTCAAAGAAGCCGATCCCATCTAAGATAATGGAGATCACAATAATGCCGACAAAAGCGAGTGTCGCGTTCCACACGATGCCTGTAACTGTGGCGACATCTTGCAATGAAACGACTTGGAAAGCGAGGGCAAGCAAAGCTCCTGCTGATGCCGACCAACCAATGCTTAAGCCTTTCGGCTGCCAAATGACGAAGGTAATTGTAAGTAAAAAGATGATAATAGCTAAATAAATCATGAGAGCCTCCAGATCGACTGTTAAATAAACGACGATGTTAATATCTCAAATTTCTGGATGTCTGTATAGATGAAAATTAGATATTGAATAAAATCTCTTAAATGGATCAAAAATGTAAATAAGGGGTGATTGCTTGTTTACTTGGAAACTACTATTATTCGTGTCGCTTTCAGTGTCTACTTCAGTACCAAATACAGAAAACATGGAGATATCCAAACGGTCTGCGAGAATCCTGGAAAGCATTCGAACCGAGAGTGACAATACACTGCAAATGAAGTGGAATACAGTCACTCAAACACCATTGTTACTTGTGGGTCATTTAACCAAGCCTTCCGCACATTCACCTAGTTGGATTACCTTTAGGTATTTGGAAAGAATTAAATCCCTTTATGGCCTCAAGCATGTTGAACGAGATTTGAACATAGTGGCAATAGATCAGGGTACTGCTTCTACAAAGGTTACCTTGCAGAGAAAGCTATTTAAGCATACCGTATGCGGAGATCAATTGGTCGTCGAACTAGATCAAACAGGAGTTGTGCAACGTATCAGCGGCACTGTTCATCCTGGGTTAGAAGAGAAACGCCTTGGCAGACCCATGTACCCGGCGGTATCTGTCGAGGATGCGAAAAGGACCGCTGTCGCTTACGATACATCGCTTATGCCTTTTAAACCTATTAGTGAAGTTTCCTGCTATCTGCCATCTAGGAATGGAATTCCTCTTGTTCATAAGCTTACCTATGAGAAGGATGGCCAGCTAATTACCATCATGATTCACTCCATGACTGGGCGAATTATCCAATAGAATGAGGTCGATGAACCGAGGAACTCCCTATTGGGGGGTCTTCTTCCTTACATAAAATATCTAACATACATATAAATATTGGCTAACCCAACTGAGACTAGCATAAGTGGGAAACCATATTTCATAAAAGCAATAAATTTGATGGGGTGTCCTTCTTTTGCAGCCAAGCCAGCGACGATCAAGTTAGCACTTGCTCCGATAAGTGTTCCATTACCTCCAAGACAAGCGCCTAATGCCAAACTCCACCAAAGCGGTTCTAAATTTTCCACGCCCATCGTACCCATTTCCTGAATCATAGGAATCATAGTTGCCACAAAAGGGATGTTGTCTAGAAATGCTGAGGCGATTGCACTGAGCCATAAGATTAACATAGACGTTGCAATAGGATTACCTCCCGTCAATTCTACGGCCCCAGCAGCTAATTTAGAAATTACGCCTGTTTCTACCAAACCAGATACCAAGACGAAAAGTCCAACAAAGAAAAAAATCGTTGACCATTCAACTTTGTTGAAAGCTTCTTCCATCGAATGTTCCCCAGTCAGTAGCAGTAACAGAAATGCCMCTGCTAAGGCTACTGTTGCGGATTCAAGGTGCAGCAGCTGGTGAAGAAAAAAACCGATGATCGTAATTCCTAGAATGGAAAGACTTTTGGTTAGCAGTTTACGGTCTGTAATTACTTCTTTTTCGTCAATTTGCATGATACTCATCTTTAGCTCAGGAGTAGTTTGTATGTGCTTGCGGAAAATGATAACGAAGATCGGAATTGTGACCGCCATGATGATGACAACAACAGGTGCAAGATTATTTATAAAGGCCATGAAAGTTAACTCTTTAACAGCACTTCCAATCATGATGTTGGGTGGGTCCCCGATTAACGTTGCCGTACCGCCGATATTAGATGCCAGAATTTGCGTAATGAGGTACGGCACGGGATTAACACGCAGCTGGCGTGTGATACTGAAGGTGACCGGTACCATGAGCAATACGGTTGTCACATTATCAAGAAATGCAGAGCCAATAGCTGTAATAAGTACGAGTGATACCAGAATTCTGACAGGATCACCCTTTGCTTTCTTTGCTGCTACTAATGCGATATACGTAAATAATCCTGTTTCTGCCGTAATACTTACCATAATCATCATGCCAATTAAGAGTCCGAGTGTATTGAAATCAATATGATGCAAAGCGGAACCTTGATCAACAACACCAAGAACGACCATAAGGACACCACCAATCATAGCCACGATGGTGCGATGTATTTTTTCGGTGATGATCATGCCATACGTAAGTAAAAAAATGCCAATTGCCAAGATTGCTTGCTGTTCCATAGTTTAGAGCCTCCTGAATATCGAATGTGTGTTTGTTTTTGGGCATGAAAAAAGAGCCCTACCAAGGACTCCTTATGTCGAAAAAGAACATAAGGAGCCCTTGGTGACAGGCTCCTCCATAACGCAACCAATATAAGATTAGTTTATAAATATGACTAAGTGCACAACTGTAGACCGTAGTGCCTTAAATTTATACTGGTTTTTAAAGCGTGTCAAGCTTATGTTATTCGTTCTGCTGAAAGGAGCATGCTGTAACCTGCATATCGACCAACGCTTGAATACTAGGGTGCCTCATAGTTCGGTTTGTAGTCCATTCTAAAAATTGCACTTTTACTGTGTGAACTGGCATAATCCAAATTGCTTCTTTATTCCTTGCTGGTTCATTTAAAAATGGTCTATTCAAAATAATTTTTGATTGAACTAATTGAGTAATATTTCGCCAATCATTGTTACTTAACTTACCAGTGCCAGCATGACCAATGTAGTACAAATTCCCGTTTTCAAACAAACCCAGTAGTAATGAATTAACAATTCCATTCCTCATCGTTACTCCACCAATAACTGCATATAAATCGTGGAAGATCTTTTTTTTCTGCCACCGTTTATCTTTCCCCCCAATAGCATAAGTACCTCGGAGGTCCTTACTTATAACGCCTTCCATATTGTGCTCCTTCATAACATCAAAAAGCTTATTCCCGTCATTAAAATTCTGCACTATTTGCAGATTAGAATTAGGAATAATGACCTCTTCTAGTACCTTTTGTCTATCTAACAGTGGTCGATCTACAAGCCATATGTCATTGTACATTAAGATATCAAAAATCATATAGGTAATTGGTGTACGACTAACTGCAAGTTCAATACTTTGTCTATTTCGTAACGACTCCCTCTTCATTACCTCTTGAAACGCAGGCCTCTTTTGGTCGAACGCAATTATTTCCCCATCTAATATGCAGGAAGTGGCGGAGCAATATCTTTTTATATCTAATAACTCAGGATATTGGCTCGTACGATCATTTTGTTTACGATTCATTAGGCGAACCTCATGACCGTCAAAATACGTTAATATCCTTACTCCATCCCATTTTATTTGTGTAATCCAGTCACTTGATGTTGGTATAGTTTCTGTACTTATTGGCTCGAAGGGTACTATTGGATTAAGGTTCATTAAATTCTCCAGTATTTTTATTCCCTTATTCTCTCCATTATCAAAAAAAACAAAACATTATAGACGAGTGTTGATTTTTTGATAAATAATAATGTTGAAGTGAAAAGAAATAGGTAAAGCAGATTGTGCTTTTCATTTCATTTTCAGAAAGTTGGGGTATATTACAACTAAGATTATGAGTTGGAGGAGTTAAGATGAGTTCACAGCGAAGTTTAGAAGAAAAACAACCATGGATTCCTAAGAAAGAACGCATTTGGGTATTTGGTGCGATGGCAGTAGCCACAATCTATGTGATTTGGCAGCTTTGGAGTCTTTTTCATTTACCATCAACAACATTGCACAATCGTCGTTTTGAGCATACGTTCAAAGATTATGGCTCCAATGCCCGAATTGCTTTATTCGTAGTGTTAGCCAATTATGTTTTAGCATTTATTATTAAACAGCGCATTTGGGGGAAATTAGCTATTCTAAAAAAAGGTTTGGTTATGCTACTTCGTATTGTGAAAAAATATCACACCTCAATTGCCATTCTCGCTATCGCACTTATTACACTCCATGCGGTTGCCGTTTTTATGTATGGTTTTAAATGGGATTTCAACAATATTAGCGGGCTTCTTGCAGTAATAGTCCTGTTACCAGTGCCGATTTCGGGTTTATTTCGATACAGAAGGCTTGATAAGAAGTGGCATTTAAGATGTGGACTAGCATTTGCTGTATTATTTTTGATTCACGCATTTCTATAGCAGTAAATCTGAGGAGGAGGTGATGGGGGATGCATATCTTACTGGTTGAGGATGATGTGAAGCTTGGCGAGTTGATTCAATATAAGCTTAGAAAACAACTGTACCAAGTGGAATGGGCATTAGATGCAGAGAGTGCGCTGGCATTCATTGAAAGAACTACCTTTGATATTTATATATTAGACTGGATGATTCCTCATAAAACTGGAATTGAGTTATGCAAAGAAATCCGAATGAAGAAGAATCGGACGCCGATCCTTATGCTAACTGCAAGAGACTCCATTACTGACCGTGTAGAGGGTTTAAATGCAGGAGCAGATGATTATTTGGTGAAGCCATTTGCTTTCGAGGAGTTGATAGCTCGTCTCCATGCCTTATATCGTAGAAAAGAAACAAACTGGGAAGCGGATACCAAAATATTTGGAGATACGCTTGTCATTGACCATAGTACTTATGAAGTGAGTAGAAACGGAGTATCTATTCCTCTTTCACGCCGCGAATTTCAGTTGCTATCGTTCATGTCACAACATCCCAAACAAATATTAAGTCGTGAGCAACTAATTGACCGTGTATGGGGCATAGATGCTGAAATTACACTCAATACAGTCGATGCCACCATTAAATTGCTACGCAAGAAACTCGACGATCCATTTTCCGATAAGATTATACAAAATGTACGTGGACTTGGCTATCGCTTAGTAGTAGAAGGGGGAGAATGATGTTCGAACGAACAAGAAAACAGCTAACGATATTTTTCGGCAGTATCCTTGGTATTGTTATCATTCTCATAACGGCTTTTTTTTATCTGGTTTTACAGGAAACGCTTCAGCACAATGAAATTCAAAAATTAGATGATCTAAAGAATAAAATGTCACAACAATGGGAGCATCGCATAGAGGAGCAAATAAAGGGAAAGCGAACCATGGAGCATGAAATCAAGAATGTTGAATGGATCTTCCTGCTTTCAGATGAATTGATTGTTTGGGTGAGTCCAGATGGGAAAACTCAGGTCTCTCCAAGCCGTTACACAGAAATGTCCAATCGGCTCTTTAACTTGTCCCAACGAAACGAAATGAAAAGTGAGCGTGGTGAACGCTTCTATGTGGAAGAAGGGGGAGAAAAACAGACTTTTCTGGTTAGTTCTCAAATTTTGAAAGATGCTGGCGGGGGATGTTGGATGGCCATTGATATATCTTCAAATGTATCACTCTTGCATACAATTAGGCTAATCCTCTTGCTTTCTACCCTTGTTTTATTGTCGATTGCCATCTGGTTAGCCTACTTTTTTGCAGGCAAAGCCATGGTTCCTATCAAAAAATCCTATTATCGTCAGGTTGAGTTCACAACGAATGCATCCCATGAGCTAAGGACACCGCTGAGTGTTATTCATTCTTCCGTAGAACTATTAGAGGAGAGTAAGGATACATTACCTGAATTTGAACAGCATATCCTGGATAGTTTGCAAGATGAAGTGAAAAGGATGATCCGGCTTGTAGAGTCATTACTAACGTTAGCCCGCAGTGATTCGAAAACGTTGAATATCAAGCTGGAAAAGATTAATTTAGGGCAAGTTTCCTATCAAATGTTTCAAGCTATACAACCGCTGGCCCTTGCGAAGGGGATTATTTTAAATTTAGATTCACCACTGCTGGAAAAGGAATTTGTCTTAATCCAAGGAAACGTAGATCAATTAAAACAACTCATTTATATTTTACTTGATAATGCGATTAAGTATACGCCGCCTGGCGGACAAGTGACGATCACATATGGCGTTAAACAGAACGGTAGAACCATGTTGCAAATTGCTGATACAGGTATTGGCATACCAAAGGATGAGCTCGAACGCATATTTGAGCGTTTCTACAGAGTGGATAAGGCGCGTTCACGTGAATTAGGTGGGGCCGGATTAGGGCTTTCTATTGCCGCAGATATCTTAAGCAATCATCGTGCTTACATTCATGTTACGAGTGAAGAAGGGAAGGGAAGTATATTCGAAATTGAATTCAATGCATAGCTGATTTCAGTTTAATTTCATTTACTTGATGTATCATTAATCAAGTAGATGATAGGTGAATTAGCATATAAGTACTGTAAGTTGGAGGAATGTACAATGGCCAAAATGGATAAAAAGTGGATAGTACTTTGTACTACAGCCATAGGCGTCATGTATAGCGCTGGGTATTTGACAACAGAAACACAAGCTACCTTACAGAAGCCTCAGCAGCAAATACAAGCCAATAATCAGTCAGTAAGCAAGCAGATCAAAAGTCAATATAAGAATGGCACCTTCGATGGAAGTGGAAGTAATCGACGTGGCTCGATTGGAGTTAAAGTGAGCATTACCAATGATAAAATAACCGATGTGGAAATTAGTCATTTTGCTATGCATTATTCCAAAAACGATGTTGTTGGATTACCTCAAGAAGTGATACAAAAGCAAAGTGCTCAAGTGCAGAATGTTTCAGGAGCAACGTATAGTACACAAGCCTTCCAAGATGCAATTGAAGACGCACTTATGCAAGCGCGGAATGTATAATGATCCATATTGTGAGAAAGTCCAAGTTAATGATGGATACTGTTATAGAGATTAAGGTCGTTACTTCCCTTGCAATGTCTGAGGTTGAACCTGTAATAGAGCAGGCTTTTGATGCATTTCGGAACGTAGAACAAGCTTGCAGCCGTTTCACTCCGGATAGTGAATTAATGAGAGCTTGTCTTCAGATAAGGACCCCTGTTCAGATCAGCTCCTGGTTATTTCAGCCATTGAAGTTTGCTTTGGAAGTGGCGGAATGGACACAAGGGATATTTGACCCCACAATAGGAAAAACAATGGAAGCTTATGGCTTCAATCGACATTATCTAACAGGAGAAACCTATTCAAACCTAGCTGCAGATAATGCATCCTATCGAGATATTGTCTTAAACGAATATGACCGAACGATGTACTTGCATAAGCCACTGGTGATTGATTTAGGTGCGGTTGCGAAAGGGTTTGCTATTGACCTTACATCCCAGATATTATCTAAATTTCAAGGTTTTGTAATTAATGCTGGTGGAGACCTTTATGCTGGAGGGCTAGATGAAACAGGTCATGCTTGGCGCATTGGAATTCAGCATCCGGTCTACAAGGAACATATTATAGACGTCATTGAAGTATCGAATGAAGCAGTATGTACTTCTGGCAGCTACGAGCGCAAAAGTAAAATAAGTGAAGACATCCATCATATTATTTACCCGAAAAGTAAACAGTCTCMCCATGAGTTGATTAGTTGCAGTATTGTGGCCCCATATGCGATGATGGCGGATGCCTTCTCAACTGTCGTATGTTTATATGGCTTGGATCAAGGCAAAAGTTTGATAAACGACTTGCAATTGAAGGGGATTTTGATTACGTCGAAGTTACATGTGGAAAGAGTAGGAGTGATATAAGGTGTCAACCCATCCATGGCATAAAAAACCGAAGAGCTATGTCATCATTTCMTTGGTTGGCCTTCTAATTATTGCCGCTATATTTTCATTAGATATAAAAGGAATTTATAATTCAATTATCGCTATAGTTACAGCAGTAGGGATTGATTTGATTTGTTTTCGTTTGGGCAAAAGAAAAAAATGGCTTCCGGATGGTGCAGTGATCACAGGGCTTATTATCGCCTTAATTTTAAGCACAGCAACCTCTTGGTATATTGCGGCTATTACTGTAACCATGGCTATTTTATCTAAGCATCTTCTTGTATATAAAAAGAAACCAGTATTTAATCCAGCAGCCTTCGGCTTACTCTTATCTATTCTTTTTTTTCAAACTGGACAGAGCTGGTGGGGCGCATTTGGAGATCTTCCAGCTTGGACAATTGGATTCCTTTTACTAGGGGGTTACTTGGTTACCAATCGTGTGAACAAATTCCCACAAGTGTTTGCATTTCTTTTTGCGTATTTTTTGTTATTACTCCTAATGGGGTTCATACATGTCGGAGAAGCTGCCGATGCATTTCGACCTCCTTTTATTAATGCTTCACTGTTCTTTGCTCTATTTATGTTGACTGACCCACCAACCTCACCAGTCTCCAATAAAGATCAAGTGATTTTTGGTTTGCTGAGCGCAATAGTAGGCGTTGTTATTTATGGTTTTTTTGGCGGCTTAATGTACTTATTTATCGGGCTGCTCATTAGTAATGCCTACCACTTGGTTAGATCTAGGAGAAAATAGTATTACTGAAAAAACCGCCTTTTTAAAAAGGCGGTTTTCTTATGGTCGAATCCAAAAGAAACACCAATGGTACAAAGGCCTGTATAATCTTAATATAAAAAAGCCAATATCGTCAGCCGTAGGCATTCGAATTGGCTTTTTATATGCATAAGATAATCATTTCCGATTCAATGTAAGCAAATAGTTGTATTTACTTGCATGTTTTTGCTCATCTAATATAATGCCATACAATGTATCGCGATAAATACCAGGGGGGAGACCAAACCATATAAGACGATATTTCTCAACTGCAGACCATTCACCTTGAATAGCTTGTTGTAATCCATCTGTATAAGAATGTACTTTTGGGTAGAGTTCATTACTAACACCATGTATCTCGTGCCCAGTAAAATCTCTGTAGATACCGCGAAACATCTGATTATGACCTCGTTCATCATCTCGTATGGAAGCTATAATGGCAGACTGTTCGGATGTTGGTGCAATCTTAATAAGTTCATCGTAGAACAACTCATCGTTTTGTTCACCCTGTACGGATGATTTCACTAATTCTAAAGCTTGTTGTAAATTTATATTCCAAATTGGTTGAAATGTGGAACGATATTCATATGGATATATCCAATACATTTTAATCCTCCAATGACCCCATGATGAGATCATTTTATGTGCGAATATCCCTTATTGTTCAAAAGTAACTACCTTTAGTACTAAAATAAAAAATATTTTTCTAGTGCGTTAGGAAAAACGATTGATCAGGATCTGCTACTCGTCAGATCCTCTTTTTTTGTCGAAAGAATATATGGAAAATTTACCAATTAATTATTTTGATCCATTCTGAACTTTAGCAGGATGAGCCCAGTCCTTTCATGTTGTAACAAGAGAAAACAAGAAAGAAGGCCATATAAATAAACATGTCTCTACTAAGGAGTGCTCTCTGTAAATACGTTACTAAAATGATTCAGCGGTATTTCCATGCTTTACTCGATAAAAGAAAAAACGAAATGGGGTTTGAGCAATGAAAAGAATAATTGAAGGTTCGATGCAAAGGGCGATTCTAGTTGTAGTCAGTATGCTGCTTATTCTGGCATGGGGAGGTGTCTCTGCCTTTCAAATGCAGCGTGATTATCTACCAGGCATTAATAATACAACACTGCTTGTTTCCGTACGTGCATCATCTTACCAGGCAGATCAAGTCAAACTAAATGTAACACCAAAACTAGAAGATGCCATTCGATCATCTGATGGCTTAATGGATGTAGAAACGAATTCCTATGACGGCGGACTTTTAATGAATCTGTACTATCCAATGGATTTTGATATGAAACAAGCAGAGAGTGACGTCAAACAAGCGATATCAAGCGCAGTTCTGCCAACTGACGTAGGGGCTCCGGTTATCACTCGTGTAACGACTAGTACATTTCCAATTTTGAGCTATAGCTTAACTTCAAACAGTACAAACATTGACGAAACTACACTTCGTTCTTCGGTCGAGGCTGATATAGCTAAACAACTGAAATCCGTTCCGGGCGTCGCAGATGTGCGTGTCACTGGAGCAGCAAACAATGGTTATGTTTTAAATGTTAGGATGCAGGATTTAACAAAGAGTGGTTTAACCATGGATGATTTGAATCAGTCGCTAGCCGCCGCGCTGCCGAATTGGTCCACTGGTAAAGTGTCTAACAATAAAGACTCGTTTCCATTAACCGTGAATGGTTGGAACTTAACAGACCAAGAGTTAAGCAATATTCCGATAAAAAACAAGCAAGGCACTAACGTCTCGCTCTCTAGCGTGGCTGATCTATCTCACTCTCTGACTGACATTAAAACCGTATCCCGCACTAACGGAAAAGCAAGCATCCTTTTAGATGTTCTGAAAACACCGTCATCGAATATTACGGACGTAGCAAAACTAGTCAAAGAACGCGTTGCACAAATAGCGCCGATTAAAAATAACGATGTTTCGTTAACTGTGATGCTCGATCGTGAACATGAATTAAATGCTTCCCTATTAGGACTTGTGCGCGAAGGACTTTTGGGTTGCCTGTTCTCTATGTTGTGCGTTTTCTTCTTCTTCCGGAATGTACGTTCAACACTGCTCATTGCTGTATCGCTGCCAATTTCACTGCTTGCCACGACGGCAGTTTTGAAATCGATGGGAATTACGCTTAACATTTTGACCGTGTCCGGACTGATTGTTGCAATGGGGAGAATTGTTGATGATTCCATTGTTGTTCTTGATAATATGTATCGAAAATATCAGGAGAATAAGGACCAATCCACTTTACATGTACTTTCATCTGCTGTAAAAGAAATGCTGCCAGCTATTTTTGCTTCTACCGCAACAACGATCGCTGTCTATGTACCTATTGCCATGGTTGGCGGTGTCATTAGCGCATCTTACTCTGGCTTTGCATGGTCTGTCGTCATTGCACTTATTGTATCTTTCTTTGTTGCGATGTTAGTCGTTCCAACTTTTGCATTTATGGGCTGGAGAAATGACACTTCGAAATCCGTAACACTTGAGCCCATGATGAAACCAGTTCTGCGTTTTGCATTTAGTCATAAAAAATGGATTACTTCGATTTCATTACTAATTTTCATCGTTGCTGCGATATTTGCAACTACACTTCCGGTGAGCCTGCTGCCTACGGCAAATTCGGGCGATGTAGCGATTCAAATTGAACTGCCGAAAGGAAGCGCACTTCCTGAAGTGGATACAGAAGTCCAAAAAGTTGAAGACGTGCTGAAGGTAAATCCGAATGTCGCTTCGTATTCAGCCAATTTCGGATCAACGATGATGCCACAAGCCGATGATGTATTTGATGCTGGGGGCGGATTTATTCAACTGCCGAACATAGCCAATATGACTGTTGCATTAAAGGATAAAAATAATGTAGATGCTGTCATTGCCGATTTACAAAAAACTTTACCCCAATTAAATCAAAAAGTAGTTTATACCGTATCGAATCAAAGTATTGCTGGTGATGATAAGCAGATGAAAATTATGCTTTCCGGAGCAGACCAGAAACTACTTGATGACGCGGCACAACTCGTTAGAAGCAAGTTAGTTGAAGTACAAGGTCTTAGCGTACAAGGGGCAACTGATCTAACAAACGGAACACCTAAATATGCAATTACACTCGATCGAGCGAAAACCCAGCAAGCTGGAGTGAACGTTCAGGACGTTACAAAAGTAATTGGGCAGTACATGATTGGCGGTAAAGACTTTGATATCCAGGTAGACCATAAGTTGATTCCGGTGGATATGTACATCACTCGTGTACCCAAAGCAAATGCTACGTCAACTGATGTGCTTGCAGCGCTTGCCGCTGAAACAGTAAGTGGTGCAAATGGGCAAAAAATCAGAATCGATCAATTGGCCACAATCGCGCCTAATCAAGCTCCCTCATCCATTCAAGAACGAGATGGGCAATCCTTCTCAACAGTGACCTTACAAATCACTTCAACAGATATCAGTAAAGTTTCAAACGCTATTGACCAGAAACTGAAAAGCATCGCACTACCAAGTGGAGTAACGTACTCAACAGGTGGTATCACTGAGCAAGTTAAACAAATGATTGTGGATATGTCCATTGCCGTTGCTTTTTCCATCTTACTCGTATTGCTGATTACTAGTGGAGTCTTTAAGGGGTGGAGAGCCCCTCTAGCCGTACTGTTAAGCATTCCACTAGCTCTAAGTGGTGTTGTGCTGGCCCTTATGCTCTTTGGAGGGGAATTGAACTTAGCTGCGCTTATCGGTGTCTTGATGTTAACCGGTATCGTCGTCACGAATGGCATTGTATTGATTGATAAAATTGAGAGAAACCGTAAAGAAGGGTTGGCTATTAAAGATGCGATTATGCAAGGCAGTCTCTCGCGGGTAAGACCGATCTTCATGACTGCAGGCACAACCATCTTAACGCTGTTGCCACTGGCATTGACCCATAGTTCAGATACCGTTATTTCGCAAACACTTGGTATCGTCGTGATCGGTGGGATGATTACTTCAACTTTAAATAGTTTCCTTGTCATTCCTACGTTTTATGAGTGGTTGGTAAAAAAGAATCCTAAGGCCAAAATCGATCAATCTTAAGGTGAGATTTAAGGTTTGACGAATGCCCTTGAGTATTAAGCTCAAGGGTATTTTTTATCAAAAGTATGCAAAAAGTAACAACGTATAAGATGAACTTCGATAGAAATTTATCGCATAATACGAAACAACAAGGTGAACTTTTTGACTTGATCTTATGTCTTTTGTATCGATGGATGGTACTGCGGGGGGAAGAATATGCGTGGATCAAGAATTATATGACTTAATTGCTAAGGCGAAAAGCGGTGACAAAGAAGCATTCGCCTTACTCGTCAAACGCTATAAAGATATCGTTTTTCGTTATTCCTATGGGATGCTCGCAGATCGTATGGATGCGGAGGATGTTGCTCAAGAAGCATTTGTTAAAGCCTTTTATTCACTTTCTAAATTAGATAATATATATGCTTTTGCATCGTGGTTAAAACGAATTGTATCCAATTTATGCTATGACCGAATTCAAAAGCAAAAGAAAACAAATTCAGTATGGGGCGAATTGATCGAAACACAGATTTCAAATAACGATATGGAACGAAGAGATCTCCAAATGACGATTGAAGAAGCGATGGGAAAATTGAGTCCTGAACACAGAGAAGCCATTGTCCTTAGGGAAATTGAAGGTTATTCTTATGATGAGATTTCGGGGATGCTAAACATTCCTCTCGGTACTGTAAAATCACGTATTAGTGCAGCGCGACTATTGTTACGTAAAGAAATGATTCGTGAATTGGAGGATTAAGATGTCAAACCATATAGAGGATCAGCTATCTGCCTACATGGATAACGAATTGTCTGAGGCTGAACGACGACAAGTCGAAGAACATTTGGATACATGCCCGGAATGTAGTGAATTGCTCAGCGATTTATCGGGAATTAAAACTCAAGTATTTACTGCCTACCATTCGATTGAGGCACCAGAAGGATTCGAAGACAAGGTAATAAACGCAATTGGTTTGAATGTTACACACGAAAATGTTTCTACAGGGAGCAATTGGCTATTGTTACCGCTAATCAGTGTTTTGTGTTTCATTACGATCGTTTTGGTAGTTATGGGATCATACCTATTTAAATTTGGTTCGATCATGCTTAAAATTGCTTATAATTTACTTCATGTATTCGGAGACATCTTAGGCTCGCACACTTATATCATTGCTGGGCTAATCGGGCTTTCTATTATTCTCATAGTGGCATCGAGTATTTCAATAAAACACTTGTTAAAAGCAAGTGGGTTTAAGGGGGCTAATTGGTGAAAAAGAAAAGGTTGATGTTCATTGCACTGATATTCTGTGCCCTTTTATTTACAATACCGACGAATGCTATGGCAAAAGGGATTTTTGAACATCAAGATACGGTTGTGCCTGCGAATCAGGTGGTTGATGATGTCGTGGTTGTCGGTGCAGATACGACCATTTGGGGAACTGTGAACGATTCAGTTATTGTTTTTAACGGAGACCTAAATTTAAAAGCATCAGCAAAGGTAAATGGTTTTGTTTTAGTTGTAGGTGGAAAAATACATCAAGAGCAAGGAGCATTCATATCAGATGAGATCATCAATTTATCTTTTGATAAAGCTACCCAAAATAGTCTGTTGATAGGTGGAGGACTAGTCATTGGGACATGGTTGTTGCAATTAACAGTCAGTATCATTTTGATATTACTGCCCTTATTAACAATACTGATCCTCAAACAGCGGATACAACCATTTATGACTCATGCGCGGCAGTCACCTGGTCACCTATTGTATATAGGTTTTTTCAGTAGTCTCATTTTGATAGCACTAACCGTACTTTTACTTGTTACAATCATAGGAATCCCTTTTGCAATTGTATTATTCGTTTTAGTATTGTTAGCTTTCATAATCGGTATGGCTGCTTTAAGCATTGTAGTGGGTGAAAAGATTCAAGGTACGTTTGGTCGTTCAAACTGGATTATTTCATTAACTGGTTTGATCTTATTGGTTTCACTCATGAACATTCCTCTTGTTGGGATGATACTATTCTTAGGTATATTACTTTTTTCCATAGGCATTGCGACTTTGTGGATTTTGGGAAAAATAAAAAGGAAACCTGTCGATTCAGATAAGCCTAAATAAGAAAAGGTCAATAAATGGTTCTTCTCACCATTTATTGACCTTTTCTTTTTATCTGCTTCAATCGACCATTTTCAAATTTCAGCAGCTTCGACGAGATGCCCAGAAATTGGAGACAAAATTTATAATTTTTCCGCTTTCACCAAACAAGTGAGATCAACGTCCCGCCAATCGCTCCTGAGATAACAACAACCCAAGGCGGCAATTTCCAAAAGACGAGCATCAAAAACAGTATCGAAGCCAAGGCAAAATCAACAGGAGCCAGAATCGCCGTCGTCCAAAGCGGATTATAAAGTGCCGCCAACAAGATGCCGACAACTGCTGCGTTAATCCCGAATAATGCTCCTTGAACTTTAGAGCTTCTCCGCAAGGAATTCCAGAAGGGCAGCGCCCCTACGATCAGAAGAAAGGCTGGAAGAAAAATAGCCACTGTTGCGATAAAAGCACCTGTAACTCCACTAATCATCGCTCCCAAGTAACCGGCAAAGGTAAATAACGGTCCGGGTACGGCTTGGGCCGCGCCATATCCCGCTAAAAAGTCCGCCTTGCTGATCCACCCTGTCGGCACAACTTCCCTTTCAAGCAACGGAAGAACGACATGCCCACCGCCAAAAACAAGAGACCCTGACCGATAGAAGCTATCGAATAAGGACAGCCAGTCCGCGACAACAAATTGGCGAAGCAACGGCAGCAGTATCAGAAGTCCAAAGAAGACTGCTAAGCATAGGACTGCAAAGCTGCGGCTTATGGGAACAGTCAGGTTTGTTGATTCAGGAATAACCGTTTTTCTATATAACATCATACCAACAAAGCCCGCAATAACAATAAGCAAGACTTGGCTAAAAGCAGTCTGCCATAAGAGGGTAGCGGACGAAGCAATGATTGCGATTGTTACCCTGTTGCGGTCAGGAGCAAGTTTTTGTCCCATGCCAAGTATGKCCTGAGCAACAATGGCTACAGCGACTATCTTAAGACCGTGAATCCATCCAGCGTTACCGATATCAAATCCCTGAAATAGGAAGGCGAACGAAACCAGCGCAATAATTGATGGCAGCGTAAATCCAAGCCAAGCGATCAATCCCCCGAGCAATCCAGCACGGATAACGCCGATTCCAATGCCGACCTGACTGCTGGCAGGACCGGGCAAAAACTGGCATAGTGCGACCAAATCCGCATAGCTTCGTTCGTCCAACCACTTACGGCGGCTTATATATTCTTGATGAAAATAACCAAGATGAGCGATCGGTCCTCCGAAGGAAGTAAGCCCGAGTTTTGTCGATACAACTAATACTTCCAGTAGAGCCATCCATTTGCTTATGGGTTCATGTTGTATTGCGACTTCATTTTTTTGCACGCGATGTTATTCCTCCTTAGCAGATGGATTACTTGCAGGCCTCGTTAGCAAAAAAATGCAAGGGGACCCATCAAATTATTTGTTAAATAATTTCTCAAGTGCCTCACGCTGAGGTTGTTTAATATTAATTACCGTGCGAATGCTTTTCACTAATTTTTCAGCATCTTCGATATTGTCGCTTTTACCTAAAGTAAGCATGGTGCCAATTGCTACTGCACCAGTACGTCCTTTCCCACCACCGCAATGGAATCCAACCTTTTTACCGCTCTTATACGCCTCTACAACGTAATTTATAGCTTGTTGGAATAGTTGGTCTTGTGGATCTTCTGCATTGTCACCAAGCGGCACCTGAAGCCATTCTACGCCATCTGTAGGATAGGCACACTCCGTTGCTTCACCACGCAAATCGACTACAACCTCAACGTTCTCGTTTTTAACCATAGCCTCGACGTCTGCAGCTCCGCCAAAAAATATTTTGTCATCAACAAGTGCTTGATAATTTTTCTCCATAATGATCTCCTTACTTTTTCTTAAAGGGTGTGAATTCAATTGTTACAGGCGTGGACGGTGCAGAAGGAGGAGCACAACATAGAGACATATCTTGCAAATCCCCTGCAGATTCAAACTCCGAATCCTCTTTGGTGTAAAAAATTTCCCAAGCATTACCGTCCGGATCATAAACCCAGACTTTATCCTGAACTGCATAACAGCATGTTGTGTTCATTTCATCAATGAGAAGAAGTCCGCTTTGTCTTAAACGTTCGCCCATAGCCAGAACGTCTTCCGTGTTATCCACCTGGAATCCCAAATGATTTAGAACACCTTTTTTCTCAAAAGGACGAACATTTAAAGAAAAATGAAGGGCTGGATCATCCAACTCGAATTTAGCGTAGTTGTCTTTTACTTTGGTAGGCTCTGTACCAAAGAAAGCACGGTAAAAATCAAGCGACTTCTGAAGCTCAGAACAGTTAACCGCAACGTGCATTCTTTTGATCATCTTACTTGCCTTCTTTCACGAATTGTTCGATCCGGCTTTTAATAGAATCACGAACTTCACGGAATTTAGCTGTAATTTCTTCTTCCGTCCCAGTTGCTTTGGCAGGGTCTTCAAACCCCCAGTGCCATCTTTGCGCCTTGTCATTACGCACTACAGGGCAGTGTTCGTCAGCGTGACCACACAATGTAATAATGTAATCAGCGCTGGATAGAATCTCGGTATCAATAACATCAGAGGTATTGTTTGAGATGTCGATTCCAGCTTCTTTCATCGTTGCCACTGCACGTGGGTTTAATCCGTGGGCTTCCAAGCCGGCACTTTTCACTTCATATTTGTCCCCACCCAAAGCTTTCAAATAGCCATCGGCGATTTGGCTGCGGCAAGAGTTTCCTGTGCAAAGAAAATATACGAATGGTTTTTTGTTTTCCATGGTTTCATTTCTCCTTTTTGTATGGGATCATCTAGGCTTAAGCGCCTTTTTGCCCTCCTTAATTTGTTTTGCACCAAAAAAAGTTTTTATGATCAGCGCGGCGACTACCAGAATTACTGCAATCGCAAAAATTAACAACCAAATATTCACGCTTGTTGTATTAATAACGTGAAGCCATAAATAAAGCCCAGTAAGGGTAATTAAGAGCGTTGGGACAGTAAGGATGATGCCTGTCTTAAAATAATTGCCCCATGTGATTTTTACACCTTTCGTAGATAGAACATGAAGCCATAAAAGGGTTGCGAGTGACCCGATTGGTGTTATCTTAGGTCCAAGATCGCTTCCAACAACATTGGCGTAAATCAGTGCTTCTCGTATAATACCGTCTGTATTTGTACCTTTGATAGCAAGTGCATCAATCATAACCGTCGGCATGTTATTCATGATGGAGGACAAAATAGCCGACAAGAAGCCCATTCCTACTGTTGCGACAAATAATCCTTGTCCTGCTAAGTTCTCAACTACCGTTCCTAGGGCATCCGTGAGACCGACGTTTTTAAGGCCATATACGACTACATACATGCCGATAGAGAATATGACTACAGCCCACGGAGCATCTTTAATCACTCGTTTTGTTTCGATCACTTTACTGGATCTAGCCATTAAAATGAAGATCAGTGCTACGACTCCTGCAATGATGGAAACAGGAATTTTAATAAATCCGCTGCTTACATATGCGACGAGAAGGATTCCAAGGATAACCCATGACATTCGGAAAAGCTTATGATCTTTAATGGCATCTGAAGGCGGTTTTAATTGCTTTATATCGTAATTCGTTGGTATGTCCTTTCTGAAGAAAACGAACAAGACAACCAAACTTGCCCCTAAAGAAAATAAGCTTGGGACAATCATGCGGCTCGCATAGGTGACAAAATCGATACCGAAGAAGTCCGCTGATACGATGTTCACTAAGTTGCTGACAACAAGAGGCAATGAAGTTGTATCCGCAATAAAACCACTTGCCATGATGAAAGGCAAAATCATTTTATCTGGCAGCTTCAACGCTCGGACCATCGCTAATACAATTGGCGTTAGAATTAACGCTGCGCCATCATTTGCAAAAAATGCAGCAACTGCCGCGCCTAATAAAATGACGTACACAAACATGAGCCGTCCGTTTCCTTTTGCAATCCTCGCCATATGCAAGGCAGCCCATTCAAAAAATCCAATATTGTCTAAGATTAAGGAAATGAGAATAATTGCGACAAAAGCTAGCGTCGCATTCCAAACGATGGATGTAACCGTCAGTACATCGTGGAGAGACACGACTTGGAAGATAAGAGCTAGGATAGCGCCAGCAGAAGCAGACCATCCGATGTTGAGGCCCTTAGGCTGCCAAATAACAAAAGTTAACGTAATAAGAAAAATAAGCACCGCAATGTAAGTCATGGTTCCTCCTAATCACAACAATTTAGATCTTCACAAGATATCGCATCCACTTTTTCTTTTTGGGATGGCAGGTGCTGAAAAAACTCGCTCAGAAAGGGTTTATCCTCAATATGTAAAGAATAAAAAACCCATTGGCCCTTTTTCGCTTCTTTTACTAAACCGCCGGCTTTCAGTTTTCGCATATGCTGACTCACATTGGGCTGACTTGTTTGTAAGAGTTCAACAAGCTCATATACACATAGCTCACGTTCTTTGAGCAGAGAGAGAATCGTCAATCTCATTTTGTCCCCAAGCAGCTTACACACGTCAGATAATTGTTCAATATCGGGCAAAATTACACGCTCCTTTAAATTGGCACATTCAATCCTTTTAAGAGTTCAATCACTTTCTTTTGTATTGTGTCACGTGTACGTCGAACTGACTGGATGTCATTTGAAAGTAATGGATCCTCAATATCCCAATCGACACTCGTGATACCAAAGGGTACAATGGGACAACGTTCTGCAACTTGCTGGCAGAGCTTTACAATCACATTCGATGCGATGAAATATTTCATATCAATTTTCTTAGAAGTATTTCCTGATAACTCAATCCCGACTTCCCTCATGACTTCTAGAGTTAAAGGATGAATATCATGCGGCTCTAGCCCTGCACTCTCGACAATAATGTGTTCCCCACCGTAAAATTTAGCAAATGCTTCTGCTATTTGACTTCGGCAGCGATTTTGAATACATAAAAAGTAAATACGAACTGGTTTCTTCATGATTATCTCAGCTCCATTATCATTTGTGAATTATTATATAATTATTCAGTTATATATAAAAGTTAAGGTTTTGTAAATCACAATTGAATTAATTAAATCAAAATAAATTGATTTAATCCTTGGATTCCCCGAATATTATGTGTTAAGATCGATTAATCAAATAAAATTGATTTAAGGAGGGGAGAAAATGATTAAAGAGCTTCCAGACGTTGATCAACGGTCAGCGACTGTTGATTTCTCAAAATATGAAGCTAAATTCAAAGCATTAGCTGATCAGAAAAGGCTTCAGATCATGTATGAGCTTACACAACGAGGAAACACCTGCGTATGTGACCTTACCGACATTGTTGAAATGCAACAGTCCAAATTGTCGTATCATTTAAAGATATTGATGGACGCCGGGCTGATCCGACGAGAGACGAGAGGCACTTGGAGCTATTACGAATTGAATACGGCGGAAGTGAACAATCTTCTTTCGCCTGAGCTCTGCTGCATTTTTCGTACAGACGAGGTTAAATCAAGCGGTTGTTGATAATCGCTTTTATTTTTAAAGGATTAATCAAAATAAGTTGATTAAATGTTGGAGGTAGGTTAGATGAGTGAATGTTGTGCAACTTCAATCCCGGTAGAATTTTCAGCTAAGCCGACAAAAGCTCCTTTTAGTGATCAAAGAAAATTACCCGTTGCCATCATCGGAGGAGGACCTGTGGGTTTAGCCGCAGCTTCTCATTTGGTCACCAAAGGGGAGTCATTTATTCTCTTTGAATCAGCTGAACATATTGCTGGTAATATCTCTACTTGGAGTCATGTGCGTGTCTTTTCCCCTTGGCAATATAATATCGATAAAGCAGCCAAGCAGCTACTAGAAGCAAGCGGATGGACAGCACCAGATAAGGGTGGGCTTCCGACCGGTGGGCAAATAATCGAACAGTATCTTGCACCGTTAGCCGAATTGCCCGAGATGAAACCATTCATCCATCTTCAAACGAAAGTTATCGCAGTCAGCCGCAAAGGGCTCAGCAAAATCAAAACAGCGAATCGTGAAAAGGTCCCATTCGTGCTGCACGTTCTTGAGAATGGCGAACAGAAAGTTTATGAAGCAAAAGCAGTCATCGATGCTTCAGGCACCTGGTCTTCGCCTAACCCTTCGGTATCGGAAGGAATCTGGACGGAGAGCGAGCTGAAGATCCAAAATAAAATTGCGTACGGGATTCCGGAAGTAATTAGCAAGGATCGAGATCGTTACGCGGGCAAGAACGTATTGGTGGTTGGCAGCGGGCATTCTGCCATTAATGCCTTGTTGGATCTGGGAAAGCTTAAGGACCAAGAACCGCAGACGAACCTATATTGGGTTATTCGGAAATCCATTGTTAATGAGGTGTATGGTGGACAGGAAAATGACGGTCTTCCCGAACGTGGAACACTCGGTACTCGATTGAAAAACCTAGTTACATCAGGCGATGTAGAAGTATACTCATCCTTCTTGGTTGAAAACTTTGAAATATCCGGTGAGAAAATCGTTGTTAACGGCAGTTGTAATGGAGAGTCGGTTCAGATTCATTCGATCGATGAGGTTATTAGCAATACAGGGTCTCGTCCTGATCTGAGTTTTCTCCGCGAGGTTAGAACAGATATCGATAGCGCCATTGAAAGTGTGAGTGCGCTGGCTCCACTTATTGATCCGAACATTCACAGCTGTGGTACGGTAAGACCTCATGGAGAAAAAGAACTGCGCCAGCCCGAACCCAATTTTTACATTGCAGGCTCCAAGAGCTATGGTCGCGCACCGACATTTCTGATGACTACGGGCTATGAGCAGGTCAGGTCCATTGTCGCAGCCCTTACAGGGGACTGGGAGGCTGCGGAGAAGGTGGAAGTGGAGTTGCCGGAGACCGGCGTATGCAGCACCAGTTACTTTGGAAAACAAAATGTTATTGAGGTCAGTCAATCGGAAGTAGACAGTTGCTGTGGTCCAACTTCCAGTGTAAAAACCTCTTCTTCGTGCTACGGATAAAAGTCTTTTCAAGTCGTTAGATAACAGACGTATTAAGCCGCGATTATTTGCTTATTACGTCTGTCGAAGTACAGCAGCATTCTTACCCATCCCACTTGATTTGACTCGTAAAATGAGTGCCAACTGGCCAATCATTCGTGCTAACTGGCTCAAATGGGAGGATTGGTTTAAAATCCATCGGTCATAACCCCTTTACATTGTCGTTATCCTACCATTCTTCACCAATTTAGGTTCTTTCAAGCAAGATGACATGGGCGGTCTGTTAAAATGCCCCTGCATTGGCAGTCACTGAATAGCCGTGTGATTTTGAGAGCATAACAATACCTAAATGACTGTGAGAATGAAAGGGGAGTTTTGAATGAATCAACCTTTTCCTGAGGACCCGAGTATAGACAAGGAAGTATTCCATACCTTGGTGTCGACGGAACTCTCCTCGAATATCCTTCATTTGCAAACCTTATTTACAGATTGTGATGATGTTGTTTTCGCGTCCATGCATATGGCGTGTGGCCTACAAGCATCTGTCCTATACTTGCGCGGAATGGTGAATGTAGAACTGCTTGATGGTCATGTCCTTGAACCACTTAAGAAAGCAAGCTCAGAAACCGTGACATCGATGGACAACGTGATGAACTGTATATCGATATCCCAGTATAAAGAACTGCGTATCATTGGTGAAGTTATCAATGACGTGCTTGGAGGTAAGGCAGTTTTACTGTTAGACACGGTCCAAGGGGCATTATCCATTGAGGTTTCGCAATTTGAAGGCAGGGCGGTAGAAGAGCCATTAGCAGAGTCTGTCGTCCGTGGTCCACGCGAAGGCTTTGTAGAATCTTTAATCGTAAATACGTCATTAATTCGAAAAAGGTTAAAGACACCCGCGTTAAAATTCGTTTCCTACACGCTTGGCAATTATTCGAAAACAAATGTCACAATGGCCTACATTCAGGGTATTGCCAAACCAGAGATCATTAGTAAAGTTTCGGAGCGAATCTCTCAAATTCAGCTGGAGGGGGTACTTGAGAGCGGTTACATCGAAGAAATGATCGAGAACAATATCTATTCACCTTTTCCCCAATTACAAACAACGGAACGTCCAGATGTGGCCGTATCAGGCCTGTTAGAAGGCCGCGTTGTCATCATTACAGATAATACGCCAATTGCTCTCATTGCTCCAACTACATTCTGGTCCCTTATGCAGTCCCCTGAAGATTATTATCAGCGTTTCCTGATTGGAAGCCTCATTCGTTGGCTTCGTTACACTTTTTTCCTAATTGCCATGTTAGCTCCGGCGATCTATGTGGCAGTGTTAACGTTTCATCATGAAATGGTGCCTACAACGCTGCTGCTTCGTGTTGCTAAATCTCGGGAGGAAATCCCTTTCCCTGCCTTAGTCGAAGCGTTGATTATGGAAGTTACCTTCGAAGCTTTGCGTGAAGCGGGAGTTCGTCTGCCTAGGCAAGTTGGTTCTGCTGTCAGTATTGTTGGTGCACTCGTCATTGGACAAGCGGCTATCCAAGCAGGCTTAGTATCTGCACCTATGGTTATGGTGGTAGCGATTACGGGCATTTCCTCGTTTATGATGCCGCAATACTCCGCAGGTATCTCCTTACGCATTCTTCGTTTTCCAATTATGATTTTATCCGGCATCTTAGGCTTGTTTGGTCTTATTCTGGGGTTGCTTCTAATCATTAGTCATCTGTGTATTCTCCGTTCTTTCGGTGTACCTTATTTGGCTCCATTTGCCCCGATTTATCCCAAAGGAATCAAAGATGTTTTGTTTCGTGCTCCCACTAGCAAAATGAATACACGTCCTGCCTTTTATGCTGACAAAAATAATTTGAAAAGGCAGCGTGAGCATCCGGATGAACGGAATGAGAATTAAGCGGTTAGGAGTGGCTAGCTATGAGGTTATTTGTATCTGTTCCAGTCATTTCACTGTGCGTCCTTCTCTTAACTGGTTGTTGGGATCGTGTTGAGGTGAACGATATGGCTTTTATCATAGCCGCTGGAATCGACAAGCTCACGGAGGATGAGATTGAAGTGACCGTTCAAGTGTTCATACCCAATCCGGCTGCTTCTTCGGGAGAAGGAGGGACAGGGCAAGGGAATGTGTACACGGTATCATCCAAAGGAAACTCCATGCCAGATGCATTATCGGAATTGCAAAAGAAGTTTCCTCGCTATTTCTCTTGGGGTCATGCCAAAGCTTACTTCTTTGGTGAAGGACTGGCTCGGAGTGGAATGTTTGATGATTTCGATTTCTTATTCAGGGATATTCAACCACGGGAACAGGCTAATTTCTTTGTATGCAGAGGAACAGCTAAGGAGCTGTTAGAAGCACAGAATGATCCGAATACCTATGAAACCTTAATTAAACTTTCGCAGAAGCCATTGATTCAGTCTGCCACCATGCATGATATCGAGGAAGTGTTGAGTGGGGAATCCGGTGCCTTCCTACTGCCGGTTGCGAATAAGAGTAAAATGATCACGAATCAAGTTAAAAAAACGATCCTGACCGTAGAAGGAATGTCGGTGATTAAAGAGGGGAAACTAGCTTGTTTCCTAACCCGAGATGAACAAATGGGGATTCGATTGTTGATTCATGAAGATCTTGGTCGTAATATAACGCTCACTGAACATGAAGCGGGTGGGAAAGTCGTGATCAAGATCATTAACACGGATCTTCATTTGCATCCTTCGATTGAGAACGGTATTTGGAAAATGACCGTGCAACTGGAATTAGAAGCGGATGTCGTTCAAAACTCGACCGCGCTCCTCCTCGCTAACGGATCTGACAATATGAGAAAGTTAGAAGAGCCATTCGATAAGAAGATCAAGGGAATTTTGAGAGATACGTTGCAACAGTTACAACATGATCAAAAGGCGGACGTACTCGGCTTTGCAAGGGCTTTTCATAAAAAATATCCACGGGAATGGAAGCAAGCCAAGGCGAATTGGAGCACCATCTTTCCAACGATGGACGTTCAGCTGGAAGTGAAAAGTACCATACAGAGACCAGGTATATCGAATTTTCCTTCCATGACCGGTCAGCAGAGATAGATAGGTGGGGTCATCAATGAGTGATATGGCATTATCGAATCGGCAAATATTCTGGATGATGGTTAGCATGCAAATTATTATGACAATCCTGCTCACGATTGCTCCTGCAGCACAAATTGCTAAACAGGATGCGTGGATTTCCATTCTACTCGCGACAGTAGCAGGGACGCTCATTGCTTATATATGTGGCAAACTTAGTACGATGTTCCCTGGGTTGACCATAGTCGAGTATAATCGCATTCTGCTTGGTAAATGGTTGGGGGGCTTAATTTCAGCCCTCTTCATCCTAGTGTGGCTTGTCATACTTACCGTGATTTTGAGACAATTCAGCTTATTCATTACAGGGACCATTATGCCGAAGACTCCTCTCTATGTCATTCAAATATCGATGCTTCTTGTCGTATTGTACCCTACCTTGCATGGTGTTGGTGTGTTGGCACGTATTTGTGAAGTTACAGGGCCGATTATCTTACTCTGCGTGTTGGGCCCAATGTTTCTAAGTATTAATCAATTGAAGTGGGATCGGCTGCTTCCGATTTACTTAGATAATGACATGATGATCCTGATGAAAGGAGCGCTTCCGACAGCTGCGTTCTTAGGAGATTGCATGATGATTATGATGTTGATCGCTTTTGTGGATAAGCGGAAGAACACTGTTAGATATGCGATAAGCGGGGTTATGCTCACAGGTGTCCTTACGGTGCTATCGATAATTGTCAGTATCCTGATGTTCGGTCCTCATGTCGCTGCTGGTTATCCCTATCCTATGCTTATGATCGTCCGTTCCATATCGATTGGCGGTATTATTGAAAATCTGGATGCGATTGTCGTTACGATCTGGATCATGAGTATATTCACCAAATTGGCACTGTATTTATTTGTAGCGAGTTATGGAACGTCACAACTGCTCGGCATCAGGAATTGGAAGATCGTCACCTGGATTACCGCTATCGTTGTGATGCTATTAACCTTCATACCTTTGAATTATGAGGAGATAACGATTATATTCCCTAAGGAAATAGCTGCTCGTTTCATTTTTCCTATTTTTATGGTCATATTGCCTGTGGTTCTGCTTATGCTGGCGCTGATGAGGAGTAGGAAGCTGAAAATGGCTTCTCGGGGATGAGTTGTTTGGTGATCGGAAAAGGTAGATGGGAATTGATTGGAGTAGGGAGTGAGGGGGTAGTTAAGAATTTAACTGGATTTTCTGATGTTAATTTGATCGAAAATGATGAATTTATCAACATAACTGGGTTTCCTACAGCTAATTTCGGAGAAATGTAAGGAATTGATCCAACCAGCAAGAATTAACATCAGGAAATCCAGCTAATTGAAAAATCGGGCGGATTTGTTCGAAATTAGCTGTAGTTTTTACAGTCAACTCAACTCAACTCAACTCAACTCAACTCAACTCAACTCTCAACCCCCTCAGAACAAAAGAAGTGCCCTGTCTTGGCATCCAAGACAGGGCACTTCTTTTATAGCTATCAAGTGACAGGCTCTTTGGCCTTTCGGGCCCGGGGCTTAGCCGCGGGCTTCTTCTCCGTCGTTATTGCCTCGGTTACGGAGGCATCCGCGCCAAGCGTTATTTTGCCATCGGACGGTTTCGTCGCGTTCAAGCTGGCTTGAAGTGCAGACATAAGATCGATGACGCTTGTTTTCTGCATCTGCGGTGCGGTTTGGATTTCTTCACCCGCCACTTTGTGCTCAATCGCGTCGAGTAGGCGGGCGCGGTACTCATCCTTATACTTCTCGGGTTCGAAAGGGGTGGAGAGCTGATTGATCAGCATTTTCGCCATCTCCATCTCCCGCTCATTCACGGTAACCTTCTCGGGAAGGTTAGGCACTCGCGAAATCGGACGAATTTCATCCGGATAGAAGATGGTTTCCATGGCAAGGCAATTTTCAATGACGCGGATGGCGGCTAGCGAGCTTTTGGAGCGGATGGACACCTTGGCGATACCGATTTTCCCCGTCTGGCGCATGGAATCAAGCAGCAGCATATAGGCACCAGCGCCTGTATCACCGGGGCCGAGGTAGTAAGTCTTTTGAAAATACACAGGGTCAATATCCGTTAAATTTACGAAGTCCAAAATCTTAATTTCCTTGTTCGCCTCGCCGGAGATTTCCTCCAGCTCATCTTTTTCAAAAAGAATAAAACGCCCGGGTTCAAACTCGTACCCTTTCGAAATTTCCTCCCACTCTACTTCCTTCTCGCAAGTCTGGCACTTTCGGACATAGGATAGCGGGGTAATACACGTTTTGTGAATATAGCGCATAGAGATATCTTTATCCTCTGTGGCTGAGAACATTTTAACAGGAACATGAACAAGCCCGAAGCTGATCGCGCCTTTCCACACGGTATGCATCGATGTAATTCCTCCCCAACATACATAATTGTACTAGTATTCTCTTGATACGTTACCTTTATACGGCAGGTAGTTAAGAGAATGGTTAGAGGGGAGTTTGGAGAGTTTATAAATGCAACATGATAACCCAAATAGCGAACCTAAGGAGGGATTACGGATGGCATCAGAATCAAATCTGTCGCAAGACACGAACAATGAAGATAGGGACGATTGTTATATGGACATTGATCGAATGATTAATGAGGGGCTTGKAGGCGGTAACGTCACCATGCAGGGTGGCTTAATTGAACACTCAACCACGGATACGATGGATTATCCGGAATCCGTACTGGATGAACCATGAATGTTCACCGTGCTCAGGAAATTTTAGCTGCAGATGAGAAAATTGAAGTGGATCTGAACGGTCTGGCTGTCTGGATTGACAGTGTAGACTCGGGGAAAGGCCTAGTCAAAGTACATGCGGAAGGCAATCCCGCAGATGCTCGGCTCGTCCCAGCTAGGGAGCTTGAAGAGGTACACTAAAGGTCCGCATGGGCAAAACAAGCCTTCTCCGATAGGGTATCGGGGAGGCTTTTTCTGTGCGCCCAGCATGGGCGCTATCTCTAGGGTTCAAGTCCCGAATGGTGAAGGCAGTAGTAGCCATAGCTTAAGGCAAGGGTGTCCATCGTGAGGTGGAATCTGAAGGAAGCCGGCGGCAAATCTCCGGTCTGAGGAACACGAACTCCATATAAGGCTAGCGTATGTTGGGTGAGACTGCAGAACAAGTTAAAGCCCTTACTGCCGAAGGCGTACGAGAGTAGATGGAGCAGATAGATGGAGAGGAAGATAGCGTTCTTACCTGGGGAGATCTGTACGGAACGCAAAGCTAACTTTGTAAACTTGTATGTGAATACAGGCTGAACGTACAGAAGTCAGCAGAAGCCATAGTACGTAAGGTGTTGCAACGCCTCGCGGAAGGGCTGAACATGAAGTAGGTATTTGTACATCAAGGCGTTCAGAGTGAGTAATGAAAGCAGAAAATCCGAAGGGACTTGTCTGAAGAAGGAAACGGTGAATCCGTGGGGGGCTTCGGAAGGGCAGAATTCATCTCTGGCACAAGAGGAAAGTGCAAATCACGTAAAGAGAGGTAAAAAAATGTTGGAGCAATTACTGTCGCGGGAAAATCTTCTACAAGCGTTAAAGCGTGTTGAAAGCAATAAGGGAAGCCATGGCGTAGATGGAATGTCCGTAAAATCCTTACGTGAACACATCAAACAAAACTGGCAGACAATACGGCAAGAAATAGAAACCTACCTACCGAGTCCTGTTCGTCGGGTCGAAATCCCGAAACCGAATGGCGGGACGCGGATGTTAGGCATACCTACCGTGACAGACCGACTGATCCAACAAGCAATTGCTCAGGTACTAACACCGTTGTTCGATCCACAGTTTTCCGAACATAGTTACGGGTTTCGCCCGAAAAGGCGAGGACACGATGCAGTGGAGAAGGCTAAAGTGTATATGACAGAGGGATACCGATTCGTCGTCGATCTTGATCTAGAAAAGTTCTTCGATCGTGTTCATCACGACAGGCTCATGATGAAACTTGCCTCAAGAGTAAAGGACAAGAAAGTTCTTCTACTCATACGGAAGTATCTACAAGCAGGTGTAATGGAGGATGGTTTGGTTAAACCGTCTGCGGAAGGAACGCCACAAGGCGGTCCGTTAAGTCCATTGTTATCCAACATTGTACTTGACGAATTAGACCAAGAGCTAGAGAAGCGTGGACACCGCTTCGTACGTTATGCGGACGACTGCAACATCTACGTGAAAACTAAAAGAGAGGGCGAACGAGTCAAGGCATCCGTATCCCAATTCATTGAAGTCAAGCTGAAACTTAAAGTGAACCAAGCCAAGAGTGCGGTGGATCGTCCTTGGAAACGTAAGTTTCTTGGATTTAGTTTTAGTGTGAACAAACAACCGAAAGTAAGGATTGCCAATCAATCTTTGCAGAAAGCTAAGGCACGAATTCGAGAGATAACCTCTCGGAAGAAGCCGATGAAGATGGAGCAGCGAATAAAAGAACTAAACCAGTATCTCATAGGGTGGTGCGGTTATTTCTCGCTTGCGGATACGCCAAGTATTCTGAAGGATATGGACAAATGGATTCGAAGAAGACTACGAATGTGTCTTTGGAAACAATGGAAGTCACCTAAAACCAAAGTAAAAAGGCTGTTATCTCTAGGGATTCCTAAAGATAAAGCATTTGAATGGGGAAATACCCGAAAAGGGTATTGGCGTATTGCAAGTAGTCCAATATTAACCCGAGCATTGGATAACCAATATTGGGAATTCAACGGTTTGAAGAGTCTATTGGACAGATACAACTTATTACGGAATATTTCATGAACCGCCGTATACCGAACGGTACGTACGGTGGTGTGAGAGGTCGGGGACTAGCCGTCCCCTCCTACTCGATCAATTCCGTATGCCCCGAGGGGAGCTTTTCTCAACGACAGGTTGCTGTCACCTGCTAGCGAGGACTATAATAGAAAAAGCACGCGCACGCGGAAGAAAGGGATGAGATCATTGGCTCAATCCACATTTAAGTTTCATTCTGAGCATGAAGCAGATACGGATAAACTGGGAACTCTATTATCAACGTATCTACAGCCAGGAACGGTCTTAACATTAGATGGAGATTTGGGTGCTGGCAAAACGAGATTCTCGCAAGGATTCGCCAGAGCGATGGGGATTTCGGAGCACGTAAACTCACCTACATTTACCATTATCAAAGAATACGAGGGAGCTGGACTCCCCTTCTACCATATGGATATGTATCGCATTTCGCAAGAGGAAGCAGATGAGTTGGGATTAGAGGACTATTTCTATGGGGCAGGTGTTACCCTGATTGAATGGTCGAGTTTAATTGAGGATCTGCTGCCACCTGATAGGTTAAGTATTACGATCACCCAAGAGGTTGATCAAACCCGCGTATTTCACTTGATTCCACACGGTTCGCCGTATGAGAGCTGGTGTGTACAGATGAAGGAGAACGGACATTTACATGACGGAACGGATAACTAATACGGGGCGATGCTTAGCGATCGATACCTCTACATCGGCAATGACAGTTGCTATATTGGAAAATGGACACCTGCTCGGGGAAATGAGCTCCCATGCAGAACGGAACCATTCTCTGGGATTGCTTCCCCACATTCAAGATTTGCTAGCTCGCTTAGGCATGAAGCCGAGAGATCTGCGCTCGGTTGCCGCCGGCCAAGGGCCAGGCTCGTATACAGGCGTGCGGATTGCTGTTTCTGTAGCCAAAACATTTGCGTGGTCGTTAGGACTTGACTTGATCGGCGTCTCTAGTTTGGAAGCTATGGCTATTGGTGGTTCTGTACAGAACGACTATATAGAAACTGGTTTAACATGGGTTGTTCCTCTGATGGATGGGAGGCGTAAGCAGGCCTTTACGGCTGTGTATGCTTTTGAAGGGACGACAGCAATTACGGCAACAAGAGAACCGGATGCAACTTGGCATGAAGTATTGCCTGATGGTATTCGAGTTATTGGAGCGTGGACGGAGCAGATTCTCTCGCAAGCTAGTCGTTTAGCTCCTGATCACATACTGTTCGTCGGTGAGACAGCAGGCTTTGCGGCTGAATTGGAGCAGTTTACGAAGGATTTTGCTGGTCATGTGAGCATAGTTCCCTATGGGATTGAAGCCGAGTATATTGGCTTGCTAGCTAATCCAAGATTAGCGCGGGGCGAGAAGTCAGACGTTCATTCGTTTGTACCGAATTACACAAGGCTTCCAGAAGCGGAAGCGAATCTGCTGGCTGGTCTGCAGACGAAGAAAGGGGATCTGTTATCATGGAACAAAGACAGCCGCATGCCATAGAAAATTCATTGGTATTCCGCTCAATGACCATGGAAGACATTCCTTTTATTGTCGAGATCGAGCAGGAGGCGTTCACGACACCTTGGACACGAGGTGCGTTTGAGAATGAGCTGACGAACAACCAGTTTGCGCATTATATGATTATGGACATCGATGGGGAAGTCGCGGGTTATGGCGGCATGTGGCTCATTATGGAGGAAGCACATGTCACGAACATCGCTGTAAAAGATACCTATCGCGGTCGCAAGCTAGGAGAAAGACTCCTGCGCGAGTTGATGAAAACATCCGCTTTCCTTGGTGCCATCCGCATCACTCTGGAAGTGAGAACTTCGAACTACGTGGCGCAAAATCTATACGAGAAACTAGGTTTTCGCTCCGTTGGTGTGCGTAGAGGGTATTATACAGATAATCGCGAGGACGCTGTCGTTATGTGGGCGGATCTGCCCAATCGTAGAAAGGATAGTCTCAAAGACTGAGGCTTTCAAATAGGTGAATAGTGTGAGTAGTGAACAAGAGGTAACAAAATCAGTTTATATTCTCGCCATTGAAACGAGTTGCGATGAGACTTCCGTGGCCATTGTTGAAAATGGGAAAATCATTCGCTCGAATGTGATTTCCAGCCAGATCGAAACGCACCAACGCTATGGCGGCGTTGTGCCGGAGGTGGCTTCCCGGAAGCATGTGGAGTCAATCACATGGATGCTGGAGGAAGCTGTTAC
This sequence comes from Paenibacillus sp. 2RAB27, assembly GCF_052115445.1. Taxonomy (NCBI): domain Bacteria; kingdom Bacillati; phylum Bacillota; class Bacilli; order Caryophanales; family Paenibacillaceae; genus Paenibacillus; species Paenibacillus sp. 2RAB27. Next base: position 233,733 of record NZ_JBFRGR010000005.1, read on the forward strand.
AGAAGCGGGCGTCTCGCTCCATGAGCTCTCCGCCATTGCCGTAACCGAAGGCCCCGGATTGATCGGGGCCCTGCTCGTTGGCGTCGTCGCGGGCAAAGCGCTCGCTTGCGCCTTAGACCTCCCGCTGATTGGTGTTCACCATATCGCGGGACATATCTACGCCAACCAGCTCGTGCATGAGCTGGTGTATCCTTCGATTTCGCTCGTCGTGTCCGGCGGACACACCGAGCTCATTCTGCTCGAAGGCCCCGGCCAGTTCCGTATCATCGGGCGCACGCGCGATGATGCGGCCGGCGAAGCCTACGATAAAATTGCCCGGGCAATGGGATTGCCTTACCCGGGCGGCCCCCACGTGGATCGGCTTGCTCAGGAAGCCGATTCCGAGATCAAAATGCCTCGCTCCTGGCTCGAGGCAGATTCCTACGACTTCAGCTTTAGCGGATTGAAATCCGCGGTGCTGAATGTCGTCAACCAGAGCAAGATGCGCGGCGAAACCGTTCAGGTCGCGCAGATTGCCAAGGGCTTCCAAGCATCCGTCATCGACGTGCTTGTGGAGAAGGCAAGTCGCGCCGTGAAGGAATACGGCGCGAAACAGCTTTTGCTCGCGGGCGGAGTCGCCGCGAACAAGGGGCTGCGCAGCAGGCTCGCCGAGCGATGCGAGCAGCTGGGTGTGCCGCTGCTGGTGCCGCCGCACCGGCTCTGCACGGACAATGCGGCGATGATTGGCGCCGCCGCTTTCTTGAAGTGGGACAAGCAGGAGTTCGACTCCATGGAGTTGAAAGCCGAGCCTCAGCTCAAACTGGAAGAGTGGTAAATTAGTCGTACAGTCTCCTCCCTTTTGATTACTTCTGTGAGGGCGGGCGAAGGACTTCTTGATGTGATTAGTTAGAAAAAAACGAACTAAATTAAATCTAGTAGACCCCGATGATGGTGTAGTTCGATTTCGCCGAACTATTAAGCCGATTTTCGGGGTAACTGCTGTTTTAGGGCATTTTAAGTTGGTGAATTCCAACTAATGCCGTTAATCTCCTCCAACGGTCGTAAATAAGCAGGGAAAATCGAACTAATTCGACTTCTGCTCAAATACCTTACTTGCTTCCGGAGCATTTCTATCAGGTGATCGAATAAAAATAATTTTCTGATAAGTGTATTGACTTTGGAAAAAGTGCATATTATAATCACAATCAATACTTTCAAACGCAACGAACGGGAATAGTAAGGCAAGATTAGTTTCGCTCAGAGAGCTGTGCATGTGGTGAAAGCACAGACGAAACGTCACCTGAACTCGCCCGGGAGCGGTAGGACTGATTAGGATGCCAAGGATCCAGCACCCAAGTAGGTCTTGACGGTTGACCCCCGTGATCAGGTACATGAGTGGTTTCGAGTGTAACAGCTCGGATCAATTAGAGTGGTACCGCGGAAGGTTCAAGCCTGTCGTCTCTTTTATAGAGATGGCAGGCTTTTTTGGTTGTTCTGAAACAAATGTAAACTAGGCAAACACATATAATAACGCGATGAACAAGAGTAGTAAGGGCACCATGTCTCTGGTACAGAAAGCTGCGGGTTGATGCGACGCAGACCGAGAACGCCCCGAACTCGCTTGGAAGCGGTCATCTTGATCGGCTGGCAACAGCTGTTAGGGATGGACGGATGACCTCCGTGATCGGGTGATGTAGCGAGCAGTTTGCTGGCTATATCTGAGGTGGGCTCCTTAACGGAGTCAACAAGAGTGGTACCGCGCTGGGTGAAGACCCGTCGTCTCTTATGTGGAGATGACGGGTCTTTTTGTCGTCTGTTGGAAAGTGTGCTGCAGCCGCTTTTTACACAGATTCGCAAGTCACTTCCCACCTATCTCACGCTGTAACAGTGAAATTCGCGCTTACAGCACAGAAAATCTATCACATCCGACCAATTCCAGGCTGTAACGCTGAAAAACACGCTTACAGCATCAAGTAACTCGCCAATTGCCCGAATTCACCGCTGTAATAGTGAAATTCACGCTTCCAGCATCATAGTCGCTCAATATCTGATCCCCACGCAAAATAAACATCGCCTTCGGGCATACCTTAGGAGGAATTAACCATGGAAAACAACACAAATACGAATCGACGCATTCGCATTTTTGATACAACACTTCGCGATGGTGAGCAAGCGCCGGGCGCATCCCTCTACCCAGAGGAGAAAATTCGCATCGCGAGACAGCTTGCTCTTATGGGCATCGACACCATTGAGCCGGGCTTCCCGATCTCAAGTCCTGGCGATTTCCAAGCCGTGCAGCAGATTTCACGCGAGCTGCAAGGTGTTGAGATCTGCGGCTTCGCTCGCGCTGTGAAAGCCGACATTGATGCAGCGGTCAAAGCTACGCAGGACGCAGCATCCAGACGTATTCACATGTTTCTGTCCTCGTCGGACATCCACCTCGATTTCCAGCTGCGCAAATCGCGTCAGCAGGTGGTGGAGATGGCTCGCACGATGGTCGGCTATGCGAAGCAATTCGTCGATCGGATCGAGTTTTCGCCGATGGATGCGACGCGCACGGGAGATGAGTTCCTTTTTGAAGTGCTGGAAGCTGTCATCGCGGAAGGTGCAACGATACTTAACATCCCTGACACAGTCGGCTATGCTCTTCCTGAAGAGTACGGTGCGATGTTCCGCAGAGTGCGCCAAAGTGTGAGAGGCGGCGATACAGTCGAGTATAGCGCCCACTGCCATAATGATCTGGGCCTTGCAGTTGCCAACAGCCTTGCGGCTATTGCGGCAGGTGTCACGCATGTGGAGGTAACGGTGAACGGTGTCGGCGAGCGTGCTGGTAACTGTTCACTTGAGGAGCTAGTCATGGCGATTGAGACGCGGAAGCATTCGATGGGCGTGGAAACGGGCATCGTGACGAGTGAGATTTTTAACACATCCAAAATGGTCAGCCGCATCATGGGCTTCCCGATTGCGTACAACAAACCGATTGTCGGCCGGAATGCTTTCCAGCACGAGGCGGGCATCCATCAAGATGGACTTCTGAAGAACCGCAATACGTACGAAATTATGGATCCAGAAAAGCTGGGTATCCCACGCTCCATGATTATCCTTGGCAAGCACTCTGGCCGCCATGCACTGAAGCATCGAGTTGGCCAGTTTGGCATTGAGCTTACAGGCGAAGAACTGGATACACTTTATACGCGTTTCAAAGAAAAAGCTGATGAGCAGAAAATGGTCACTGACGACCAACTGATGGAGCTTGTAGGCAGCACGGTTGATGGGCAAATGGAGCCATTTACACTGTCTCATATGCAGGTTATATCAAGCAGTGATCGCAATCGTGTTGCTTCCGTTTCGGTCAGAAATAATCAGACGGGCACAGAGAGTGTCTACTCCGGCACAGGGGAAGGCCCGATCGAAGCTATCGTACACTGTCTGCAACAAGCGATCCCGATGGAGGTAGAGTTCTCGGACCTTGAGCTGCACTCGTTGTCCACAGGCGAGAAAGCGACTGGTGAAGCTGAGGTCACGATCTCCGTTGGCGGTCAAACTTACAAGAACACAGGGATCGACCAAGATGTCCTTGTTGCGGTAGCCAAGGCGTTCATATCGGCCTGCAATCAAGCCATTCGGATGCAAAATAGCGTGACGTCCGATGGAGCGGAGACGGTCATTACAGCTTCGTAATCGACAGATTCTGACCGTGTTACCTAAATTGTAAGAAAACTTAGATATATACACACCTTGTGAGCAAGGTTATGCACACCCCCTGTGTACAATGTGTATAACTTGAAGAAAACCCGAGATATCAGCCTTTTTAGAGTACGTGTAAGAGGGATAACTTTTTCATAAAAAAGTGTGGGTAATGTGGATAACTTTGTGGAAAAATAGTGAAAAGACTGATGGGGGGCGGAAAATGCCTCCCTTTTTCTGTGGATAACGTTGTGTATAACAAAATAAGGTTCCAGAAAGAACCGTTTAAATTATCGGAACAATTCGTCATTATTTTTTTGTGTATAAGAGGGTTCTAGGAAGTGAGGATGAAAGCTTTCGGAGTAGATTTTCAGGAAATTTCAAGACAAAGTAGTGGATATCTGCTGTTCCTGTGGGTAACTTTGAACATTTTGTGAACTTGTCAACAGGACGGCAATATAAACCTCCCCGCACAGATCCAGTCGAACAAAAAAAGTCCACGTCACCGGACGTGACCCGGACGTGAACCCCTTCTATTTTAAGCCAATAAAACTTCCCATTCCTCATAACAAGCTGTCAGTGAACTCTTACGCTTATCGACCTCAGCCGTTTTCTCCTGGACAAGCATATAGTCGTTATACACAGCAGGATCAGCAAGCTCAGCTTCCAGAGCTGTCACTTCTTCTTCTAGTCGAGCAATATCCAGTTCTAGCTGTTCTAGTTTCCGCTGACGACTGCGCTCCTCACGCTTAGCCAACTTGTCCGCCTCGTAACTGCCACCACTAGCAGGCTCTGCTTTCACAGCAGCAACGGAAGATGCACTTCCGGCAGATTTCTTCTCCGCCTCTTTGGCGAGACGCGTCGCTTCCATTTCAGCAAGCTCCGCTTTTTTCTCTACATAGTCGTCATAGTTGCCGAGATAGCTCGTTAAGCCATCCTTTTGCAGATCGAGCATGCTCTCCGCCATTTTATTAAGGAAATACCGATCATGGGAGATGAATAACAAGGTGCCCTCGTAATCCATCAAAGCGGACTCCAACACTTCTTTACTATATAAATCAAGATGGTTGGTAGGCTCATCGAGAATCAATACATTGGCCTTCTGAAGCATGAGCTTAGCGAGGGAGACACGGGCTTTTTCCCCTCCACTTAATGCAGCAATCTTCTTGAATACGTCCTCGCCGCTGAAAAGAAAGCTGCCAAGCACCGTGCGAATACGTGCTTCTTCCAAATGGGGATACGTGTTCCACACTTCCTCCAACACGTTGTTGGACGGATTCAAACCTTTCTGCTCTTGATCGTAATAGCCGATCGTGACACCAGCACCCCATTTGAACGTACCAGCGTCTTGTTTGTGGGCACCGATTAAGGTTTTGAGCAGGGTGGATTTCCCGACCCCGTTAGGTCCAATAAGCGCAGCGGTTTCGGAACGGCGAAGCTGGAACGAGACACCGTCGAGAAGACGATTTCGGCCATCATACGAAAGTGAAAGACGGTCTACTTGCAGGACTTCTTTCCCAGAGGTTTGCTCGATTTCGAAAGAGAAGGAGGCACGTTTCAAATCGCCCATCGGCTTATCCAAACGGTCCATTTTCTCCAACTGCTTACGACGTGACTGCGCTCTTTTGGTTGTTGAAGCACGCACAATGTTGCGCTGCACGAAATCCTCTAATTTCGAGATTTCTTCCTGCTGCTTTTCAAACTGTTTCAATTCAATTTCATAGTTCGCTTCTTTAATCTCGATAAAACGGGAATAATTGCCCGTATACCGTTTGGATGCATGGCGTTCAATTTCATAAATCGACGTTACCAACGCATCAAGGAAATAACGGTCATGGGATACGACGAGAATAGCGCCAGGATAGCCGCGCAGATAGCCTTCGAGCCACGTCAATGTGGCGATGTCCAAATGGTTGGTAGGCTCATCGAGCATGAGCAGATCGGGTTCTTCCAGCAGCATTTTAGCTAGAGCCAATCTTGTCTTCTGCCCTCCGCTGAGGGTGTTGACTAGGGTCTCTGGTGCGAACTGTCCGAAGCCCATCCCATGCAAAATGCCGCGAATCTTGGCCTCAATTTCATAGCCGCCATGCTCACGAAACCATTCGGAGCGCAGCGCATACCGATTCATGGTGGTTTCATACTTTTTCTCATCGGAGATGAGGTCAGGGTCAGCCATCAAGGCTTCCAGTTCTCGCAGCTCGCGCTCTGTTTCTAATAAGGAACTGAATACGCTAAGCAGTTCATTCCAAATGGATTTGTCAGTGTTAAGTCCGCTGTTTTGCTTTAAATAGCCGATCTTGGTTTCCTTTGCTTTGAAAAGATCACCGCTATCATAGGACATTTCACCCGCGATGATTTGAAGAAGGGTAGATTTCCCGGCACCATTGACTCCGACGAGTCCGATGCGTTCCCGATTTTCAATTTGAAGCGTTATATTAGAGAGTACGGAGCGTACCCCATAGCTTTTGGATATGTTAGAAACTTGTAATAGCATGTTGCTGCTACCTCCTGCGTTTTAGATACATATTAATGTAAGAACCTAGTTAAGTTGACCTTTAGTCGCTGTTTCAATCCCATCAAATCATTAGTATACACGAAGAATGAGGGCAACGCCTGCTTAATTTAGACAGGAAATATAGGCCATTCGGCGGGGTCTCTGGTACGAGTATAGTTTTTTACTTTATTTATGTTAAAATGGGGGAAACCACTCCTCGCTAGGAAGGGCTGTAGCTTATGATGAACATCCGAGAGCGGAAAATAGAATTACGCAAGGAAATGGAAATACGACGTGCTTCGATTGTCGCCGAGATCCGGGATGAGAAGCAACAACTAATCAACCAAAGAATGGTGAAGCTATGTTCGGATAAGCTGTTTGAACAGGGACAAATACCGTCCAATTCTCAGCCTACGCTGATGAGCTATATGCCATTTCGTTCTGAACCCGACGTTGCGCCATTAATGGAATGGTGCTGGCAGCAGGGAATTCGTGTGCTGATACCGAAAGTAGTGGCAGATACGAAAACGATGAACTTGCACATCATAAGCCGTTATGAGGACCTCGAAAGTGGTGCTTATGGGATTAGAGAGCCGCGGAGTGATGTTCCCGTTGAACATGATTTGGGCACGATCTCCATGATCGTGGTACCAGGTTTAGCCTTTGATCTGGATTTCGGTCGGCTAGGTTATGGCGGTGGCTTCTATGATCGCTTTATGCAGTTATTCGCTGCGCGCGGTTTGAAAAGGCCTTTTGCTGTTGCAGCTGCTTTCGATAATCAATTGATTCCTGCTGTTCCTTCTTCTTGGCATGATTTCCGAGTGGATGGCATCGTAACCGAAAGTAAGATGGTGTTCAAAACAGAAACCTAATATAGAGGTGATTGCAGTGCCCGATTCTTCACCATTGACGCATTTTAATGAGCAGGGACGAGCGCGCATGGTCGACATATCGGATAAAGATGAGACGAAGCGCACGGCCACAGCTCGCTCTACCTTATTAATGAAGTCAGACACGCTTGATTTAATCCTTCAGGGTAAAATGAAAAAAGGCGACGTCCTCGCCGTGGCTCAAGTGGCTGGCATCATGGCCGCCAAGAAAACGTCAGACTGGATACCGATGTGCCATCCTATCGCTTTAACTGGGGTCGATATTCAGTTTTCGAATAATGGCATCAATGAACTATACATAGAAGCAACTGTACGTACAACAGGTCCTACAGGGGTAGAAATGGAAGCCCTGACGGCTGTTTCTGCCGCGGCATTAACCGTGTATGACATGTGCAAAGCTGTAGAGAAAGATATGATAATTAACTCGACCCTGCTTGTTATGAAAACAGGCGGTAAAAACGGGGATTTTCACAGGCAAGACAACAAAGCGTGATGGGAGTAAGATCCAGCGCCAACATACCGTTAATCGGGTTAGGTTCTGCCTATCACGCAGGTTAGTGGGTTGATCTCATTCAGTGAACAAGGGAGAGGTGACGAAGGATGCACTGGAAAGTTGCGATTTTGACAGCCAGTGACCGCGGTTACCGAGGAGAACGAGAAGACACTAGCGCTCAGGTAATCCGCGAGCTGATTGAAGAGGAGATTCAAGGCGAGATCATCGAGTATCGGGTGGTTCCGGACGAGATGGACGAAATTATGGCTTCCTTAATAGAAATGACAGATTATTATCAAGCAGATTTAATTTTAACAACGGGTGGAACTGGTTTGGCTCCGCGAGATGTTACACCGGAAGCAACGCTCAATGTGATTGATCGTGTTGCACCTGGCTTTGCCGAAGCGATGCGCATGATCTCGATGCAAAAAACGAAGAAAGCGATGCTCTCACGAGCCGTCTCTGGCATTCGCGGACGCACGCTGATCATTAATTTGCCAGGCAGTCCGAAGGGTGTTCAAGAGAATCTGATGGCGATCATTGATCAACTTCCTCATGCGCTTGGTATTCTAACAGGCAAAGAAGGCGATCACGGGTGAATGGGAAAATGAACCGTGTAAGCTGCCGCATGATGAAGTGCGGAGTATTAGGAACAAGTCAGAAGGTGACTCGTGATGAGTAAAGATACTTCCATGCTGCGCGAGGTCAAAGTGGAAGATGCGATCGGCATGATTCTTCCGCATGATCTCACGCAGATCTTGCCAGGCGAGTTCAAAGGCCGTCTGTTCCGCAAAGGTCATCAAGTGACGGAAGCGGATATTCCTGCCCTGCTCAGCATCGGCAAGGAACATATCTATGTGATGGAGCTGCAGCCTGGCTATCTCCATGAGGATGAGGCTGCCATGCGCATGGCGCGGGCCATTGCGGGAACAGATAAGTGCTCGGATCTCAGACTTACTGATCCGCATGAGGGCAAAGTGAACGTGAAGTCGGAGATTCACGGCTTGGTGAAGATCGATAAAGCGTTCGTGGACAGCGTGAACGCGATCGATGAGGTCGTGATGTCGACGATTCGCAGCAACACGGTCGTTCAGGGCGGCGCTTCGCTGGTCGGTACGCGGGTGATCCCGCTGATCGTCGACGAAGCGAAGGTTGCAGAGGTCGAGCGGCTAGCCGCGGCTCGACGTGAGGAGGGCTTCACTTTGCTCGAGGTGAAGCCGTTTCGGAAGCTGCGCGTCGGCGTAATTACGACGGGCAGCGAGGTCTTCAAGGGCCGAATTCAGGATAAATTCGGCCCGGTTGTGAAAGAGAAGGTCGCGCAGCTCGGCTCCGTGGTTGTGGACCAACGCTTCGTGTCGGACGACAGCGAAGCGATTGTGGGTGAGATCCACGCGCTGCAGGCGCTAGGCGTGGATCTGGTGCTGGTCACGGGCGGCATGTCCGTGGACCCGGATGATCGCACGCCGGGTGCGATCAAGGCGGCGGGCGCCCGCGTGGTCAGCTACGGCACGCCGATGCTGCCGGGCTCGATGCTGATGATCGCCTATCTAGGCGATCTGCCGATCATGGGCCTGCCGGGTTGTGTGATGCACGACCCGTACACGTCTTTTGATGTGCTGCTACCGCGCATCTGCGCAGGCGAAGAAATCGTGCATAGTGACATCACGGAGATGGGCTACGGCGGATTTTATCAATGTTAGAAGAGTATTCATAACGCAACACATAATGGAGATGAAGTCCATGTTTCAAAATATTGGTTTCACCGAGCTTTTATTGATCGCCGTCGTCGCGCTTGTCATATTCGGACCGCAGAAGCTGCCGGAGATCGGCAGAATGCTTGGTAAGACGTTAAGAGATTTCAAGCAAGCGACGAATGAACTCATGAGTGACGAGCCCAAAGCGCCATTAGCATCCAAAACACCAGTTGTACCTGACCCGGTCACACCTGTGGAGGTTGCTAGCGTGGTTGCAATCGATAAAGAGGCAATAGATTCTATTGAGCCATTACCTCAAGGGTCGATAAAGGCGCAAATTATGGCAGAACCAGCAGCCTCGTCTGAGGTGAAACCTGCGGTGACTTTCGTAACGAAAAAGTCCTCTGAGGTTGTTCATGTTATCGGTACGCCAGCTGAAGCTGCAGAGGCCATATCCTTGCCAATTTCGTCATCATCAGTTTCACAAGCAGACAGCGATGTGTTGTCCTCCGCTCCTGCACAAGCCTCGGCCCCTACCCCGGCGCCAGCGCAGCAGTCAGGCAATACAGGCAATTCCCGGCGATTACCGGATTAGTTTTTTTGTCACGCAGATTAAGAAGTGGTTCAGCCTGCAGGCTGTATGCACTAGATTAGGTAGGTGAAATCGGTTGAAGAATGAAGAAATGTCTCTTGTAGAGCACCTTGGCGAGCTTCGCAAGCGAATCATGTGGATATTAGTTGTTCTCGTTATTGGTATGGTGGGTGGGCTCGTAGCTGCTAAACCTATCATTCGGTATCTCAAAAGTATCCCGCCAGCAGATGGCATCGGTTGGAACGTGTTCTCCCCTTGGGATGCCTTGCGTTTGTATATGAATTTTGGGTTAGCTGTCGGTCTTCTTATCACATTACCCGTGATCCTGTACCACATATGGGCTTTCGTTAAGCCGGGCTTGCGGGAGACGGAACAGAAGGCTTCGCTCCTCTACGTACCTTACGCATTTTTACTCTTTTTGTTGGGATTATCCTTTGGATATTGGGTTGTCTTTCCGATGGCGTTTTATTTTACTTCGTCAATTAGTAAGAGTTTAGAAATAACGGAGATGTATGGTGCTGCGCAGTATTTTACCTTCATGTTTAACATCGTTCTTCCGCTTGCGTGTGTGTTTGAGATGCCTATCGTGGTGATGTTTCTCACAAAGATTAAGCTGCTGAACCCGAAGCGCCTGCATAAGTTTAGAAGGTATGCTTACATGCTGATGGTCATTCTTGCGACCGTTATTACGCCGMCAGATGCGATTTCAGCGATTTTAGTTGCGGTGCCGCTCATTATTCTATATGAATTCAGTGTCTTCATGTCGGGCTTCATTTATCGCAAACAGCTTGCGAAAGATGCCGCCTGGGAACTGGAGTTTGGTCCTAAATGAAGAAGTGCATGAACATAGTCTGCCTACATGGTGGGCTATTTTTTTTCATTCATAGAGGGAATATTTGGTTATCATTTGGGTAGAATGAGGGGGGTGTCCTAAAGAATGAAAAATGTGTAAAAGGACTTGCAAATTACTCCCAGAATGAGTATCATAAGAGGTGTTGTTAGCACTAAACACATTCGAGTGCTAATAACTAAGAAATATACCCAAGACCAATTTTCTAAAGGAGGCTATTTTTCCATGATCAGACCGTTAGGTGATCGAGTTATCATTGAAGCCGTTGCGAAAGAGGAGACTACAGCAAGTGGCATCGTGCTGCCAGATACAGCTAAAGAAAAACCACAAGAAGGTAAAGTTGTAGCCGTTGGCGCTGGCGCGTTGAAAGATGGCGTACGTGTTCCGCTTGAAGTAAGCGAAGGCGACCGCATCATTTTCTCCAAATACGCTGGAACTGAAGTGAAATACGAAGGCCGCGAACTGTTGATCTTGCGCGAAAGCGACATCCTCGCTGTATTAGCCTAAGTTAGAGCAGCATATAGATCGGCTTTACGTTAATAACAATTTATCTAGGTTTTTAATTAGAGGAGGTTTCCTATCGTGGCAAAAGAAATTAAGTTCAGTGAAGACGCACGCCGCGCGATGCTTCGCGGGGTAGATGCTTTGGCGAATGCCGTTAAAGTAACACTTGGTCCAAAAGGCCGTAACGTAGTTCTTGAGAAAAAATTTGGCAGCCCATTGATCACTAACGATGGTGTTACAATTGCGAAAGAAATCGAGCTTGAAGATGCTTTCGAAAACATGGGAGCTCAACTTGTTAAAGAAGTTGCTACCAAAACAAACGATGTTGCCGGTGACGGTACAACAACTGCAACGGTGCTTGCGCAAGCGATGATCCGTGAAGGTCTGAAAAACGTTACTGCAGGCGCTAACCCAATGGTTATCCGCAAAGGTATCGAGAAAGCTGTTAAAGCGGCTGTAGAAGAGCTACAAGCTATCGCGAAGCCAATCGAAGGCAAACAATCTATCGCACAAGTAGCGGCAATCTCTGCTGCTGACGAAGAAGTAGGCGAATTGATCGCTGAAGCTATGGAAAAAGTTGGTAAAGACGGTGTTATCACAGTTGAAGAATCCAAAGGCTTCTTGACGGAGCTTGAGGTTGTAGAAGGTATGCAATTCGACCGTGGGTACACATCCCCATACATGATCACTGATACGGATAAAATGGAAGCAGTTCTAGACAATCCGTACATCTTGATCACAGACAAAAAAATCTCGAACATCCAAGAAATCTTGCCTGTTCTTGAAAAAGTGGTTCAATCCGGTAAACAACTTCTGATCATCGCTGAAGATGTTGAAGGCGAAGCGCAAGCTACGCTTGTCGTTAACAGACTTCGTGGTACATTCACTTGCGTAGCTGTTAAAGCTCCAGGTTTCGGTGACCGTCGTAAAGCGATGCTGGGTGATATCGCTGCTCTAACAGGTGGCCAAGTGATTACAGAAGAGCTTGGATTGGATCTGAAATCCACAACTCCTGACCAATTGGGTAGCGCTCGTCAAATCCGTGTTACCAAAGAAAACACAATCATCGTTGATGGTGCTGGTAACCCACAAGATATCAAGGCTCGCGTTACACAAATTCGTTCCCAACTGGAAGAAACAACTTCCGACTTCGATAAAGAAAAGCTTCAAGAGCGTCTGGCTAAACTTTCTGGCGGCGTAGCTGTTATCAAAGTTGGCGCAGCGACTGAAACTGAATTGAAAGAGCGCAAACTTCGCATCGAAGATGCTTTGAACGCGACTCGTGCAGCAGTTGAAGAAGGTATCGTTTCTGGTGGTGGTACTGCCCTAGTTAACGTTTACAACGCAGTAGCGAAAGTAGTAGCAACTGGTGATGAGCAAACGGGTGTTAACATCATCCTTCGTTCCCTTGAAGAGCCAGTTCGCACAATCGCAGCTAACGCTGGTCAAGAAGGCTCCGTTATCGTTGAGCGCTTGAAAAACGAAAAAGTAGGCATCGGCTACAATGCAGCAACTGGACAATGGGTAAACATGTTCGAAGCTGGTATCGTTGACCCTGCGAAAGTAACACGTTCCGCACTTCAAAACGCAGCATCTGTTGCAGCTATGTTCTTGACAACAGAAGCGGTTATCGCTGATAAACCAGAAGCAAACAAACCAGGTATGCCTGATATGGGCGGTATGGGTGGAATGGGCGGCATGATGTAGGGAGCTCGTCAGAGCTTCTGCGCATGCAGAGAGAAAGACTCCTTCGGGGGTCTTTTTTTGTTTGCTTAAATGACGATTTAAAGATATATATTCGGAGAATTAGAACATATGTTCTAATTCTATGGAAATAAAAAGCCCATTGGGGCTGCGAAGTTGGAGTTATCTGTTTTTTAACTTGTCGATTTCAATAGCGTGATCAACGAGTTGTTTATCGATGACATTAAAATGATGGGCGAATGTATGATGTTCTGTCACTAAATGTCTTTGAACTGCTTCTAGTTGCTTGACATCTTCTCGCGTTTCTAGGACTGCTTGTCTAATTAGAGGTATGTCAGATACAAAAGCTTCAATTGAATTTAATCGCTCATTCATTTGCTTTTGTTCGGTTTTCATTTCTTTTATTTCTTCCAGTATTTGTATTAATAATTGCTCGTTCATGAAGGTATCATCCTTTCCTAATGTTTTTGTTTCAATAAGTACAAGTCTTCCTCGGTTTTGGAGATCTTATCTCTTTGAAAGTCTAAGCGGTCATTGGTTGTGTGAATTGCTTCAAGGAGACGGTCATCAGATTCAATATTTTCGAGATGATGTGAGTCTAAAGTTAGCTGAATACGATCAAGTTTTGTTTCCACGTTTTCTAGTCTGGCGTCCATGGATTCTAGCTTTGTTTCCACGCTTTCAAGTCTAGTGTCCATAGATTCTAGTCTCGTGTCGACGCCCTTTAGTCTTGTGTCCATGGTTTCAAGTTGCAACATTATTTTATGCAGTAATTCTTCCATATCCATCACCTCTTTTTAAGTTCGCTTTAGCTTCCTGTCTAGTGTGTGACAAGCTCCTGTTCATAATTATACAGCGTAATTCCCATACTGTGAACGATAACATAAATTCACTTTTGTTTACTCCTAAGTAATCGCTACACAGCCTGGCTCTTTTCTATTTGCTTGGACACCATGCCTGCTTGGCCCACGCGCATCTGCCCAATTATGGGAAAGATAGGCATTGGTACACTCTCTGGACTAGGGTTAGGCGTATACTATCTCATACTAACAGAGGAGTTGACGCATTCATGGCTTTACAACCAAATCAAGGAAACCAATTTCAGTGTCCACCTGCTGACCCGATAATGACAGATCCAGAAAGAGTAGTTAGAGATTTCTATCACCCACAAAAGGTTCAAGTCATTCATCCAATCCAAATTGTAAATCGCCATCACTGCGTACCGGTTTATGAGCACGTGTATACATGTACCGAAACCGATGAGTATTGCGGAACTCACCCACATCCACATCAAGGTATGCTCAGGAAGTAACAGATAAGCACTTCTCGCTAAGAATCATTCGATGATTCTGGCGGGGGGTGTTTTTTTGTTAGGGGAGTTAATTATATAATAAGGGAAGGATGTTGACTGGTAACGGGGGATAGGCACATGCAAGAGTTAGAAATTGATTGGTCGTTTTGGATAGAACGGATACGTCCTAAATTCGATAAAGTGATCATCGCGAGAGGTTGGGCTTATTTCAATGAAGGTGTTGTAAGGGATATTCAAGTTGAAGGTACCTCGATTATGAAAGCTAGAGTGGACGGAACCAATAGGTACAAGGTTACCTTGGATCTCAAGAGCTTCACAAAGAGTGGCTGCACGTGTCCCTACGGTTATTATTGTAAGCATATGGCTGCGGTGCTGTTTGAAGTGGCGAAGCAAGCGGGATATGATCCGGAGGAATTTCGGTTTGGTAAAATGAAGATGGCGCAGGTAGATCAGAAAATTCCACAGAAATCTAAGTCTACAACTAGGCTGCCAGATTCGACGGATAGCTGTGAGAAATGGCTGACTTATTTTCATAAACAATATGGCAATGCCAAGATTTATAATGCATTTAGTCTTGAGGAAGTTTGTATGCGAGCGTGGCGTGAGCTCAATAAGCTTGCTGATACGTGGGAGCCGACCATTCGAGGTGTGTATGATATTCAAGTTGCGCTGTATGTTATTCAGTTATGCGATACGATGGCGGGATCAAAAGCGATCACATATGATTTTTATCAAAATACGAACTATTATGTCAAACGTGTCTTGAAGCATGCCCGTGAGCAGTTGGAAGCGATTCTTCACGTGCTAGATGTTAACAAGGCATTTAAGCAGTACGGTGGATATATGAAGGATTTATCGGCTTATTTAGCTGACATTTGCGAGAATGGATCAGGCTTGTATCTGTATGATTGGGTCGATTTGTATAAGCTGTTATGGTCACAGTTATTTCAGGATAAGGACATGGTAGCGTTAGAAACAACGAGGCTCAGACAGCTGCATGCAGATTCGGAAGCGAGCCAACAAGCGCATAAAGTCGCTACTCTCGGTTCTATTCATTTGGATATTAGCCAAGGTGAAGATGAAAATGCCTGGGAACGAGCAGAAAATGGGATGTTTGATATTGAGCCGGATTATTGGTTCGATTATTTGAATGGATTTGTTTTTGAGAGTCAGTGGGATCGTTTGTTGGCTTGGTTGCGGTGGTTAAAACCGAAAATGGCGTGGAACGAGCGAGTATATGCGGATGAATTTTTGCATTACTGGCGTTTGGCAGCGGAACAGCGAGAAGTTGAGAATGAGCAGCGGGACGTCATGATTTCGCTTTTGCCTGCAAGCTACGATCACTATGCGAAATTCCTACTGTCAAAAGGTGAGTACCAGGAATGGGCAGATCTCTGTCTCCTTTTGGATCTATCTACGGTTCACATCGATGCAGCACAGCTCAAACTCGTCGAGAAAGCGAATGTTCGATACCTTCTGCCGATTTATCATCATGCGATTGAAGCATTTATTCAGGGGAAAAATCGTCCCGATTATATACAAGCTATAAAGCTGTTGAAGAAATTAGCGGCTGCTTATAAAAAGCTGAAGCTAACCCCTCGTTTTGAAGCGTACTTGGAGCAAATCGTGAAACAATACGCTCGGTATCGCGCCTTCACTGAGGAATTGCGGAAAGGGAATTTGATACCATGATGACTTTGGCACCAATTCATATGAGAATTCAAAGGCTTCCTTCGGGGAGTTTT
This sequence comes from Paenibacillus sp. 2RAB27, assembly GCF_052115445.1. Lineage (NCBI taxonomy): Bacteria > Bacillati > Bacillota > Bacilli > Caryophanales > Paenibacillaceae > Paenibacillus > Paenibacillus sp. 2RAB27. The sequence goes on from NZ_JBFRGR010000005.1 coordinate 249,677, forward strand.
GCCCTGTATGGAGAAACAGAGCAAGCGAACGCGGTTCCTGGATATATGCTGCGCAAGCTGCTTTTTGCCTGGCATGAGCGCTCATTCTATGGGACTGGGCTGGAAGTGACTCGGATTCCTTATGGGGATGCGATTGTGCTGTCTCCTGTTATGGCTTTAGATTATTTACGTGCACCAGGGGTGCTCTTACATAGCAGTTTAACATGGGAAGAGGGATTTACGGAGCTGCAAAAAGGTGCGCGCTTCCTTAGTGAGGCAATCGATGCTGGCTGGTATTTGCCGTCCTATGAGCTTTGGCGCGAAGGGAAAAATGGCTGGAAGTTTAAGGTGCCGGTGGGACAGGTTGAGAGGTTTAGAGAGCTGTGCGACGGGGCTTGCCCGGAAAGCTCTTGGCAGAGATGGTTTAGCCGAATCGTTGAAGAGCTGCTAGAGACTGATGCGGATTTCGAGCTAACTCCGGTGTGGAATGGATTAGTTCAAGCGAATAGGCTGCTGCAAGTTAATGCCCGAGGGTTTGAGGCTTTGCTGTTGGAATCGTCTTGGATGCAGGAAGAGGACTGGCTCCTTGCAATTGGTTGGACTCATGACGATGATGCGCCATATCGTATTTGTGTGCAGCTCGTTGAACCMTATGCTGAGACGTATATCGACGGCACGACAACCGCTAAGGATAACGCAGCAGATTGGCGCTTGCGATTCATTGCACAGGATCGTAAGGATGCGAACCGATTCGTTGAGTTTAGTTCCACAGGCAATGTGCTAGTTGGTGAGATACCGCTTGCTTGGCAATCAGATATTGCTGATAGTCTTCAGGAACAAACGAAACGTATTTTGCGGATGCTGCCAGAGCTAGAGAGTGCCTATCAACCAGGTAAAATCATCGAGCAATTATCAGATGAAGCAGCGTGGACGTTCCTAACCGAATCGAGTCTACAGCTTGTGGCGGCGGGAATTTCCGTCTTTTTACCATCATGGTGGGAAGAGATTCAGAAGATGGGTCGTCCTCAGCTGAAGGTGAAGATCAAAAGCTCCGTGGGTTCTACGCGTAAAGCCATGTTTGGCATGGATCAAATCGTGCAGTTTGATTGGCGTGTGGCGCTAGGCGGCGTAGACTTGTCTGAGGAAGAGTTTGGGCAGTTGGCGTTGGAAAAAAAGCGCTTGATCTACATCCGAGGTAAATGGGTACAACTGGATCCAGCGCATTTGGAACAAATTCGCAATGCTATGAAGCAGGTTGAGAGGAAGAAGGGGCTGTCCTTCCGGGATGTGTTGGAAATGCATCTGTCAGAAGATGAGGAAGGTCGCGCGGTGGAGGGTGATGAGAGGGCTAAATCCTTGGAGGTCAAGGTAGAACTCAATAGTCATATGCGTGGCTTGATGAAACAGTTGAGCCAGACCAAGTCTATTCCACATGTGGGGAACATTGAGGGCTTGTGTGCTGAACTTAGGCCATATCAGGTGCAAGGGGTGTCGTGGCTCCTTTTCCTACGTAATATGGGGCTAGGTGGCTGTCTGGCGGATGATATGGGGCTAGGGAAGACCATTCAGTTTATTGCTTATTTGTTGAAGGTGAGGGAGCAGGGGAAGACAGAGGTAAGATCGACGGTAGATTCAAGATCAAAGTCAAAGTCAGATTTCGGATCAAAATCAATGTCAGATTCCAGACCAAAACCCTCCTTGCTCATATGTCCGACCTCTGTGCTTGGCAATTGGCAGAAGGAGCTTGCGCGATTTGCGCCGACGCTTCAGGTTCAACTTCATTATGGTGCGCAGCGGGCAAAAGGGGAAGCATTCGAAGCATCGCTTGGTGATGCTGATCTGGTGATAACGTCCTATACTCTCGCACAGTTGGATGAAGAGGAACTGTCGAGCGTTACATGGGATACGCTTTGCTTGGATGAGGCACAAAATATCAAGAATGTGTATACGAAGCAATCGCAGGCCATTCGTAAGCTAGAAGCGGGTCAGCGTGTTGCGTTGACTGGCACGCCGATAGAGAATCGATTGACCGAGTTGTGGTCGATTTTTGACTTTGTGAACCCGGGATATCTGGGGACGTTGACTCATTTTAATAGACAATATGTAGGTCCAATCGAGAAAAATGGGGATGGAGCGAAGGAATTAACGGGGCGCGTACAGCGTTTGATAAGGCCGTTCCTGCTGAGACGCCTGAAGAAGGATCCAGCGATTCAGCTTGATTTGCCGGATAAGTACGAAGGAAAGGCGTATGTGCGTCTCACCACAGAGCAAGGGGCGCTGTATGAGAATGTCGTGCAGAGCTTGATGGAGAAGATTGAGGAATCCAGTGGCATAGAGAAGAAAGGACTCATTCTTACTTCGCTAATGAAGTTGAAGCAGATTTGTGATCATCCGGGTTTGTTTTTGAAGGAGATTGGCGGAGCGGGCGTGAGAGCAGGCGCAAGAGCAGGCGCAAGAGCAGGCGTGAAAGCAGGCACAAGAGCAGTTGCGAAAGCAAAAGAGGGGCGCGGCGCACTCGTCGCCGCGGCTGATGTGAGAACACGCTCAGCGAAGCTGGAGCGGTTGGTTGAAATGATAGACGAACTCAGGAGCGAAGGAGGCAGCTGCCTCATCTTCACCCAGTTCGTCGAGATGGGGCACCTGCTGCAGGCAACGCTTGCGCAGGCGCTGGGAGAGGCCGTGCAGTTCTTGCACGGGGGTGTGTCTAAGGCGAAGCGCGACGCGATGATCGCGCGCTTCCAGGACGCGACGCTCCCCGCGGAGGAGCGTTGCCACATCTTCATCCTTTCGCTGAAAGCAGGAGGAACGGGGTTGAACCTGACAGCGGCCAATCATGTGTTCCACTATGACCGCTGGTGGAATCCGGCCGTGGAGAATCAGGCCACGGATCGCGCTTTCCGCATCGGGCAAACACGCAACGTGCAGGTGCACAAGTTTGTTACGCTCGGCACGCTCGAAGAGCGAATTGACGAGATGATCGAGCGTAAGCAGGGCCTCAGTGACCAAATCGTCGGCACCGGCGAGAACTGGGTCACGGAGATGTCGACAAGCGAGCTGCGCGAGCTTTTTGTCTTAAGGCGTGAGTGGATTGAGAAGTAGAAGGAGCGGCTGCAGTAAGGTAAAGCACAATTTGATGATTCTTGATAAGATATATGTAACCCACGAAGGTGTATAAACAAAGCTGCTGGTGCAGATGATTATTAAAGGAATCCCTAATTATTAAATAGTTAAAAATAGAAAATTATTTAGAGAAGGAAGAATCACAAGAGGTTCATTACGCAGTGATACTAGACTGCATTATGTAAGACTCTCAGAGAGTAGAATACAAAGAAGCCATCCACTGGAAATCTCTAGCGAGAATCAGTAGATGGCTTTACTTTATTGAATATGAATACTATGATTTCGTTCAAACTCTTGTTTTTCTTACCGTCACATTATGGGTTTATTCATAGATCTAAGGTGCGGAAGTTGACATATTAACAATGGTTTCAATCTGCTGCTTTTCATTCGGATCTTTAGCAATTAACTTGTCATAAAGTGCTTGGTCATTAGTATTCTGCTTTTGCAAAATCGCAAGATACAAACGTGCAACAGCACGATTCGTTGGGATGTCAAACTGGTCATTGACATAAGGCTTCAGGATAGTCATAGCTCCCAAGCCATCACCTTTATATAATTTTATTTGGCTGACTCCAAGGGCAATCTTGTTGGTTACGTTGAAAGCACGCCCTTGAACTTGTTCTTTAGGCAAAGTCTCCAAATATTTCATTTTGGTAAGAATTATATTATAGATTTCCAAAGCACGATCCCAGTTCTGGTCCACAGCTTGGGAATTTTTGTTGCTTTTCTCTATGAGGCCAGCTTGGACTTTTAACGAAATGCTATCTTCATATATTGTAATATCCCATGGGAAATTAGAAATCATTGAATCGGCTAATCCTGCAGCCTGAGAATATTGCCCTTTAAGTTGATAGGCGTTAAGCTGCTGGGAAATCATCTGGCGGTTATATGGCTCAGAATCGATAAGTCCAGCTAACAAATGCAAAGCTTCGTTATAAAACTGCTCATCCCTATTTTGAGAATACACCTGTAGATCAAGTCCAACCTTTTGAAGAGCATAGTTGGGGTGATTGGGATGAAGTTTGATGGCATCATTCAGTGGCTTAATAATCTCGTTATAGTTAGTGCTTTTTTGACTTACAGCTATCGTTTCTTTGAAAGAGCTATTAGCACTGAGCATTCTGGTAGATGTAGAGAGCATAACGATAGAAATGACAAGCAGTAGAGAGGGGTAAATTTTATTTATTAGTGGCTTATCTAAATTCCATTTAAAGGGGGCATCCCCAATATTAGATGTCATAGCTCCTAAGCTAAGGAACACTAAAATCCCTAAATAAACATAGCTAAGGTCGAAATCGATGATACTATGTATAAATAACGAAATGGTTATGATGAAAAATAAAAAATGAGAATCTTTTGGTTCTGCTGAATTCTTGAAATAAGATCGAATATATAAATAGAAAATACTACCCAAGAATAGTAAGAATACTATAATTCCTAATGCTCCAACCTCAACTAGATATTGAAGGAAGAAATTATGTGCTTGTCGACTAACATAAGGATTGTTTTGATATTTCTCATATAGAGAAGACCATGCTCCACCACCCGCGCCTAATATAGGATGATCCTTAAATACTTTCATGGCATCTCTATAAAAGGTTCCGCGCTCTAATACGCTGTTTTGTGCGAAGTTGATGTTCTCAAGACGATTTTTTAGATTTTCAGGAAGTAGCTTAGTGGCACCAACATTACTGAAAATAAGAAAGGCAGCCAATGCCCCTAAGACTATTGTAAGTATTGGTACTATATTATTTGTCAATTTACGACTTTTGATTCGTTCAACCTTTTTCTCTATAATAGGTGCTATGAATTTCTGTATGAGTAAAGCAACAATGGTATAAACTGCTGAAACACTAAGTAGAAGTAACCAATTATTACTTGATTCGGAACCAGAAAACTGTTTGTTAAGGGCAATCCCTGCAGCCATAAGTTTCTGTAAAATAGTAAATGAAGCAATAAAAGCGATCCCCATATGAAGAAGAAACAAAATTTGTCTATTAAGCTTCATAAAGAATAAAAGAATGAGAAGAACTACAGGAATAACGACAATGGCACCGCGGGATAAAGTAAAGAAAAAAGAGAGAATGATTGGAACCAACATGAATGAATTGATGGATACAATGGACCAACGATTTGATTTAGAAACAAAGAACAGGGCTCCAAACAAAAGTGCTATTAAATAAGCTGCGTATGAGTTGGCATACTGAAAAACAGAAGTAAGGCGAATTCCAGCATAGTCAGGTAAAACTGCATCTCTGTATACGCCGTCCGTTAACTCTGAGAAGCTTGAAACAAGGCTTCCAGCTAATCTACCATTGCCAAACCAATTCATCAAGCCAAAAAGAACGATGAAATACCCAGACCCCATTAAAGCAATTGTAAGGATTGAATTGCCTAGTTTATTTTTAGCTAAGTAGGTACCGATTAAAAAGAAAGTAATGTAAATAGTCTGTATATAGAACATAGTAGTAGCAGAATATTGAGAGGCCGCAGGAATGAGAGAGATGAGATAAGTAAGTGGAAGGAATAATACTAAAATACTAAGGGCATCTTTATTCGACTTCCATTTCCAATTAAAGAAGAAATAAATCGAGATTAAAAACATAATAGCTGAGGACCAGATCAAAGAAGTATATATTGGGCGCTCAAACTCATAATTATTCCCATTAAACAATGCTTTCTGGAACGGAGCCCAGACCATGAATATAATTACAAAACTCATTAGCAACCAGTAAATAACAGATTTTCTTTCTGCCATTATTTCAGTTATAACCTTTTCTTTTTTATACATTTTGCGATCTCCTTCTTTCCTCAAATTACGACATTATCTTATCACATGTAAAGATCATTGCCAATTGAGAACCCGGGCACTGGACGTAAGGATATAAGATTATATTACGCAGTTTCGTAAAGATAATAGACAAGATTGCGATTTAAACAGCATCACTCTTTTCTTAAACCACTAGTCATGCTGTGTTTAGTTTTATTTTTTTCTAAGTTGTATCTTTTTGAAGACTAGCTTATTAATGCAAGGCTAGTATTTTATAGGATAGTAGTGTTAGAATGGTCTTGGACTAAATAAAGATTACTTAAAGTGAAACGTGAAAGTAGTTCGGATCCCTTGAAGATCAATGTCGTTAACAAACTAGATAAGTAACAGTTTCGAAATTGATTAGAATTGTAGGGGACAGAGCTAAAAAGAATTGTCCAATAGTTTAATTACTAAAAATCGTGAAACCTTGTCTTTTTTACTAGTTAATTCGACAAAATTTTATATAAGAAACGCCTTTTTTAGCGAAATTTTATGATTCCAAATGACAAAACTTTGCAAGGGTATAGCAATTGAGTTAACATTAGAATCTAACGATTAGAGAATTATTTTTAGATCTCCTCTTATCATCTGAAGTAAAGAAACTTTTTAAATACACAACAAAGGGGAAGAATACAAATGCAAGAGGAAATAAGTCTGAGAGAAGTTATTAAAATAACCTGGCGTGGAAAATGGGTAATTATCCTAGGTACTATTTTTCTAATGTCAGTAACAGGTTTTTTTTGTTTTTTTATACTTGACCCAACATATGAGGCAGCAACTACAGTAATGGTTAACAACCAAATAAATGAAAAACAACAGCAAACGGTAAAAAAAGAACTCGCTCCTTTTGTTGAACAAGTTAAAAACAGCTTCTTTTTAGACAAAATTATGAATGAAATGCAATTGGACCCTCAAAAATATACTTTAGATGCCTTGCGTGAGAGTATCAATGTAGAGACAATTAAGGACTCTAATTTCATCCGAGTAAAAGTAAAAGGCAGTGAACCGAAAATTATAACAAATATTGCTAATGTTATTAGTTATGAACTTTCTTCTTTGATTGAGATTTCATCTAGTATGGATTTAATTGTAAATGCTAATAAAGATTTAATGGAAACAGAAGATCAATTGAAAATTTACCAAAATCAACTTGACTCGGCATTAAAGATGCTTGAAACAACTCCAGATAAATTGAATACAGAAAAGTCACTTGCTGGAGACCCATATCTACAATCTGTATTAAAAGATTTAAGTGGTTTAAGTAATAAGAGTCTTGGTTCTTTACAGCTTAATAATGAAGAAATCAATCCTATTTATATAGGACTAAAATCAAAAGTTTCTGAACTTTCCATAGAAGTATCTAAATTGCAAACAGAAAAACAAAACTTTAAAGCCAGAATTTCATCAAATCAAGCAATAATCGCAGAGCGACAAAAACAAATAAAAGAAATAGATTTAAATTTAACCAATACTTTAAATGGCAATGAAAACAATAATAATGCAATATTAATTACACCGGCGATAGAGCCTAAGATGCCACTCACTCAAGGGAAATTGTTAACATTAATTTTTGCTGGGTTAGCAGGTATTGTATGTAGTTTATTCCTAGTTTTTTTCAGAGAATACTGGAAAAATAGTAATAATCGTTTAGAAGTCCGACAAGTCGATAAAAATGTGGAGTAAAATAAAGGTGGTGATTTGAATTTTTTGTAAATTTACACATTTAATACTACGAAAAATACCAAGTCACCTAATTGTAGCAGGATCTGCTTGGATAAGTCGAGTCATTATAGCAATAATTCAATTACTAATTATACGTGTTATTATAGAGGGATTAGGATATGAGAATTATGCTGTGTTTGCCTTACTTACAAGTTTAACTGGATGGTATTTACTAGTTGACATTGGATTAGGGTACAGTTTACAAAATCATATTTCTGAACGGAGAGCAAAGGAACAATCTTACTTAGATCTCATATTTGTTACTGCAATTATTGCCTTAATTATTATGGTGTTAGCAATCGTTTTACTTTTCTATTCAAGTCAATATATAGCGCCGATTCTTTTGAAAAATTTTGAAGTTATGAAAGATTATGAAAAATCACAATATTTTTTTGTGGTAGGAATACTATTTATAATAGCAACTATTGGCGGAATAGCATATAAAATTTGGTATGCACAGCATAAAGGATATTTTTCAAATATAATCCCAGCTTTATCATATATAATCGCATTTTTGGGGATTTACTGGGTATTGAATAGTGGTAATAATGATTTCTCTGATAAATTACTTTGGTGTTTTATTTTTTATATAGGGCCTCCAGCACTTCTTTCTATAATTTCATTTATCCTACAAATTATTAAGTATTTAAAAACATATTTTAAACAAGGATTAACAATTAATTTTTTAGCAACAGTAAAAAGTCTCATGAATAAGGCATTTCATTTTTGGGTAATATCAATTATGGCTGCCGGTGTGCTGCAAATAGATTATATTGTTATGTCTCAAAAAATAAATGCAGATGAGATCGTCATATATAATGTAACCACAAAGATCTTCTTATTGATAGCTTTTATTTATAATGCTGTCTTGATGGCTCTTTGGCCAGTTTGTGCTGAGTTAATTGCAAAATCTAAGTGGGCTGGTGTAATAACTCATATAAAAAAAAATATTATAATTGGCCTTTTTTTTACTATGGTTTCTACTTTAATAATTATTGTATTTAATAGTTTCATAATTAATATTCTTTCACCAAGTGAGCACTTAATAGTTCCAGTGAAATTCATTGTTTTAATGGGATGTTATCAACTTATTAGAGTGTGGGCGGATACATTTGCTATGATATTACAAAGTATGAGTGATATGCGTCCATTTTGGATTTGGGTACCTGTCCAAGCTGTAGTATGCTTTGTTTTACAATGGGCACTTTCCCCGATTTTCGGTATCAATGGAATTCTTATTGGACTAATAGGATCGTATGTTTTAACAGTTGTGTGGTCATTTCCTCGTGCAGTTTTTCATCATATAAAAAAGTGAGCATATTACCAAGAAAATGTAATATTGACTAAATTAATGGAGGTTACAATGACTCGGCTTATGTTTATAAGTGCAGAAGAAAATTTTAGTGGTGGAGAAACAGTTCTTCTTAATTTTGCTCACCAATTTTCCATTGATCCAAATTTTGAGGTTGATATGCTTGTTAAAGACTCAAGTGTTTTATCAAAGAAGTTAATTAAAGAAGTAAAATATAATAATATAAATTTACTAGAATCAACGTATTTCCAACGAATTTCCGAGAGTTCTGCCTTAAAGTACTTAATTTCCATTTTTATAGGTAACTATAAATTATTAAAATTAATTATTCGCAGAAAGCCCGATGTAGTTATTTATAATGGAATTGGACCAAGTATATACGGAATATTAACCAAGTTATTTACATTCAAAAAAGTAATTGTTATTCATCATAATATAAAAATTAATAGACTCTATGAATTGTATGCAAAATATTTAATTGGCCTTGATATATTCGTTTGTGTATCAAATGCTGTGAAGAAAAGTATTGAGTCTAAATTAAATGAAAAAAAACTGAGAGTAGTATATAACGGCGTCGATATAATTAATAAATCATATTCTGAAAAGTTTGATCAACCCCAAAACATTCGATTAGTAATGGCAGGACATATAACAAGATGGAAAGGATTCCATATTTTTTTAGAGGCAATTAAAATATTAAGAGAAAAAAAAGGGKGGTTATCTAACGAAGTTCTATTTGAAATTCTTGGTGAACCTTGGACTGTCGATGAAAAAGAATATTACGATGAATTAAATAAGTACGTAATAACTAATTCGCTCTCTAGTCATGTAAAATTTCTTGGTTTTTTGCCATTGGTAGAATTATTGCCTGATATGCATTATTTAATTCATGCATCAATTGAGCCAGAACCTCTAGGGATGGTTTTAATAGAAGGAATGCAATATGGTTGTATTGTACTAGCCTCTAATAGTGGTGGAGCTCCTGAAATTATTACCCAAGGAAAAGATGGTTTTTTATATACGCCTGGGGATTCAAAAGAACTTGCAGATTTGTTAGAAAGATTAATTTATCACACAGACAAAACTGATTTGTATAAAATTTCTTTAAATGCTATGGATACAATTAATGAAAGATTTAATTCTATTAATCAAACTTCTGCATATAAGGAAATTATTGAGGAGATATTATTATGAAAAAAGGATATGAAAAGCGTACAATTGCGATCGATGCAAGATGCTTGACTATCCATAAGACAGGTATTCAAACATATGTAATTGAACTTGTAAAAAGACTGGTTAAGGAATTTAACATTACATTGTATACACATAAGAATCTACATCCGAGTTGTTCTATTAATTTGGCAAAAGAAGTGAACTTAGTAATAAAAGTAGTAGATAATTTCTTATCTTTCTATGGAACGGTGTGGGCTCAATTATCTCTTCCAGTTTTAATAAGGAATGATCAACCGGATTTTTTCTGGAGCCCTGATCATACATTGCCATTTATTTCACAGTTTTTTATCCGGAAAAAAACAAAACTTATTGTCACTGTACATGATCTAGCATACTTAGAAGTTCCGCAATATGTGACTAAGTTAAATTGGTTAAATAACAAATTATTTCTCAAATCTTCTGTTCAAATGGCTGACTTAGTTCTAGTAGACTCAAATACAACTATGGAAGCGGTAAAAACTAATTTTAGTAAAATTAGAAATATTGAATTGTTGTATATTGGATATACCGCTAGGGAATACAAACAGAAGGTTGAGGTTATTCAAAAATATGACTTGCGAAAAAAGAACTATTTTCTTTTTGTTGGTAATTTAGAAGGCAAAAAGAATTTATTAAGAGCTGTCCAAGCATTTGAACTCGTATCTTCAGAAATGAAAAATATGGTTTTCGCTATTGTGGGTGGAAAAGGCTGGAAGGCAGATGAAGAACGCGAATATTTTAAAACATTAGAGAACAAAGGTTTGTTGCGTATTATTGGCTATGTATCTGATGATGAGTTGGCGACACTTTATAATGATAGTTTTGCATTTATTTTTCCATCGATTTATGAAGGTTTTGGCATACCACCATTAGAAGCAATGTCATACGGAATTCCAGTAATTGCGTCAAATGCGTCTACGATTCCGGAAGTATGTGGAGATGCTGCGTTATACTTCGATCCTTTTAACATTAATTCTATTAAAGAAATCATGGAAGTCTTATATAAAGACCCAATAGTCTACAACCAACTTTCAGTTGCTGGAAAAATAAGATGTAAAATGTTCTCATGGGATGAATCATTTGTTCGTTTTGTTGACTTGGTGAATAAGTTATGAGAACACAGAATAAAATTTTAAATTTATTAATAACAACGGTTCTTATATTCGGCATGTTCTATACATCTTATAGATATCCTTTTATGATAAATGATTCAACTACAAGTCCTTATTATAGTGATACCCCTAAATGGCTAGCAGTTGGTAAATATTTATTTTTTGGTTTTCTCTTGTTATATGTAATTTCTTACAAATTATTGAATAAACAAGAACTGATAATATATAGGCCACTGTATTTACTTTCCTATATGACTCTTTCAGTCGTTCCAATGTTTTACGGTTTGATGATAAAAGATTTTATGTTAGTCGAAACAGGTGTGTTTTTTTTGATACCAGCTGGATTACATTTATTCAGTAGTAACTACTTTTCTTACCAGAAACTTAATAAAATAATTGTATTTATTATCTATATTGCGATTGCTTCGGAAGTAATTCAATTATTACTATTTTTACTATTTAATCGTCTGCCAGCTTTAGCTTATGATAATTCAATATCTGTTCGTTTTGGAAGTTTTCTAGATGATCCTAATGGATTTGGGGTATTATTAGCATTTTTTATTGGGTTCTCATTTTCATTTTTTAAAGGAATAAAAAGAACCCTATTATTAAGTTTACTATTTATATTTCTTATACTTACACAATCATTAACAGCAATAATGTCAGTTATTCTTGCTGTTATAATTTTTATTATTATATTTTATATAAGGTTTCTAAGACTTATAGCTAAAATAATGATAAAAACAATTATCCCTATTGTGACTATTTTGATTGTAATTGGTATTCTTCAATATAAGAAGATTATAGAGATTTACAATAAATTTCTGGAAACAAAAATCGGCAGTATTTCACAACATTTAGATGTATTGGATATTGTCGGTAGATTAAAACCAATTCAATTAATCGGACTCGAACCTAAGGGATGGATTGGGGAATCGGGATATATCAATATCTTAGGCAACTTTGGGGTTGTTTATTTAATGTTATATATAATGGTTGGACTCTTTGCAATATATAAGTACTATAGAGTTATAAATGACAAGCAGTTTCCAACTGAGAGAAAAGCGTTTGCTTCAGGGGCTTTCCTTTTTCTAATAACAACCTATATAGCGACCGCTAACTTGCCTTTCGACCAAATATTTCCTATAAATCTTTTTCTAACACTAGTTCTCGGATTATCATCATCGGATATTTTATTTGGAAATAATAACTCAAAATCTGTAGTGAAAAAATAGATAAAGGATGAGGAGGTACTCATGAATGAAAGTGATAACTATTGACGTACGAATGTTACATTCATCTGGAATAGGTACCTATATTAGAAATCTTATCCCTCTAATAGTTGAATCTTTTCCAGAAATCAAATTTAACCTTCTAGGTAAAATAAGTGAAATTAACCAATACTCTTGGTCTAAAAGTAAAAATATTAATTTAATTGATTGCCGATCACCAATATATTCTATAAATGAACAATTGGAAATGTTTCGAAAAGTCCCAAGAGATACACTGCTTTTTTGGTCTCCTCATTATAATATTCCATTATTTTATAAAGGTAAGATGTTAGTCACCGTACATGATGTAGCTCACTTGGCTATGCCTGATTTAGTGAAAGGCATTCATAAAAGAATTTATGCAAAACTAATGTTTAAAGTGTTAAAATATAAAGCTAGTGCAATTATATGTGATTCACATTTTACACAAATGGAATTAAATAAACAAGTTGGCCCCGATAAGCAAAAGGTTCATACTATTCATATCGGTGTAGATAAATCATGGTTCAATGTTACAAAAGTTCAAAATCCATATTCAAAGCCTTATTTATTATATGTAGGAAATGTGAAACCTAACAAAAATCTTTCGGGTTTGCTTCAAGCGTTTGAAGTTACTATTGATAAGTATCCACAAGATCTAGTTATTTTAGGTAAAAAGGAAGGGTTTATTACAGGGGATGAAGCAGTTGCGAAAATGGCTGGAAGATTGGGTGGAAGAGTCCACTTTACTGGTTTTGTAGAAGAGGATATTTTAAAACAATACTTTGCACATGCGGATATGCTAGTATTTCCATCTCTATATGAGGGTTTTGGGTTACCGCCATTAGAAGCAATGGCTTCAGAATGTCCAGTAGTAGTATCTAGTGCAGCGTCCCTACCCGAGGTTTGTGGTGATGCAGCTTTATATTGCGATCCCTTCAACCCAATGGATATTGCAAATAAAATTGARAAGTTATTAAATGATAAATCATATAAGGATTTAATTGTGAAAAAAGGAAAAGAGCATGCAAAAAAATATACTTGGGAAAAATGTGCTAAGGAAACAATTGCCATTATAAAGGAGGTAATAGCAAAATGAAAATCGCTATCGTCCATGAATGGCTCGTAACCTATGCAGGTTCAGAAAGAGTATTGGAGCAAATGTTGCTTATTTTTCCAGATGCCGATTTATTCAGCTTGGTAGATTTTTTACCTTCAAATCAACGTGAATTTATTCAAAATAAACCAGTAACAACATCTTTTATCCAAACGCTGCCTTTTGCAAAGAAGAAATACCGACAATACTTACCTTTGATGCCTCTCGCTGTGGAACAGTTCGATTTGTCAAAATATGATTTGATAATTTCTAGTTCACATGCTGTTGCAAAAGGAGTACTAACAGGACCAGATCAATTACATTTATGTATGTGCTATTCGCCAATTCGATATGCATGGGATTTACAACATCAATATTTAAAAGAATCTGGTTTGACAAGTGGCATTAAATCATGGGCGGCTAAATGGATGTTGAATCAAATTCGCCAATGGGATTATAGAACAGCAAATGGCGTTGATGAATTCATTGCAATTTCGCGCTTTATTGAACGTCGAATTTGGAAAGTATATAGACGTAAGTCCAATGTCATCTACCCTCCAGTAGATATTGATGCTTTCACCTTTAATGATAATAAGGATGAGTTTTATTTGACTTCCTCTAGGATGGTCCCGTATAAAAAAATCGACTTGATCGTAGAAGCTTTTTCGCAAATGCCTAATAAGAAATTAGTAGTAATTGGTGAGGGACCTGATTATAAAAAAATTTTATCTAAAGCAGGACCCAACGTTATTTTAATGGGTTATCAATCTTTTGATGTACTTAAGAATCATATGCAGCGAGCAAAAGCATTTGTTTTTGCTGCAGAAGAGGATTTTGGAATCGCACCATTGGAAGCTCAGGCATGTGGGACCCCAGTTATTGCTTATGGTAAAGGTGGAGCTCTAGAGACTATTAATGGGATATTTGAATCACTAGTGCCTACTGGAGTCTTTTTTAAAGAGCAGACAGTATCATCCATAATAGATGCTGTACAGATATTCGAGAGAGAGAGTCACAACATTACACCAGAAGCTTGTAGAGAAAATGCTCTTCGGTTTTCTTCGGAAAGATTCCAAGTAGAATTTAGAAATTTTGTGAACAAACAAGTTAGTTTGTTTCTTGAATCTAATAATTAATTTAATAAGGAGAAAACTTATATGAAAACTGCTTTAATTACTGGAATTACAGGTCAAGATGGATCTTATTTAGCGAGATTGTTGTTGGAAAAAGGATATAAAGTATATGGTCTCATGGCACGAAGAAGTACAAGTACCATATGGAGATTAGAATTTTTGAACATAGAAAAAGAAATAGAATTAATTGAAGGCGATTTGACTGATTTATCTTCGATAATAAGGGCTTTAGTAAAATCTGAAGCAAACGAAGTCTATAATTTAGGTGCACAAAGTTTTGTTGCTACATCTTGGGAACAACCAATACTGACTGCAGATGTAACAGCAGTTGGTGTTGTAAATGTGTTAGAGGCTATTCGACTAACAGATCCTTCGATTAGATTTTATCAGGCCTCTACTAGTGAGATGTTTGGACTAATTCAAGAAGAGAAACAGTCTGAAAAAACACCGTTTTATCCTAGAAGTCCTTATGGAGTAGCAAAACTTTATGGTCATTGGATTACAGTTAATTATAGAGAAAGTTTTAATATACATGCATCCAGTGGAATTCTTTTTAATCATGAATCCCCTCTCCGCGGAATTGAGTTTGTTACTAGAAAGGTTACAGATGCTGTAGCAAAAATTAAATTAGGAAAACAAAATGAGCTTCGATTAGGTAACATTGATGCAAAACGTGATTGGGGATTTGCTGGAGATTATGTGGAAGCTATGTGGCTAATGCTACAACAACAGGAAGCAGACGACTATGTAATAGCAACTGGAAAAACTACAACAGTAAGAGATATGTGTAATATTGCTTTTGATTACGTAGGTTTAAAGTATGAAGATTACGTTATCATTGATCCGAAATTTTATAGACCTGCAGAAGTGGATGTTTTACTAGGCGATCCTACAAAAGCAGAAGTTAAACTAGAATGGCAAGCTAAGACGAGTTTAGAAACTCTTATACAGATGATGGTTGATGCCGATTTAGATAGAATTAAGAAATTTTAGGGAATAGAGGGGCTCTAATGCGAGTTTTTGTTACTGGAGCAAATGGTTTTGTTGGAAGACATCTTGTCCCTCTGCTGGTAAAAAAAGAACACCAAGTATTTGTTGGAGTTCGTAGTAATTTGGACCATTACGATAGCACAGTTACAAAGGTATTGTATAATTTGGTCGATAATGAAATAGGATCACTTATTAATAAGATAAAACCCGAAGCAATCATACATCTTGCGGCTCAAAGTTTAGTAAAAAAAGCTTGGGAATCACCAACGCATACGTTTATGGAAAACACTATTGGAACTATTCAATTAATAGAAGCAGTTAAAAAGTTTGCTCCTAATGCAAAAATAATTACCATTGGGTCAAGCGAAGAATATGGTTTATCTGGGCTTTTAGGCGAACCTTTAACTGAAGAACATCCTTGTATGCCTCAAAATCCTTATGCAATAAGCAAATATGCCGCAGGGCAAACTTCCATTAGTTTAGCGCGAAAAGATGGATTAAACTTGATTCACATCAGGCCATTTAATCATTTTGGTCCTGAACAGAGAATAGGTTTTGTAATAAGTGATTTTGCATCGCAAATTGCACTTATTGAAAAACTATCTGGCCCCTCCTTGATTAAAGTAGGAGATTTAAGTGCAAAGAGGGATTTTACTGATGTGCGAGATGTAATTAATGCATATTTGGCTGTATTAGAAAACGATGTTCAAACTGGAGTATACAATGTCTGTTCAGGGCAACCAAGGGCAATCCAAGAAATATTAAATATTATGATAAAAGACTCAAAAATTAAGATTGATGTAGAAGTCGATCAAGAAAAGTTCAGACCTTCTGAAGTACCAATATTTATTGGATCAGCAGAAAAGATTCAAATAGCTACAGGGTGGAAACCTGAGAGAAATTTCGAAGAAAGCTTATTTGAAACACTTGAGTGGTGGCGTCAGAGATGAAATTTATTAATATATTATTCATATTTTTAGGAGTGGAAGAATGAAATTAGTATTACTCTCTGGTGGTTCAGGTAAACGGCTATGGCCTCTTTCAAATGATTCTAGATCAAAACAATTTCTCAAAGTTTTACAAAATAATGATGGTCATATGGAGTCAATGGTACAACGCGTATGGAGACAACTTGAACGAGTAAACCTTAAAGATTCTGCAGTTGTCGCAACGAGCAAATCGCAACTAGATATGATAACCAATCAGCTTGGTATTGAAGTACCTTTGATTGTGGAACCTGAGAGACGTGACACATTTCCTGCGATTGCCTTAGCAGCAACATATATTTATTCAAAAGGTGTCAATCTAGACGAGGTAATAGTTGTGTTACCAGTGGACCCATACGTAGAAGAAGGTTTTTTTAATAAAATTAAAGAAATGGAAGATGCTCTTAATTCTACACAAGCTAATATAGCTTTGTTAGGAGTTATTCCATCATATCCTTCAGAGAAATATGGATATATTGTTCCTGAAAGTCAAGAGGAGACTAGTACATTTTTAAAAGTAAGTCATTTTAAAGAAAAACCGACTGAATCACAAGCAATTGAATTGATAAATCAAAAAGCTCTATGGAATTGTGGTGTATTTGGATTTAAATTAGATTATATTATCTCTCTGCTTCTCGATAAAGGATTTCCGATAAAATATGAAGAATTGTTAAAAAAGTATAGTTTACTTCCCAAAATTAGTTTTGATTACGAAGTTGTTGAAAATGCTAAACAAATAGTAACACTTTCATATGACGGATTTTGGAAAGATCTAGGTACTTGGAATACGTTAACAGAAGAAATGGATACGAATTTATTAGGCAATGGAATTATTAGTAAAGACTCTATTAATACACATATAATAAATGAATTAGATATACCCGTAACAGTACTGGGTTTATCGAATGTTGTAGTTGCTGCGAGTCCAGATGGTATTCTAGTAAGTGAAAAAAATTCAAGTCCTCGAATTAAGGAAATGGATATTAATTTTGATAAACGCCCGATGTATGAAGAAAGAGGATGGGGATGGTATAAAGTCTTAGATTACTCCAAATTTGAAGATAATGAAGTTTTAACGAAACGGATAGGAATAAAAAAAGATAACTATTTAAGTTATCAAAGACACAATAAACGTAAAGAAGTTTGGACTATTATTAGCGGTAATGGGATTGTTGTTTTAAATGAAGAGATAATTCATGTTAATCCTGGAGATGTTATACAGATTCCTGTTGGCGCAAGGCATTCAATTAAAGCAATTACTGAACTTCAATTTATTGAAGTGCAAAACGGTAGTGAGTTAATTGAAGAAGATGTATATCAATTACATTTAACTTGGTTTGATATTATGGAAAATTGTTTCTCTAAGTAGTAGTCTATCTACAAAATGTTTGGGGTGGTCTTATGGTACGAGGAAACCAAAAGTTTTTAACTCAAGTTTATTCTTTTGCT
This sequence comes from Paenibacillus sp. 2RAB27, assembly GCF_052115445.1. Lineage (NCBI taxonomy): Bacteria > Bacillati > Bacillota > Bacilli > Caryophanales > Paenibacillaceae > Paenibacillus > Paenibacillus sp. 2RAB27. The sequence continues at coordinate 267,850 of NZ_JBFRGR010000005.1, forward strand.
GATTTAATTTTCGTTGAATTGTCCTTCCTTTTTGCATGGTGGTTGAAATTCGAAAGTGATTTAATATCATATGAACCTTTCATTCCATTCAACAAGTATGTCCCTTGGAGTTTTGTATATGGGCTAATCGCTATAGGGTTCGGATACCTCACCTCGCTATATTCTTCCAAACGTAAAAAAAGTTTTTCATTCGAATTCTTTAAAGTGGTTCAGGTTCACATAATTAGTTTGTTAATCCTAGTCAGCATACTATTTTTATTTAAAGAAGTAGATATATCAAGACATTTTTTGGCGATTTTTCTTATAGCAAATATTTCATTTATCCTAATATATCGATATTTTTTAAATATTATTCTTAAATTAATTAGGGCAAAAGGGTATAATAAAAAATTTATATTAATATTAGGAGCAGGTTCTTTAGGTAAAAAGTTTAATAAAAGTCTTGTTCAACATCCAGAACTAGGTTTTGAAGTGATTGGTTTTCTTGATGATTTTCAAAATAAACACGAACTGTTAGAAAATAATATTAAACCTATTTTAGGTAGTATTGATGATCTCGAGATTATTTTGCAAAAAACGCTAGTGGATGAAGTCATTATTGCTCTTCCCCTAGTCGCCTATCAAAAGTATGAGGAAATTGTTAATGTTTGCGAAAAGTATGGAATTAAAGTTATGATTATTCCTGATTTTTTCGATTTTCTTCCAGCGAAACCATATTTCGATAATTTTGCAGGAATGCCCTTAATTAATATTCGTGACATCCCGCTAGACGAAATGGGAAATAAGTTACTGAAGCGTTCGTTTGATATTGTATTTTCGCTTTTAGTAATAATAATGATTTTACCTATATTAATAATAATTGCAGTATTCGTTAAGTTAACGTCTCCTGGCCCAGTGATATTCAGACAAGAAAGAGTAGGACTAAACCGTCGGAAATTTATGATGTATAAATTTCGTAGTATGAAGGCTTTGCCTCCAGAAATTGTTGATACGGGATGGACTATACAAAACGATCCACGCAAAACTAAGTTTGGCTCCTTTTTACGCAAAACAAGTTTAGATGAATTACCGCAGTTTTTTAATGTTCTATTTGGTCATATGAGCGTGGTTGGCCCACGTCCTGAACGACCACATTTTGTTGAACAGTTTAAAGGAGAAATTCCTAAATACATGGTGAAGCATCACATTCGTCCTGGAATCACAGGTTGGGCGCAAAGTAATGGATTACGCGGAGATACATCAATTACAGATCGCATCAAGCATGACATTTTTTACATTGAGAATTGGTCGTTTCTTTTTGACATCAAAATTATATGTAAAACGATAATAAATGGATTCATCAATAAAAATGCATATTAGGTTTTCTCAAACGCATGATTTACCTGTATCAAGGTGATTGAGAAGCGAAGTCATTTTACCAATTCCTTTCTCCGATTTTCAAGTTCAATTGATCACAAAGTTGACAAGTTGCTACACTCAAGTAATAAATTAAATTTTTTAACATCAACCGCATGATTCATCAGCAACTTCCCTATACTATGCAAATACTTAGTATTTATGGAGGTTTTGGGTATGATTGATCATGAAGACGCTTATCAGGATGAACATGTGTCGATCGGCAAGGGATTGATTGTCGGTGTGGTCTTCGGTTCCCTGATTTGGGCAGGTATAATCGCAGGTATCGTATATATATGGTAGATGCATCTCATACATGGAAAAGGCTGCTGGGGCTGTGAAGCTCTTGGTGGCCTTTTTACGCTTGCATAGAGCCCAAACGATAGAGGGAGGTCACTTGTCTATAAACGGTTGTCTGAGGCTTTCTACGACTCTCCTGCATATGCTAGTCAATGAGGTGAGAGGACGTATGAAGATAACGCCAACAGCTTTAGCTGGGCTTGTGATTATTGAACCTGAGGTCCATGCGGACCATCGGGGATTTTTCATGGAAAGCTATCATGCGGCGAAGTTTGCCGTACAGGGGATTACGATAGATTTTGTGCAAGATAATCATTCACTTTCAGAAGAAGTAGGCGTGCTGCGCGGGCTGCATTATCAATTGAACCCACAAGCGCAAACGAAGTTAGTACGAGTAGTCGCGGGTTCGATCTACGATGTGGCTGTAGATATTCGCCCAAGCTCCCCTACATTTGGTCAGTGGGTGGGTGTTACCCTTAGCGCCGGCAATAAGCGTCAGTTGTTAGTTCCACAGGGCTTCGCACACGGGTTCTGTACTTTAGAGCCGAAGACGCAGGTGCTGTACAAGGTGGATGCTTATTATTCGCCGCAGCTTGACCGCGGGATACGGTGGAATGATCCGGCAATCGGGATAGCTTGGCCGACGACGTCACCGATTTTATCAGCAAAGGATGAGAAGCATCCTGTACTGAGGGATGCGTGCATTAATTTTTAAATTCATGTCCAAGCCGTAAGCTTGGCTGCATAATCGAACAAGTCCCCTCATATGCATGTACTATGTTGATGTTAATCATGAGTGAGGGGATGATCGAATGCGCCGGGTCACATGGATGGTAGCAGTGGTAATGTGCGTAGCATTGGTTCTCGCAGGTTGCGGGATGGGTAAAAAGGATGCAGGATCTATCGTAAAGGACTTGGATCATGTGATGGGCAAGTCGAGCAGCTATCAAGCTTCAGGCAGCATGATTCTAAATACAGGGCAGCAGCCGCAGGAGTATCAGGTTGAGGTGGCGTTCTCGCCTGAGCATTTCTACCGGATTTCCCTGACGAATGCCACGAAGGATGTTACTCAAATCGTTTTGCGTAATGAAGAAGGCGTGTTTGTCTTGACGCCGCATTTGAAGAAGAGCTTCCGCTTCCAAAGTGATTGGCCAGAGAATCAAGGTCAAGTGTATCTGTTCCAATCTTTAGCGAAAAGCATCATTGCGGATAATGACCGTCAATTTACGACGGACAAGGATGCCTACGTTTTCGATGTTGCCGCGAATTACCAAAATGAGCAACTATCTCGTCAGAAAATCTGGCTGAATAAGAAAACTCTCGCACCTGCGCAAGTGCAAGTGTCAGATGCGAATCAAAATGTGTTGGTGCAAGTGAATTTCACGAATTTTGAATTTGATACGAAGTTCGATAAGGATTATTTCCAAATGGAGCGTAACATGACGAGCTGGAATTTGCAGCAAACAATGCCTACGTCAGCTGACGTTGCGGTGACAGATGGGGTTCACCCGGCAGCAACTGGGGACAAATCGGTAACGGACAAAAACCTGTCCGCGACAGGTGGTCAATCCGATCAATCCAAAGCCACAGGCACTACGGCGAAACCAGATGCGACGAAAACCGCACCAGCAGCTGCCAAAGCCCAAAGTATTGGTATTGTTGAGCCGTACTACTTGCCTAAGGATGTTGTGAAGCAGGACATCAGTGATATGAAGTTTGGTGAGGATGCCGCTGTACTTTTACGATATAAAGGGAAATACAACTTCAATTTGATTGAGGTTAGACCTCAAGCCAAATCGGTTTCATTGCCACCAGGAGACATCGTTGATCTCGGATTCACGGTTGGTGTGATCACAGGGAATGGCTCGAAGGATGAGCCTAGAACGCTGACTTGGACGAACGATGGTGTTGAGTTCCGGATGTTTACGGGCGATATGCCAGTGAATGAAATGATTCAAGTTGCGATGGCAACGGATGGACAGTCCGGGAAATAAGTTCGTTTTTATTTAAAATTTTAATCAATAAGAGAAGGCTCTGCATCCTAGTGGTGCAGGGTTTTTTCTCATGTATAACATAAGAATTCGGAAAAAAATTTACAAGAAGATTTAACCAACCCCCACGAACGGTCGTTTTTTTGGTATAATGCAACTTTGGAGCGAATAGATAATTGGAGTGTTTAAGATGAATACAATTGATAATTTAACTTGGGAAGAGCAGCAGTTGTTCTGGGAAAATGAGACGAAGGCTTTCGCGACGTTCCTGAATGATGAGGGGAAGTTGAAGCAAGAAACGGCTAACAAACATGTGGATCGCATGGGCTTTGTGATGACCGAATATTTCGTCCGTTATGGAATCAGCTATGAGGATGTACAAGGTGAAACGATTGTTGATTTTGCAGGCCGTTTCTTAATTAGCCATGTACTCAGCACAAAAGAATCCGATATCGGTGCTTATGTGACTTCTTTCAAAAAGTGGATTCAATTCCTACAGGTGACATCTAGAATTTCAAAAGAACAGTACGCTTCACTGAATGAAGTATGTAAGTATAAAACTTATTTCGAAGAGCGATTCGAGCAGTACATGGAAGCAGATAATGACTATGCGCTGGAACGTTGGCTGAACTCGAATGATATAGAAGCCTATATGGAAGAACATACGCCGCCTTCTAAGCGCAAGCTGAAACCACTTGTAGTTGACCAGAAGCTGCTTCAGCTTTGGATGGATGGGCGGACATCAGTACCACAAATCGTTCAGGAATTCAGAGCTTTTCTTGAGGCCGTTCAGACCGGAAAGAACGTTAAGTTGTCCGCTGCGCGCAAACATTTGCCGCGGAAATTCTGGAGCGAGTTCGATGAGGGGCTGAATCTGCAGCTTTTCCGTAAACCGACATTGAATCAAGACCAGGAGCCGGTGTACCAATTCTTTTTCTATGCAGCGGTAGTGTTAGGACTGACGGTAGAAGAAACGCAACTTACGGTAAATGCGAAGCAATTAGCCTTTTACTTGGCGCTCACAGAGCAGGAACAAGCCACTGTTCTCTTGGATACACTTTGGAATCGAGTGAACTGGGGAATTCTCGAGGAAGTGAACGAAGGTGGTCGTCCAGAAGATATTCAGGCCTGGAGAAGGGCCATCGCAAGTGTTTTAGCCAGCTGGCCAGTGGGAACACCGCACAATGTGAAAAAAGAATGGGATAAGCATCGACAATCCGGCATCTTGTTGGATACAAGTGCTGATGTGTTTTTACACGCGGTAGCTACCATATTGGTTCGTTTCGGTGTGATACAGGCACAATTCTTGCCAGACTCGGAGATGAAGTATGGGTTTGAGCGAAAGCCAGTCGTCATGACGGTTCTTGAGCCTGGAAACCGCGTCTTCCGTTATTTTGTAAACGAGGCAGCCTATGTGCTAAATAATACGCCTATGATTGCTGCCGAACCTAAAATCGGACGTAACGAACCATGCCCATGCGGCAGCGGCAAGAAATATAAAAAATGTTGTTTGTAACAGGATAGAAGAGGTGAACGCTGGTGGATGCTTTTTATCGGCCCACGTGGGTGGAAATATCGTTAGATGCACTGCGAAGCAACATTGAACAATTTCAGAAGGTACTGCCTGCAGGGATGAAGCAGATGGCAGTCGTTAAAGCGGATGCTTACGGACACGGGGCTGTAGAAGTATCCAAAGAAGTTCTCGCCGCGGGTGTGGATTATTTGGGTGTGGCGTTCTTTGATGAAGCACTGGAGCTCCGAAATGCAGGGATTACTGCACCTATTCTCGTACTCGGCTACACGCCGCCAGAAGGGATTAACCGCGCACGGGATTTGGATGTGACGATTGCGGTATACAGCCGTGATGTATTGGAAGCATTGCGAGAGCAAGGACGTAAGCAAGAGAACGCATCCCAGAAGAAGCTGAAAATCCATATCAAATTGGATACTGGCATGGGGCGACTCGGCTTGCACACGGAAGCAGATGCGATTCCTTTTATAGAGGAAGCCTTATTGCTGCCGAATGTAGATGTAGAAGGACTGTTTACACATTATGCCAATGCAGATGAAGTCGATAAAAGCTATACGCTAGAGCAATACGGCCGATTCGAGCGGATCGTGAGCTATTTTACAGATAAAGGGGAAACGTTCCCTTATATTCACGCGGGAAATAGCGCGGCAGCCATTGATTTGCCAGGCTTAACCTATTCGATGGTGCGCCTCGGAATTTCGATGTATGGTCTTTATCCTTCTAAGGATGTGGATCAAACGAAAATTGAGCTAAAGCCAGTCCTGAGTCTCAAAACAGGGATTGTGCATCTCAAAACGTTGCCTGCGGGTTCAGGTGTTAGCTATGGAACGATTTATCACACCAAGGGTGATGAGCAAATCGGGACCTTGCCGATCGGCTACGCGGATGGATACTCTCGTATGCTTTCGGGTAAAGCGGAGGTGCTGGTTCGTGGCAAAAGAGTGCCAATCGTCGGCAGAATCTGCATGGATCAAAGTATGATCAATGTATCCGATGTGCCTGATGTAAGTGCACTTGATGAGGTTGTCCTCATCGGTGAGCAAGGCGAAGAACGAATTACCGCGGAAGATGTGGCCGATCAGCTTGGGACGATCAATTATGAAATTATATGTATGATTTCACACCGTGTTGCGCGCGTATATGTGCGTAATGGGGAGCGGGTTGAGGCTTTAAATCCTCTCATGCGGCACCGTTATTAGGGCGGGATGAAGTCCTGCATGAATTTACCATGTAAATTATGCAGGCATTGGAGAGGATTTTCAGAATAGGGTATAGAATACTATGTATTAACAATCTTATATCTTTAGGTGTAACATAATTGATATACCGGAGGCATATATTCTATTGTATAATTTGGTTTTTGGAATGACATACTGGTAATATTGTCTTTGTATCGTTTCTGGGGGTGCGAGAGTGTGAGCAATGCGCATAATACGAAAAGGATCATGATTAGCTTGCCTGACAATCTGTTGCAAGAAGTGGACGGAATTGTTGAGAAGGAAAACTCCAATCGGAGCGAATTCATTCGTCAGGCAATGAAGCTGTATTTAATTGAACGCAAAAAGCGCAGTCTACGCGAATCCATGCAGCGTGGGTATATGGAAATGGCGAAAATAAATCTCAGCATGGCATCTGAAGCTTTTCAAGCGGAGGAAGAAGCGGACGGTACGCTTGATCGCTTAGTTAGCGGGGTGTAAGACGTGATTGTGAAACGTGGCGATGTATTTTTCGCAGATCTTTCGCCGGTCGTAGGATCGGAGCAGGGAGGAGTCCGTCCTGTTCTAGTGATCCAAAATGATATCGGCAACCGCTTTAGCCCCACTGTGATTGTTGCAGCGATTACAGCTCAAATCCAAAAGGCAAAGCTTCCCACGCATGTGGAAATCGACGCGGAGACGCACGGTTTCGATCGAGATTCGGTCATTCTGCTTGAGCAAATCAGAACAATCGACAAGCAAAGATTGACGGACAAAATTACGCATTTAGATGAAGAAACGATGCGAAAGGTTGACGACGCTTTGCAAATTAGTGTGGGACTGATAGAATTTTGAATATGGTCTGGAACGGACGAGGGCGATAGGTACCCTCGTTTTTTGGTTTGTACATACATATACATACGATCAATAGAAAAGAGGTATGACTGTGGCAAATGTGGAGACGGATGGTCTAAAGGCAAAAGCTGAAGGCCAAATAACAGAGAACGAAGGAAAACCAAAAGCAAGTGAGTTTGAGGAACCGAAGGCGAAGATACAGATTCCTGCGGAGAAGAAAGCGGAGATTCAGGAACGAATCCTGAAGCAAATCTCCGCTGAGCTGCAGTTGCCTTCTGGTAAAGTGAAGACGACGATGGATCTGTTGGATGAGGGCAATACGATTCCGTTTATCGCGCGTTATCGGAAAGAGATGACGGGTGAGCTCGACGAGAATCAACTGCGGGATATCGAGGAGCGCTTGCAGTATTTGCGTAATCTGGAGGATCGCAAAATCGAGGTTGTTCGTCTGATCGATGAGCAAGGCAAACTCACGGACGAGCTGCGCACATCGATTGAGAAAGCTGTGAAGCTACAGGAAATCGAGGATCTCTACAGGCCTTATCGCCAGAAGCGGAAAACGAGAGCTAGCGTTGCGAAGGAGCGCGGTCTGGAGCCGCTTGCCGCGTGGATTTGGAAGCAGCCTCGTCAAGGCTCTCTGGAGCAAGAGGCTTCGCGTTATATTAACGCGGACAAGCAGGTTGGAAGCGCCGCAGAGGCGATCCAAGGCGCGATGGATATCCTAGCGGAGAATATCGCGGATGATGCGAAAATACGGGCCTGGGTGCGTCGCTTCACGCAGGATAACGGCATTATGCGGACAGAGGCTAAAGATGCGAAGGCAGAATCAGTCTATGAGATGTATTATGCCTATCAAGAGCCTGTGAAGCGCCTGCCGCCTCACCGTATTCTCGCGATTAATCGCGGGGAGCGGGAAGAGATTCTGAAGGTTGGACTAGATGTTGGGCCGGATAAAATACACGATTACATGTTGCGTCAAATCGTGAGGGGTGATTCCGTGGTGCGGGATGTACTTCGAACGATTGTCGAAGACGCTTATAAAAGGCTGCTTGCCCCGTCCGTTGAGCGCGAGGTGCGCGGTGAAATGACAGAAGCGGGCGAGGAGCAGGCGATTAAGATTTTCGCCGAAAATCTGCGCAATCTCTTACTGCAAGCGCCGATTAAGGGCCATGTGGTGCTTGGTGTCGATCCGGCTTACCGGACAGGCTGTAAGCTGGCCGTCATCGACGACACCGGTAAAATGCTTGAAATCGCCGTCACCTACCCAACCCCACCGAATAATAAGGTGGCGGAAGCGAAGGCGAAGTTCAAGCAGTTGATCAGCACATACAGCGTGGAGCTGATTGTGATCGGGAATGGGACGGCGTCCCGTGAAACGGAGCAGTTCGTTGCGGAGCTGATCGGTGAGATCAAGGAGCGGAAGCTCAAGTACTTGATCGTCAGCGAAGCGGGGGCGAGCGTGTACTCGGCGTCGAAGCTGGCGCAGACGGAGTTCCCTGAGCTCGACGTGGCCGAGCGCAGCGCGATTTCGATCGCGCGGAGGCTGCAGGACCCGCTCGCGGAGCTTGTAAAAATCGAGCCGAAAGCGATCGGCGTCGGTCAGTACCAGCATGACGTTTCGCAGAAACGTCTGGACGAGAACTTGAAGGCCGTCGTAGAATCGGCCGTTAACCATGTCGGGGTGGACTTGAACACGGCATCCCCGTCCTTGCTGTCGTACGTGTCGGGGGTCAACGCGACACTGGCGAAGAACATCGTGAAGTATCGCGAGGAGAATGGCAAGTTCAGCTCCCGCCAGGAGCTGTCGAAGGTTCCGCGCCTTGGCGCGAAATCCTTCGAGCAGTGTGTCGGGTTCATGCGGATTGCGGGTGGCCGGAATCCGCTCGATAACACCCCGATCCATCCGGAGTCTTACGACGTGGTGGATCGGTTGTTCAAGGAGCTGCGCATCGAGCTTGCGCAGCTAGGCTCTCAGCAGCTGCTAGCGCTGCTGCAGACGCTGGAGCCAGAGGAGCTGGCTCCTAAGCTTGGCGTCGGTGTCCCGACGATGCGGGACATCCTAGACAGCCTGCAGCGGCCTGGGCGGGATCCGCGGGACGAAGTCCCTGCGCCGATCTTCCGCACAGACGTGCTGCAGCTGGAGGACCTTGTGCCGGGCATGGAATTGACCGGCACGGTGCGTAACGTCATCGACTTCGGCGCCTTCGTCGATATCGGCATTAAAAACGATGGGCTGGTGCACATCTCCCAGCTCAAGAACGGCTTCGTGAAACATCCGATGGATGTGGTTTCCGTCGGAGACATCGTCCAAGTATGGGTGCTCAACGTGGACCAGAAAAAAGGCCGTGTAGGCTTAACCATGAAGAAACCGCAATAGTAGGTTGATGAGAGCAGTTTATTATGGCAGTTGGGAGTTCACTCCCAACTGCTTTTTTACTTGTGTTAGCCATTTAACTGGATTTCCTCCATCTAAATTCCCTGCTCACCTCCACATTTAGGGATTTAACTGGATTTCATGTAGCTAATTTCCACATATTTCATCAAATTCGCCCATTTGACTCGAAATAGATGGAGGTTTTCCAGCTAGTCTCCGAAATAGGTCGGATTCGATAAAATTAACTGTAGGTTATACAGGTATTTGCTAGATGTCGAATTTGTTGTTTGCATCCCCTACTTCTGCCCAGCTCCCACCTCCTTCACCGAGTAAGTCATCGTATACCGCTGACCAGCGACTAGGGAAAGCATTCCTTCCATGGAAAGACGGATGAGCCACTCAGCAGCGATACGAATGTTCACATTGCACTCGGCAGCGACTTCTTGAAGCCGCACTTTGCCGTTACGCCGATTGGCGATCTGGAGGATAAACTTCTTTCGAAGTTCCCACACATCCGCCTCAAGCTCAGCGATGGTGGGGGGATGTGGTTTACTGCTAGAGACGATCCTTCTTTGTTCCAAAGGGATAACGTTGTTATTTCGATGTCCGTTTTTTTGCACTTTACTTGCTTGTTCTCCAGTCTGTTGCATTATATCTACTTGTTTTCCAGTCTGTTTCACTTGGTTTTTTCTCTTCACGTTTTTTTGCACTCGCCCTGCTCTTTCTCCAATCTCCTTCACTTGATCTATTCCATTCCCATTCTCCTGCACACGTCCCACGGTTTCCCCTTTCTGCAACACCTGAAACCGATCCTCCAATTCCCTTTTCCAAAACAACCTACGATGCTTCTCGCGCATTCTGCGCAGCCACTGACTGCTATTTGTCTGCATGTAAATAAGCCCCCTTTTCAAAATAAATACGCAAAAAAAGCACAAACGAACGGCAGATAATCTGCAAGCTCGAGTGTGCTTCACTCAGGTATTTATATTTGTATTTGTTTTTTTGTTTTCGCATTTTCTTTGTTTTCGTACTGTTTTCACTTTATGCGCATTTACTTTTTGTTACATTTATTTACAGTATAGAGGGCACATTTCAAATATGCAACTATTTTTTCCTATTCTGCATCTCATCATGTTCGTACTTTTTATCGCGTGATTATTCTTTCTATCTGGGTTCTATGTACCCAATGGCAAAAAAGCCAGCACTTGTGGCACAAGTACTAGCTTTTTTATCAAAATTTACGTTTACTCGGTCCGTCCGTCGATTGGCTGTCAGGCCACTCCTCTTGTGAGCGGCGAGTGCGGTAAAAGTACCAGCTATCGTTCAATAATCGAATTTGTCTGCGGTTTTTGTTCTGGAAGGCACGCATTAATTGATTACAAAGCCATTGCGGCATATGCCCATCCCCTTCTTCGCCATGTACTTATAGCATATGAAGATTGAAGGTATTGGGTGCAGGTCCCTTTATTTTAGAGCTCAAATTCCTCTTCGTACCACTGCTCAAGCTGAGCTTGCAGCGCACGAATTTCAGTCAACAACGAGATCAGCGGGTACGATTTCTCTTGGATACCAGCGAACGTTTTCTCCAAACCATTGATGTAATCCAAGCCTTGGATGAGTATATACGTCGTACCGATCAATTCCAAGTCGTCACACTCCGCAATGACGCGTGGAAGCTGTGGTACATGGTCTGCGGTTAATTTCTCTAATTCTTTGTGCAAACGTTGGTTCAAAGCTGTTAATTGATAGGAATAGGAGGAAGGCATTTCGACGAATTCTAGTTGTTGGTCAAGCTTCAATATCGCATAGCGCATTTGTGGCATGGGTGGTTCAAATCCTTTCTGTATAGAGCGTTCGTTCTTCTTTTCTACTTGACAGTATAGCCGTACATACGGTACAAATTCAAGTAAGAACTTGTCATTGGAGTGTTCGTAGATGGAAGATCAAGAGCTGCAGCAATGGATTGAGCAGATTTCTATGGAATCGTTTGGTAGACCCTTCGTTCACCAGGCGCGTTTTAACCGAAGATTGCGATCGACGGGTGGACGTTATTTTATGAAATCACATGATATTGAAATCAGTTGGAGCCAGTGGGAGACCTATGGGCGGGATGAAATCGAGAAGATTATCAAGCACGAGCTCTGCCATTATCATTTACATATTTTGAAGCGAGGTTATCAGCATCGGGATCAGGATTTCAAAACCTTGCTAGCCCAAGTCGGAGGTACCCGATATTGCCAATCCTTACCGCGGCCCCGGGCGAAACAACCCTATAAATATAGGATAGAGTGCGTGAATTGCAAGACGGAGTATTATCGGAAACGTAAAATGGATGTGCGTAAATTTGCCTGTGGAAATTGCAGGGGAAAATTGAAATCGTATACACTTGACTTAACAGCGCCTTCATAATAAAATAAAACTTGTTCATTCCCTGATAGCTCAGTTGGTAGAGCACTCGACTGTTAATCGAGTTGTCACAGGTTCGAGTCCTGTTCGGGGAGCCATATATGGAGAGATACMCAAGTGGCTATAAGGGGACCCTCTGCTAAGGGGTTAGACTGCGTAAGCGGTGCGAGGGTTCGAATCCCTCTCTCTCCGTCACGAAATAAGTCCAATGGCATTTATGCCGTTGGGCTTATTTTTGCTCATCCGAATCTCAACCAATTCTAACAATTTTCTAATAAATGTTAAACGTTTGTCCTCTATAGTGAATAAAAAAAGCTTCACGATGGGGGAACTACCGGTGACTACATTTTTCTCGATACGTTTGCGTCTTATCTTATTGCTATTAATTCCTTCTCTATTGTATTTAGGTTCAAGCGTATATCTTCTACAGGTAAACAAGTCCAATACGGATACGCTGACCTCTTCCTTGTATGAGACGACGGAGAAGAGTGTGTCACTTATATTGAATGCGGACAGGGATATGTATCAAGCCATGAACGCTTATCAGTTGTTAGTGTCGGGCACCTTAACTGCCGAGGAGAAAACGAACCAGTTGAAGCTGCTGAAAGACAATATTGAACAAACGAATACAAGGGTTGGACAGGCCGTTACTATTTCAAAATCAAAGGAATTACTGCAAACGGCACATGCGGAGACGAAAGTGACCATAGAGCAAAGTGCATCGAGCTTCCAAACATCCTTCGACCAGTGGGTCAAAGAAGCGAATGCCGTCATTCAAGCGGGGAGTGTTGGCAAAGGCGTTTTGAATGAAGCGAAGCTAATGACCACTTTTGAGAAGGGACGCGAAGGGCTGAATGCTATTGGTGAAATACTAGACGTGCATGCTAAGCAGAGTATTGTCGATATTAAGCAGGAGAATAACGCAACAGCGAAAGGTGTTTACATCGGTGTGGCAGTTATCATCTTCATTTTGTTTGGAGCTGGCGGATTCGTGATCAGGAAGATCATGTCAGTGATTCGTAGGATTATAACCATTACGGGCGGGGTTGCTGCAGGAGATTTGCGTCATGAGGCTCAATTGACGTATTCCAAGGATGAGCTGGGGCAGATTTCAGAATCGGTAGATCATATGGTTGCCAAAATGAGAGGCTTGATCGGTACGATCGCACACAATACGCAATTCGTGCACGATGCTTCCGTGGAGCTGTCGGACAGCTCCAAAGAGTCTGCTCACGCTGCTGAACATGTCGCTTCGAATATCCAAGAAATGACGCAGGAAGTCGAAGTTCAAGCAAGAAGCAGTGAAGAAACGAGCCGTGCTATTGAGGAAATGGCGATTGGGATTCAACGCGTAGCAGAGAACTCAAGCGTTATGGCGGATCACTCCTCATTAACCTCTCAGCACGCAACACTCGGCAATGAGCTGCTCTCGAAGCTGCAACATCAGATCGTGAATATGCTGAGCTCGGTTGAACAGCTGTCTATGACGGTACAGTCGCTGACACGTAAATCGGATGAGATTGGGCAAATCGCATCGAGCATCACGAGCTTCGCGAACCAGACGAATCTCTTGTCGCTGAATGCGTCCATTGAGGCGGCTAGAGCAGGTGAGCATGGCAAAGGGTTCAATGTCGTTGCACAAGAAATCCGCAAACTTGCCTCACAATCCATCGAATCCGCTGACGGCATCAATCAGTTGATCCACGAGACAAGAGTAGAGATTGCTAGTGTATCCCGGTCGATGAATGCGACGAAGCAGGAAGCGAGCGCTGGCTCACAAATGATGCAGGAAGTGAACCAGAGCTTCGAAACGATCATGCAATCTGTGACACATATCGTCACGCAGATTCATGAAACATCAGCCATAACAGAGCAAATGTCGGCTAGCTCGGAAGAAATTTCAGCGACGATGGATCAGTCAGCGTCAAGCTCGTCCCACATTCTGACGAGATCTCAGACGGTGGCAGCAGCCACAGAGGAACAGCTTGCCATGATGCAGAATATTGCTGCTGCGTCGGAACAACTGAAGTCCGTCGTGGATACATTGAACGAGTCTGTGTCCTATTTTAAAATCAAATAGTGAGTTGAAAGGAGGAGTTCTCATGGTTTATGCAGCATGGGCATGCGGGCTCCTCACTTGTAAGCTTCGACTGGTTTTATTACCAATAAATAGGCTTGTCAAAGAGCCGGGAATCCTTTATAATAACACTTGTCGTCCATAACGGGCTGAATTGTTCAATGACGATGTTATGGCCCGTTGGTCAAGTGGTTAAGACACCTCCCTTTCACGGAGGTAACAGGGGTTCGAGTCCCCTACGGGTCATTTTTTTCTCTCATGCGGTCGTGGTGGAACGGCAGACACACCATCTTGAGGGGGTGGCGCTCACAAGGCGTGAGGGTTCAAATCCCTCCGACCGCATCCCATGGAAACCCTTGGTAATCAAGGGTTTTTCTTTATTTTCACTTACATGATTAAGCTTCAATTAGGCGGAATTTTAAATGCTTGGGGACGAATTGGGGACGAAACTTTTTCCGATAATATGTGCGGGGTTAAGGCCATCAAATTTATTAGCAGCTTCGCGGCTGATTTTTCGTGTAACATGGATGTAAATATTTGCGGTAGTAGCGAAATTAGCATGGCGAAGCCTTTCCTGAATTGTTTTCAATCAGTCTGTTTTTCAAGCAAAATGGTTGCAGTTGTATGTCTAAGTCCGTGGAGCGAAATCCTTTTTAGATTCTGCCTTTCAGTAAACCTACGCCACCATTCGGAAGGGTACGTATAATACAGTGGTTTGCCGAAACCTCCGTGAAACACATAACTATGTCCTGCTCCGAGCCATAAATCTTTAACATCTCGTCTATTTTCTTCCCATTTTATCGAAAGATAGCCCGATCTTTTTTTGCGCGAAAAAAAACTTGACAAGACCGTGAAAGTATGTGGCGAAGCCCCTCGAAAAAACGAGGAGGTTACGCCCATGAATGAGTACGCGAATTCTTTAAAAAACACGCTGACATCCCTCATCCGAGATATGTCCGCCGCTCCCGAACTTTATGTAAAAAACCCTGAAAAAGATTTTTCCCGAAAGAAAAAATTGCCCTTTGAAACCGTTATGCAACTCTTGATCTCCATGGGAGGCAACAGCTTATATAAGGAACTCCTTGAATCGCAAGGCTATAACGTAAATACCGCAACTACCTCAGCTTTTGTCCAGCAGAGGCATAAAATCCTACCCTCTGCCGTGGAATCCTTGTTTCACAAATTTACGCAAGCACAGACAGATATCAAGGATTACCGAGGGTATCGATTACTTGCTATTGACGGCTCAGACTTGCATATCGCAACCGATCCAACGGACACGGACACCTACTTTCAAAACGGTCCGGATACGAAAGGCTACAACCTTCTGCATTTAAACGCAGCCTATGACCTCTGCAACAATCTTTACGTGGATGCCATTGTTCAGCCGCGAAGGTTGTGTAACGAAGGAAGGGCACTAGCTGCTATGGTTGACCGCTCCCCGCTCAAGGGTAAAATCATTGTGATTTCCGATCGAGGTTATGAAAGTTACAACAATTTCGCGCATATTGAGCGCAAAGGGTGGAACTACGTTATCAGAGTGAAAGATTTAGCATCGAATGGTATTCTTTCGGGCTTGCGCTTGCGCTTGCCTTCTAGCGGAGAGTTTGACCTAGACATTCATCTGACACTCACAAAAAAACAAACGAAAGAGGTTAAAGTTCATCCCGAGCTATACAAATTCGTCCCTTCTACGTCTACCTTTGATTTTTTGGATTTGAAGGAGAATCTGTTTTACACGATTTCCTTTCGGGTTGTTCGTTTTGTCCTGCCAGGTGGCGGTTATGAAACCATCATTACGAATCTTTCTGCCGCGGATTTCCCACCCGCTGAAATCAAATCCCTCTATCACATGCGATGGGGCATTGATACCTCATTCAGAGTCTTGAAATACACCGTCGGTCTAACGAATTTTCATGCAAAGAGGCGAGAGTTCATCATCCAGGAAGTTTTCGCAAGAATGATCATGTACAATTTTGCTGAAATGATGACCTCGCACGTCATCATTTCCCAAAAGAATAAGCGATACGACTACCAAGTCAACTTCACAGTCTCCGTTTATGTTTGTAGACAATTCCTGCGCTCGAGGGATAATGAGCCCCCGCCCGATGTTGAAGCGCTGATTCGTAAAAACATTCTGCCGATTCGACCCATCCGCCCAGGACAGAAAAATACACGCAAAATTCGTTACAAATCCGCTGTTAGCTTCATTTATAGAGTAGCATAATTCATTTCACATGAACATTTTTTAAGTGGATAGACCATCCGCTTGTTTGCTGTACACATTTCTCCTTGCCCGCAACCAAAAACAAACGGCACAGGGAGTATCCCATGCCGTTTCAGATTCTGTTTTAATTTCCTGTCTTCTCTTTAAGCTTAACTTAATGGCATTGGGAGGAGGCCCTGGTTTTTTTTGGTGCTTCCTTTCACTGTATTGCATCGATCCCCAATGTAAGGCTCTCAGGCAGATATGTCCATGACACGGCGTTATGGGGGAACGGGGCTTGGGCTTGTGATTAGTCAAAATCTTGCCGAACTCATGCATGGCACCATACAAGTGAAGAGCGAGTTGGGGAAAGGGAGCTGTTTTACGCTCATCTGCCAATTTGATAACGCAACCTATCCAGCGTTGCCGGTCGAGCCAAGTTCCGACAATCGCGTTGTATCTGAAATGGATACAGCGGAGCGATATGCGGTTCTGCGCAATGCGCGTATTTTATTGGTGGAAGACAACGAAATCAACCAAATCGTGGCTACAGATATATTAAGCCAGCAGGGTATACTCGTAGATGTTGCGAATAATGGCCTCGAAGCTGTGCGCATGGCTCAACTGAATACGTACGATGCGATTCTAATGGATGTACAAATGCCAGAAATGGACGGCTATGAAGCCACCCGTCAAATCAGGCGCCTCCCCGATCAAGGCGACACTCCGATCATTGCGATTACAGCTGACGCCATAAAAGGCGTGAAGGAGCAGGTGTTGGAGGCCGGTATGAATGACTACGTCACGAAGCCGTTCGAGCCTATCCACTTACTTGTTCGGTGTTTTGCAGCGAGTGATGCAGCGGCGAGTGGATTAAGGCTGGCTGGCGGTTGTTAGATGTCTAAAGGGTCATAGAAACAATATAGAAAACGCTTGCTTCCTTTCTATCCTGATTGCTATAATCGGGTTATCGCTTGAGCGAATTAGAAGGGAGGCATGTAAGATGAGCAAGCCAACTACGATACATGATATAGCCAAAGCAGCCAATGTTTCCTCGGCTACAGTGTCGCGAGTGCTCAGCAATAGCAGCTATCCAGTCAGCAAGGCAAAGCGCGAGCGAATAATGTCTCTTGCCGAGGAGATGAATTATGTCCCCAACCTGCTTGGTCGACAGTTGAAGGGAAACAAGGGGACGACAATCGGAGTTATTATCCCTTCGATCATGAACCCATTCTATTCCTCTGTCTTGTTCGGGATTGAAGAGGTTGCCAGACAAAACAATTTTACGGTCATTGCTTGTAATTCGCTCCACGATCCGCTGCTGGAGGATGAGTACATTCGGACGATTATGGAGAAACAAATTAAAGGCGTCGTGATATCTTCGATTTCCAACGACAAGTCTCAACTTCAGAGTATGATCAAAGCGGGCGTACATGTGGTCGCCATCGATCAGAAGATCGAAGAGGAACAAATCAGCCAGATTGAGTTCGACTATCAGAAGGGTGGCCAACTGGCGACGAAATATCTTCAATCCAAAGGACATACGCATATCGGCTATGTGACTTCGAAGGTTGATCGACCAAGCCGAAAGAGCATACTGTCCGGCTATATGGAAGCAATGAGATCGAAGGGACTTGAACCTCTTGTAGAAGAATCGAAAGCGGATTTCTTCGACAATGCCTTGTCGGAATTTGATACTGGAAAGCTTTTGACAGGGAAGCTGCTGGATGCGCCCGTACCGCCTACAGCGATATTTGCTTGTAACGATATGATGGCGTTCGGTGTCATTCGCGAATTGACGGAACGAAATATTCACGTGCCGCAAGAGGTGTCGGTCATCGGTTTTGACGGCATTGACCTTGGCCAGATGATTAGTCCGCAATTAACAACAATTAAGCAGCCGGATTATGAGATGGGCAAGCTTGCTTGCAAGTTGTTGCTCGATAAGATGAATGGAGCGGACGTACCGGCCTATGATATTACGCTCCAGCCAGCACTGCTAGAGCGAGGTTCAGTCGAACAGCGTTAAATTATAGCTCAGTCATGCTATAATTTAATCTTAAAAAGTAATCGATTGCTGTAAATTTCCGAAATATATGAATTTATAAGCAAAAATAACGCGGAAAGGGAATAAAATATTGCCTTGAAAAGGTTTCCATGTTACTATTTCAAAAGAAATCGATTTCTTTTTCCTTTTGTGAACGGTAACGATTTCGGATGTTTCAATTGAACGAAGGTGTAATAAAGGGGGAGGGGAGGACAACGATGACGAAGAAAAAGTATGTGCTGGTCGGCGCCGGCGGAAGAGCATTGCATATGTTCGCCAAACCAATGGTGACGGAATTGCAGGATTACGTGGATTTCAGAGGCGTGTTTGATACGAACCAGACGCGAGCGAGGCTATTGAGTAAAGAATGCGGCGATGTGCCGGTATATACCGATTTTCATCACATGCTTCGCGAGGCCAAGCCGGATGTTGTCATTGTCGCGAGTACGGACTATACACATCATACCTATATTATTGAGTCGCTCCAGGCAGGTTGTGACGTCGTATCCGAAAAACCGATGACGATTGATGAAGAGAAGACGCGGGCGATTGTTGATGCGGAGTTGAAAAGTGGCAAGAAAGTAACGGTAACGTTTAATTTACGGTTCGCTCCCTATTTCGCCAAAGTCAAAGAACTCATTCAGTCAGGGACGATTGGCGATGTTTATCATGTTCAGTTGGAGTGGTTCCTTGACCGCAATCATGGCGCCGACTACTTCCGAAGATGGCATGCGGAGATGAGGAACAGCGGCGGGTTGCTCGTGCATAAGTCCACGCATCACTTTGATATTATCAACTGGTKGGTCGATTGCAGGCCGAAACAGCTTCAGGCATTCGGTGCGCGGCGTGTATATGGCGACCAAGGGGGGCCTAAGGGCGAGCGTTGTATGACCTGTGATTATCAATCCACCTGCGCATTTTATAAAGATATTACTGCCGATGACTTCATGGGCAACTATTATGTCGGCGCCGAGCATGAAGATGGTTATTGGCGAGATCGGTGCGTATTCGACGAACGTATCGATATTTATGACACGATGAGTGTCAATTTGGAATATGAGAGCGGTGTATTTCTTAATTACTCCTTGGTTGCCTATAGCCCGTATGAAGGCTGGAAAGCGACGATTAACGGCAGCAAGGGAAGGCTGGAAGTTGGCAATACCTACCGCAATGCGGATATGAGCGCCGTGAATCCGAGCATCATAGAGTACTATAAGCTGGATGGCACCTCAGAACGGATTGAGGTTTCCACGCAAATTGGCGGTCATGGTGGCGGCGATGAGAAGCTGCGCAAAGCGATATTTATAGGCGGTGTTGAGGACCCGCTCGGCCAACAGGCAGATAGCCTTGAAGGGGCGGATTCTTGTCTGATCGGCGCGATAGCCAACCGTTCGATTGCGGAAGGAAAATTACTGAAAGTGCCTGATTTGCGAGGATAGAACGTATTCATGATAAGGATAGGAAAGGTGGAACTCGTATGCAACCCATTACAATTACGTTGATCGGCGCAGGCCTCCGGGGAATCAGATATGGTGAATATGCTTCCTCGAAACCGCGAGAAATGAAGATTACAGCCGTTGCGGAGCCTGATGACTTCAAACGCAACCGCGCCAAAGAAGCATTCGACATTCCGGAAGAAAAGTGTTTCAAAACCTGGGACGATTTGTTCGCTGCGGGCAAGCAATCTGATGCGGTGTTCATTGCTACGCGGGATCAAGATCATTTTGTTCCGGCTATGAAGGCGCTGGAAGCCGGGTATCATGTGATGCTGGAGAAGCCGATGTCACCAAGCTGGCAAGAATGTATTGAGCTTGAGAGGACGGCAGAACAGCACAATCGTATTTTAACGATTTGTCATGTGCTGCGTTATGCTCCTTTCTTTCAGACCATCAAGCAATTGCTGGATGAAGGCCGAATTGGCCGGCTGATGTCCATTCAGCATAATGAGAACGTTGGCTATTGGCATCAGGCGCATAGTTTTGTTCGCGGCTATTTCAACAATGCGGAAAAGTCCAGTCCGATGATTCTTGCCAAATCGTGTCATGACATGGATATTATTCAATGGTTTGCCGGCGGCAAATGCGTGAGTGTTTCGTCCTATGGGCATTTGTCTTATTTCAATAAACAGAATGCGCCTGAGGGAGCACCGAAATACTGTATTGACGGTTGTCCGGTCGCCGACTCATGCCTCTATTATGCGCCAGATACGTATATGATCGAGAAGGGCGATTGGAAGGCAGAGGCCGCGAGCGCAGATCCGAGCTTTGAAGCTCGGTACAAGGCGATGAAAGAAGGACCGTTCGGCCGCTGTGTGTTCCAAAGCGATAATGACGTGGTCGATCACCAAGTCGTCACTATGGATTTCGATAATGAAGTGACAGTGGCGTTCACGATGAGCGCATTTACGGAGAAGTGTAACCGCACACTCAAGCTGATGGGGACGACTGGTGAAATTCGAGCGACGATGGAAACGGATGAAATTGAAATTCGCCCTTTTGGCGCAGAGCGTGTTGAAGTGATCAAGCTTCAGGCATCTGAAGGACATGTCGGTCATGGTGGCGGCGATGGACGTCTCGTGAAAGACTTTGTCCGAACGGTTCGCGCGATGGCGTCGGGGCAAGGCGTGAAATCGAGTCAAACATCAGCCAAGGCATCGGTACAGAGTCACCTGATGGCTTTTGCAGCCGAACGTTCCAGAGTAGAGAAAAGAATGGTTCCACTTGAAGAATTTTATCAGGAGGGCAATTAGTATGAAAATTCATATCTTGGAATCTGCAGACCAATCAGGATTAGAGGCAGCGAGAGAGGGCGCAAGGTTGATCAATGCGGCGATAGCGGTTAAAGGGGAAGCCAGGATTGTACTTTCGACGGGTGCTTCGCAATTTGAATTTCTGAAACATTTCGTCAAGATGGATGTCGCGTGGGATAAAGTAGAGATGTTCCATTTGGATGAGTACGTCGGCTTGCCAGAGACGCATCCGGCTAGTTTCCGCAAGTATCTCAAGGAGCGCTTTTTGCAGTACGTCGATGTGCGGAAATATTGGCTGGTCGATGGCGAAGGCAATCTGAATGAGGCACTTGACCAACTGAATGAAGAAATTAGCAAGGCGCCGATTGACGTGGCGCTGATTGGAATTGGCGAGAATGCGCATATTGCCTTCAATGATCCGCCTGCAGATTTTGACGACGAGCGGCCTTTCAAAATTGTGGAATTGTCAGATACTTGCAAAATGCAGCAGGTTGGCGAAGGATGGTTTGCCACGGTGGAAGATGTGCCTAAACAAGCGATTTCTATGTCGGTCCAGCAAATATTGAAAAGCCTCAATGTTATCTCCGTTGTGCCCCGTCAAGCGAAAGCTCAGGCGATTAGGGATACGTTGCAGAATCGCGTTGACGTTAACGTTCCGGCTACTGTCATGAAGACACATGCCAATTGGAGTTTATATTTGGATAAACACTCATCCTCGCTTGTATACGAGTGGTGCTAATCTGCTGCAGGCGGAGGCGATTGAATTGAAATGGCAGGGGAAGCTGGTCACGACAGGAGAAGCGGTACAGATTGAGACGGCGCACGGCGTCATTACGAAAATAACCCGACTGCTGCAGACGGGCAGCCAGCTGCCGTGGATTTCGGCAGGGTGGACGGACTTGCAGGTGAATGGTTTTGGCGGGTATGATTTGAATGCAGAGCACACGACGATGGAGGACATTGAAGGTGTGACGAAGGCACTTCATGCCAAAGGAGTCACGACGTACTTGCCTACAGTCATTACCGGGAGCTTCGAGCGAATGCGTCAAGCGATGTCGGCCATTGCGGGGTATTGCCGAGCGGATTCGTTTGCTAGCTCATCCATAAAAGGCATTCATATGGAAGGACCTTATTTATCCAGTGAAGACGGCAGCAGAGGAGCGCATCCGCGAGCGTATACAAGAAACCCCGATTGGGATGAATTTGTGCGCTTGCAGGATGCGGCCGAGGGACGGATCTGTATGGTTACGCTCGCTCCAGAGCGGGATGGCGCCACAGCGTTCATTGAACGCTTGGCAAAGTCGGGCGTCGTGGTTGCGATCGGACATACGATGGCAACTGCTCAGCAATTGGACGATGCGGTGAAGGCCGGAGCTGCGTTATGCACGCATCTGGGCAACGGCTCGCAGCCGATGCTGCCGCGGCATCCGAATTACATCTGGCATCAGTTGGCGGATGACCGTCTGTGGGCGACGTTTATTCCGGACGGTCATCATCTGACCCCGTCGGTACTAAAGGCAATGCTTAGAATCAAGCGGGACAGAAGTATACTGGTTAGCGATACTACACAGTTCGGGGGCATGCCCCCCGGCGAATATAGCAGCTTGATCGGCGGCACAGTTGTGCTGCATGAGAATGGACATTTGCATACGGCGGACAATCCGCACATTTTGGCAGGATCGGCCGCATCGCTCGACAAGGGGATCGAGAATGCGATTCGCTATACGGATATGAGTTTAGTTGAAGCAGTTGAAGCTGTGACATTCAGAGTTGCTGCGGTGATGCAGGATGACAAGGCAGGGCGGGTGCGAATTAATAGCCCGGCAGATTTAACGTTGTTCGACTATGATCAGCAGAGCGGTGTGATTGCAGTCAGAGAGACGATTGTAGCTGGGGAGTCTGTGTACAATAACTTTCCGAAATAAAGTACCTTCGGAAAGCTTCACGAAGTCAAACAAAATATAGAGCGGACTTATAAAGCTCTTGAACCCGTCCTTGTGGCGATTCAAGAGCTTTTTCTAGCATTGAAGAAATCCTGTATATGCTCAGTGGAGAACACTTCGAGGATATGAAACGCAAGTATGGAAGTGAGCCCACCTCCACGATTCTCATCTGCTCTACGAAGGACAAATAGCAGTCGTACCTCCGGGAAACAAATCGTATTCCGTTATCAATTCGTACAACGGTGCCGTTTGGTTGTTTGGATGACTTTGGTTACGCTGGATCATCTCGATCAACCGTGTCATGGGAAGCTCTTTTTGCGAGTTGTTCATGAGAAAGGTCGTCAATTGGGGCACGCTCAGTTTGACGAACTCCGAGTATTCGTGGCCGATCAGGCTGATTTCGCCGGGTACGTCAATGCCAAGGCGCTTCAAGCCTTGCAGCACCCCGAACTGGATGACGGTGTTGGCGCAATAAGCGGCCGTATATTCGATATTCAATTCATGCATCCGGTTACATAACTCAAGTCCATCTTCTTCCTTCCCCGTCTGGATCAACGATTTATCCAGTTCGATGCCGGCTTCTTGCAGCGCTTGTGTGTAACCGGCTAACTCCCGCTTGATGATCAGCAAACTGAGGCTACCTGAGAAAAAGGCGATTCTCCGGTGGCCAAGCTCAATTAAATAATTGACCGCGTCGTAAGCTACCTTCTTGTAATCGCCCATGACGACAGGAATATCGGTTCGATCGGTACACCCGTAATAGAGGTGGGGAACTTTCGACTCCTCAAGAATGCCGATCATCGTGTCGTCCAAAATGCCTGAGACGAGAATGCCGGCCGTATCTGAGCTTTTGGCCAATTCTCTAAGCCGTTGGTGATCCTGTGGATTCGGTCTGATGCTCATGAACACCAAGGAATAACCGGAGCGGGCCGCTGCTTCTTCCGCCACCTTCAGATGATGGGAGAAGCGGGGATCGTTCGGATTCCGGTCATAGAACACATAGCATATTTTGGGGAGGACGTCCGAATCTCGATAGCCCAATTCCCTGGCGGCTTTCAAAATAAGCTGTCTCGTCTTCTCGGAAACCGTACTATTTGGCGCATTGTTCAGCACGAGGGAGACGGCTGTGCGCGAGACGCCGACATGATCGGCGATGTCTTTTTGGGTAACCATAACTTCGACCTTCCATTCTATCATGAAGATTTAGTAAACATGTTTATGTTTATTTCTTATTATCAGCGATGAGGGCGGCGGCGTCAATAAATCGTTCCTATATTTATTTTTTGTCGATGGCATCTTTTCAAATGAACATAACATATGTTATATTAGATTCATAAGAAAACGATTACTTTTCGTATGAAAGCGCTTGAAATTTAATTTTTTTGTGGTAAGCTTGGGTCATATCGAAATAATTTATGTTATATACAGGCTGAATTGAGTGGAAACAAGCTATTTCGGTTAAAAAATATAAATTATGTTATGGATTTCATTGTTGAAACGCGTCGCAAGACGATTTCATATATAGTTCAATAATATGGAGGGGTTAAAAGATGAACAAAAAGGGACTTATGATGGTTTCCATGTCGGCAATGTTAGCGCTTGCAGTTGCGGGTTGCTCGACAACGAAAGACGGCGGTGGCACACCGAGCAATTCGCCAACAGCTGGCGGATCAGCAGCGCCGAAGAACGTATCGCTCAAAATCGGTTTGCCTGGCGCCTATGATGTAACGAAAAAGGAAATTATCGACGGTTTTATCGCCAAATATCCGAATATTAAGGTTGAAATTCAAGACGCTCCTTGGGGCGACTTCGTAACGAAGATCGCGACGCAAATTGCCGGCGGCACGACACCGGACGTTTGGCTTCAGGAGAATGCGGTTATTCTCGGCTATGGCAAGCGCGGCGTTGCGGAAGACTTGGCTCCGTATATCAAGCGAGATCTGAAGGATGCCGACTACATCCCAGGCTTGTACGCTGCGAAGACGCCGGAAGGCAAAGTGTACGGCATTCCTCACGGCATTAACCCGGTTGCGCTCGCTTACAACAAGAAAGTGTTTGCGGATGCGAATATCCCGCTTCCAAACGACAACTGGACATTTAACGATTTGATCGAAACTGCTAAGAAACTGACGAAGAACGGCGCTGACGGCAAGCCGGCGATTTACGGATTCGTGGGCAACTTTACGATTACGCAAGGTTGGTTCCCGTGGATCAAGCAGGCGGGCGGGCAAGCGCTGGACAGTACGCTGACGAAATCAATGTTTAACGATCCGAAGACGTTGACCGGTATTAAGCAGCTTGCGGATGGCGTCAAACAAGGCTACTTCACGAGCGACGACTTCCAGAAGGCGAACGGCGGCGAAATGCAAACGTTCGCGACCGGGAAAGCGGCGATGTATATTCTCCAGTACAGCAACCAGGTTGCGATCAACAAAAACTTCCCGGACGCAGACTGGGATGTCGTGAAGTTGCCTAAAGCTGTCGACGGCAAGCGCTACGTACCGATGGTAACGAACTCCTGGTTGGTGTCTTCCAAGGCATCGCAGGACGTGAAGGATGCAGCATGGACGTTCCTGAAATACTACTTGAGCG
Organism: Paenibacillus sp. 2RAB27; assembly: GCF_052115445.1. NCBI lineage: Bacteria > Bacillati > Bacillota > Bacilli > Caryophanales > Paenibacillaceae > Paenibacillus > Paenibacillus sp. 2RAB27. The sequence continues at coordinate 293,512 of NZ_JBFRGR010000005.1, forward strand.
ATGAATCGCAAAATATCTTGGCGTCAAGCGGCTCGTCGATCCCAGTCAAGAAGTCGGCGTTTGAAGTTATTGAGAAGTCGACCACCAAGCCGCTTAACAAGAAGGCGTTCACCGAAGGCATCGCCGAGGGCGGCGTTACGCTGGATGAGAACCCGAGCTGGACCGAATGGCGCACAGCGGCACAGCCGATCATCACGGACATCGTGAAGGGTAATATTCCTGCTGAGGAAGGTCTCAAGCAAGTTCACGAGAAAGTGCAAGCTGTGTTGGATAAAAACAAATAAGAATTCGCGACGAGCACAGTGAAAACTGGTCTCAAAGCGAAGTTAAAGCTGTAGGGCAGCCGGCAATTGGAGACGGATCGCGCGCGAAGAGTTGGCGATTCGTCTTCGTCTGGTTGTTACTTTTGAAATTAAAGTGAGTGTTCAAAAAGTCGGGTTTTCAGCACCGAGAAGATTGAGAGAAGCTGAAGAAGGAGGAACGGAGTGTAGGGAAAACCTACATGAGTACCGCACTTCGAAGGTGAACGCAAGATTCGATGTCGAGTCCGCTTCCTGGATTACTTCGTGATCAAAAGACGACTTTTTGAACTTCCTCTTAAAAGGTGGTGTCCGGATGCATAAACATAACTATTGGGGCTATATTTTCACGCTTCCTTTTACGATTGGCCTTCTCGTCTTCACGGTGTTTCCCGTCGTCTTCTCGGGGTATATCTCGTTCGCCGAATGGGATTTGTTTAATCCGCCTAAGTGGGTCGGGCTTGCTAACTGGAAGGATGTATTCGGGGAGAAAGTATATTGGATCGCGCTCCGAAACGTGTTGTACTTCGCACTTATTTTTGTCCCGTTGCAGACGTTGCTGGCGCTTGTGATCGCCCACCTGCTGAACCAGGGGCTCCGAGGTCAAGCGCTGCTCAGGCTGTTTTATTTTCTCCCTGTCGTAACGCCTTGGATGGCTGCAGGGGTGATATGGGCATGGATCTTCAATACGCAATATGGGGTGCTGAACTGGACGCTCTCGCTTGTTCATATTCCGGCTGTCAAATGGATCTCTAGCATGGACTGGTGGGTCGTCATCGGAAGCATCGCGCTCGTCAACGTGTGGAAGGGCGTCGGTTCCTCGATGATTTTATTGTTGGCTGGTTTACAAACTGTTTCCAAGGATATGAAAGAAGCGGCACAAATCGACGGAGCGAGCAATTGGAATTATTTTATCCGAATTGTGTTTCCTCTCGTCTCGCCGATGATCTATATGGTGTTGATCTTGTCCACGATTTCGGCTTTCCAGGCATTCGACGTGTTCCTTAGTATGTTTGGATCGCTGCTCGCTAACGTACCGGAACGTGCTTTGGTTCCTAATATGCTGATTTTTGGGCAAGCGATGCAGCAGTTCAAGATGGGGACGGCTTCTGCGGGCGCATGGGCTTTGTTTGCGATTATTTTGACCATTACGTTATTCCAGCGCTACTTCGAGAAAAGGTGGGTGCACTATGACTGATAACCGCGCAATCGGCAAAATCGTATCCTATATCCTCCTGTTTCTTGGGGCGCTGGTGATGCTGTTTCCGTTCCTCTGGATGGTGTCCACTTCGCTGAAGACAGTAGGAGCACTTAGCGCAATGCCGCCCCAGCTCATTCCTAAACCGCTCACTTTCGAGGCGTATAAAGAAGTTTGGGACAAAGTCAATTTCGGTCGCTATACCGTGAACAGTGTGTTGCTTGTCATTGTCGATATGTTGGGTACCCTGCTCTCCTGTTCGTTCGTTGCGTTCGGTCTGGCGATGTACGAGTTCAAGCTGCGCAAGCCGTTGTATATCGCGATGTTGGCGACGCTAATGATTCCGACGCAAGTTACGCTTGTCCCAAGTTATTTTATTTGGAAATCATTCCATGCGCTTGATACGTATTATCCCTTGATTATTCCTAGCTTTCTCGGCGGGGCATTCGGTATTTTCCTGATGCATCAATATTTTAAATCGCTCCCTAAGGAGTTGTATGAAGCCGCTGTCGTCGATGGGTACAGTCCGCCAAGAATTTTTACAAAAATATATTTACCCTTGAGCAAGCCAGCGTTGTCCGCACTCGGCGTGTTTACGTTTATGGGTGTGTGGAATAACGCGATGGGACCGCTCATCTATTTGCAAAATAAAGCGCTGTACACGCTCCCGATCGGCCTGCTTTATTTGAGAAACGACTCGAATATTAGTCAGACGGTCATTATGGCGGGAGCTGTGATTGTGACGATTCCGGTTATTATCGTGTACTTAGCCGCGCAGAAACAATTCATTCAGGGCATCGCGTCGACGGGGTTGAAAGGATGAAAATCACCGATTTGGAGACGTGGCGCTTGCGGGATTTCGATGTGAAAGATCAGCTTCGGCAGTATGTGTACAGCCGATCGTTGGCCGCTTTCGCCGCAGGCGATCGCGACCGGGACGCCATTGTGACGCAGGAGCAATTGGAGACGCGCAGGAAGACGATGCGAGCGAAGCTGCTGGAGCAGCTTGGCGGGTTGCCGTCATCCGACGCAGCGCTCGAACCTTGTGTGACCGAGACGGTTGCTTTTGCAGAATACCGGGTAGAAAAAATCGTCTTTCAAGCTCGCCCGCAAACGTATGTGACGGCTAATCTTTACGTTCCTGATGACGTTCGCTCCCCGCGAGGCGCAGTTGTGTTTGCTTGTGGGCATGACATGTTAGCGAAGCATAGCATTGAATATCAGAACGCGTGCCAATATCTTGTCGGGGCCGGGCTGATCGTTATGGCGATCGATCCGATCGGCCAAGGGGAACGGCTAAGTTACTACGATCCCGAGACGAAGCAAACAACAGTCGGCTGGGGGACGGGTGAGCATGAGCATGCCGGTGAGCAATGCTGGCCGCTTGGAGACGGGATTGCGCGATATTTTCTTCACGACATGATGCGGGCGATCGATTATTTGGTTACCCGACCCGAGGTCGATTCTGGCAAAATCGGCATCACCGGTAATTCCGGCGGCGGCATGCAAACGTGCATGGCGATGCTGGTCGACGACCTGATCGCGGCGGCAGCGCCGGGCACGTTCCTGTCGAGCCGGGAAGCGATTATGCTGTCCGGTAAGCCCCAGGATGCGGAACAAATTTGGCCGGGCATGACCGCCATCGGCTTCGATCACGAGGATAGCTTGCTGGCGATGGCGCCGCGTCCGGTGCTGGTACTCGCTTCGACGGACGATTTTTTTCCGATCGAAGGGACGCGAAGGACTGTGGAGCGGGCTCGGCGGTTTTGGGCAATGTGTGGCCACGCTGACGGGCTTGAGTTGTTCGAGGACGAGGCGGTGCACAAGTACACCGAGCATCATGCGCAAGCAGCGGCGATGTTCTTCGCGAAGCATTTGAACGGCGAAGCTCGCTCTGTTCGTCATGTGCGGCCAGCCTTGGCGGAGCCTTCCCTGCTATGGTGTACGGCGAGCGGTCAGGTGAAGAGTGACTACGCGGATACGCGGACTATATGGGAGGAAAATCGTGATCGCGCCGCTGAACTGGCAGTGATGCGGAGCAGGCTGTCCGAACAGGAACGCGAGCTCCAGGCCAGAAGCTGGCTGAAACAGAAAGTATTCGATGGTAGGTATGCGGTGTCGCTGAACGACAACGTAATGGGCGGCAGGCGTACGGTGCCGCTAAACCCCCGCTATCTCGCGTTACCGCTGGCGGATGAGCAATTGCGTGTGCGCAGCGTCTTCTGGCGAAGCCAGGAGCTGTTGTTCAGTCATGCGCTCGTATTCCGCAATGTGCAGCAGGGCGATGCGAGCCTCCCAGTTACAATCGCCGTCTGGAACGGCGGAACTTCACGGCTGCAGCCGCATATGCCGTGGATTCGCGAGCAATGTGCTGGCGGACGCATCGTTATGGTGCTTGATGTGGCGGGAGCCGGGGCGCTGGCGCCGAACCCGGTTAACACGTTCCCGGTAGACGCACCGTTCGGCACGATTCACAAGCTGGCGATGGACTTGTTCTGGCTCGATGACAGCTTGGCGGCGCTGCGGACATTCGATGTTTTGAGGGCGCTCGATATGGCTGAGTGTCTAAGAGGATGCGTACACGCGGACGATGATATTCACGTGTATACGCATGGGACGTTCAGTGTGTACGCCCAATTGGCGGCGGGCTTGGATCGCCGTGTGGCGAAGCTCGAGGTAGTCGGGGGCTGCCACAGCGTGAGTGAATGGGTGCAGGAGCGCCATTATGACATACAGGACCGTGTCGCGACGATCATGCCGGGCATGCTGCGTTATTTGGACTTGCCGGATTTGCACGACTGGAGAGACAGTGAGTTGGATTAGATTTAGATTTAGAGAAAAGGGAGAAACCGCCATGAAAAAATACGTCATCATAGGGGCCGGCGGTCGAGCGCTCAGCATGTTCGCAAGACCGCTTGTCACGGAACTGAAACCTTTTGCCGATCTGGTTGGGGTATGCGACATTAATCCGGTTCGGGCGAGCGTTTTGAGCGAGCAAGCCGGGAACGTGCCGGTGTTTGACGATTTCGACGTGATGCTTGCGGCAACGAAGCCGGACGCGGTGATCGTTACGACGCCTGACAGCTTGCATCACGAATACATTATTCGGACGCTGGAGGCGGGCTGCAACGCGATCTCCGAGAAGCCGATGACGACGGACGCGGAGAAGTGCCGCGCGATCATTGAGGCGGAGCAACGGACGGGTCGCAAAGTCATCGTCACGTTCAACTGCCGGTTTATGCCGTATGTTGTCCGGATCAAGGAGTTGCTGAAGGAAGGCGCGATCGGCGACATCCTGCACGTAACCTTGAACTGGTCGCTTGATACGGATCATGGTGCGGATTATTTTCGGCGCTGGCATCGGCAGATGAGCAATAGCGGCGGTCTGCTTATCCACAAGTCGACGCATCATTTCGACATGGTCAATTGGTGGTTGGACGACGAGCCGGACACAGTTTATGCCAACGGGGCGCGGCTGTTCTACGGTCCGACCCGCGAACAGCGCGGCCATACGTGCTCGACTTGTGCGCATACGAGCACATGCGATTTTTACTACGATGTCACAGCCGATCCGTTTACGAAATCGTTCTATAAGGATGCAGAAGCGCATGACGGGTATTTCCGGGATCAGTGCGTGTTCGGAGAGGACATTGATATTTATGACACGATGTCGCTAAATGTCAAGTATAAGAAGGGGACGCAACTATCGTATTCGCTCAACGCCTATAGCCCTTATGAGGGTTGGAGGGCAACGTTCGTCGGCACGAAAGGCCGAATCGAGGCGGAGGATTATCATAGCGGCCTTGGCTTGCAAGAACCGAACAATGTGATCCGTATTTTCAATCGCGCGGGAGAATTGCTGACCATGCAAGCCGCTAAAGCAACCGGCGCTCATGGCGGCGGCGACCAGCGTTTGCGGCGGATGATTTTTGCTGGCGACTTGGCAGACCCACTTGGTCAAATGGCTGGCTCGCATGCGGGAGCGATGTCTATGTTGATCGGCGCGGCGGCCAACGTCTCGATTGCGAGCGGAGAGCAAGTCGCGATCGGGGATTTGCGGCAGAGTTCTCTTCGCCCGATATCGTCTCGGATCAGAAGCTGACTCCAAACATCCTGATTTACAGGGATGCCTTCCTGACATCGAAAATGGGCTACGCTTCCGCCATGTCCTGGGCGTTGTTCGCGTTGATCATCTCGGTTACGCTCGTGCAGAAATGGTTTGAGAAGAGGTGGGTTCATTATGAGTAAACGGATTTCATGGAAGAACGGAATCATTCATATTCTGTTGATCATTGGCGGGCTCGTGATGCTGATGCCGTTCTATTGGATGGTCGCCACCTCGCTCAAGTCAAGTGGAAACGTGATGAAGCTACCTCCGCAGTGGATTCCGAATCCGATCGATTGGAGCTTTTATTCGACGGTATGGATCAAGGTGGACTTTGCGCGCTATATGCTCAACAGCTTTTTCATCGTCACGCTTGATATTATCGGCACCCTGCTGTCTTGCGCGATGGTTGCTTTCGGTTTGGCGATGTTCAACTTCAGGCTGAAAAAACCGCTCTATCTCGCGATGCTTTCCACGCTCATGCTGCCGGCGCAGGTGACGATGATACCGGGCTATTTCATTTGGAAATCGCTTGGCGGGCTTGACACGTATATGCCGCTTATCGTTCCGAGCTTCCTGGCCGGCGCGTTCGGCATTTTCCTGTTACATCAGTTTTACAAAAACGTGCCGAGAGAACTGTTCGAAGCGATGACGATCGACGGCTGCGGACCTTGGTGGGTGCTGTGGCGTATCTATTTTCCATTGTCGCGTTCGGCCTTGTCGGCGCTCGGGGTATTTACGTTCATGGGCGTTTGGAGCAATACGATGGGGCCGCTCTTATACCTGCATGACAAAAAAGATGTTTACGCTGCCGCTCGGCCTGCTCTTCCTGAGTAACGACGTCGGCGTTGAGCCCCAGCTGCTAATGGCCGGCGCGGTGATCGTCACGATTCCGGTCATTATTATTTTCATCATCGCGCAAAAGCTGTTCGTAGAGGGGATCGCTTCTACCGGGCTGAAAGGGTAAACGTGCGATGCAAACAAGCTCCGCTTCGTGCTGTGATTGGAAGCGTAATAGGGAGTGCGGTTCTTCATGCAAGAACGCAGGCTTCATGTAATCCCGAATATAGGGATGCCTTGATTCGAATGGTCTTCCAAGAAGACTGAGGTTCCATTCAGGACAAAGACATGGAAGTTACTGGCTGTTTCCGGAATGGGATGGTTGGTTTCCCCGTGTCTAAATCATAAATGAAAGGAGATCATTCCGCATCCTGAGCGGAACAAACGACGAATCATCGGTGAATCGCCCCCTGAATCCACATTTGAAAAATCGCCTTTAACAAAATCACTTTCATTCATATTCATAGGAGGGATAAAACATGCCGAGCGATACGTTCGAATCTGATTCGGGTATGCAACAGGCGGGAATTGAAAATAGAATTAGCCGGAGGAAACTAATTGCTTCCATCGGTATTGTAGGTGCAGCGACTGTGGCTTCAACCATGTTCGGACAAAAAAGCGTGTTCGGAAATGGTAATGGTAATGGAAATACGGTGACGCAATCAGTTTACGGTTCGGGCGTTGGTTGGGCTGGTACCTGTTGCATCCCTATTAAATTGGCCGATTTGAGAGCCAGTTCAGAACCGCTGTCCGACGATTTGTATTACATAACGGATGCCGGACAAGAAGGACATTTTATTGGCGATGCGTCCGATACGGTTTCGACTGATAATACGGGAACTGTTGTCGTCTCGGCATCCGGCGTCCGATACAAGCGCATCATTACTACGGATTTTGTGAATGTGAAATGGTTCGGCGCCAAGGGAGACGGGCTGACGGATGATACCGTGTTGGTTCAGAACGCCGATAATACGGCCGCAGCATTGTCCAAACGTTTATATTTTCCATCAGGAACTTACATGACTTACGGATTATTGCTCCATACCTCGTGGTTCAGCTACGAAGGAGCAACCGTAAAAAATAATTCGCCGGGATCCAATAGATACAACTTTTTGAGAATAACCGGACAAAACGGCATCGAAATCGCGGGATTGACGTTCGATGGAGCGGTAAGCCCGGATCCGGTGGCTTGGAGCAGTTCCAACTACGATTCTTTTACCGGTGCCCTTGCTTTTGTTGTATACAGCAGCAGTAACATTCACCTGCAGCAGTGTGTATTCCAAAATAGCGTGATGTCGACGTTGAGGGTTGAAAGTTGTAATTCGGTTACGGTCGTCGATTGTACGATGAGAAAAGCCAGAGGAAATTTCGGTGACGCTGTTTACGTGGTCGGTAGCCGCAATGTCAAATTTGACCGCTGTTTGGCCGAAGACTATACGCGCATCGGGTTCGTCTCTGAAAGTAAGAGTACCAATCTGTCTTACTCGCAATGTTACGCTCGTTTCGGACATGATCAGTCCAAGCTTTACGGAGGAGGCGAATATAATACTGGATTTTGGGCCGAAAATTCGGAGAACGTAACGTATTCCCAATGCGTGGCCGAAAATAACACCCAAAGCGGCTTTACGGTAGCGCCGGGGGCCAACCGACTCCATGAATCGGCAGCGGCGGCTTTCGTGCTTGACTCTTGTATCGCTATCGATAATTTGTATGGGGTTATCGCAGACGATAGTCTGGCCAATTGTTTTTCAGTCACATGCTCCGGTTGTTACGTAACGGGCTCCAGATATGGAGTTGCGGTAAATGCGTGCCATCCGAACGATGTGGTGAGGCTGAATGAATGTTCGATCCAATTGCGCGTAAGCGCGCCCGGACAGCTGGCCGTGGGAATTATATGTAGCGGCAACGAATCTCAATCAACGATTCAAATCAGTAATTGCACGTTCGATCATAACGGAATGGATATGAATGCATTCGCATCAAGTGCGTCATCCTCCGGAGATATCGTTGTGTACAATCAAGCCAAGTTTCATATGCATATCGACCGATGCACCTGCGTCGCCACTTCCGAACCGCTTTATTTGAAAGCGCTTAATGGTACTCCATTATTGAAAGCAGCGAATAGTTTCTTGGCGATTCCGATGCTCTTTAATTTTCTGGGGGCCTATTTTGACAATTGTAAGTTTTTGGGAAATAATCATGTATTTGGAGGTTTCTCTGCGACAGCTGAGATCCAATTTCACAAATGTTCCGTCTTCGGAGGAATGCATCTCACGACAACCGGACGGATCCTTTTTGATGATGTAAGGTTTGCTTTATCAGGCACACAAATGATATTCATTGCGAGAACAGCTGAAAATAAAAATATACTTCTTGAATTTGTTAATTGCCGCTTTGAAAAGGATATCGATACTTCCGATTATATTGTCCGTATTCAAGAAGAAGGAACAATAAAGCCGACTACGTTGTTCAAGGGTTGCGTTTTTTATAATGTAAATGATGTCATAACCTCGACTAATACGTTTGTTTGGATTGTCCGGGCAGGAACAAATTATTATTACTCGGAGTGCTTTTCAGACGATACCGTGCAAAAACCTTTGAAAGTGAACACGTCGCTTACAATACCTTCCGGGAATGTGATGCTGGATCTCCATTAAATCATTCGATTTGGTTTGGTCCGTTTCGCTTGAAACAGTACTTTGAGGAGGAGGTGTATATGGAAGAAAGGGAAATTCGTTTTAATTGGCTTAATTTATAGGTTTTGCGGAATAAGGGAAATCGATTACTTAGAAACGGGAGGTTCAAGATGCAACGAATTCGGTTTATCGGAACGAAGTTTATTCTATTGCTTATTTTGAGTCTGATGCTTCCTTCATTTGAATCCGTATTGAATCTGGGGTCTGTAGCGCATGGCGCGGAAAATTCGGATTCTGGCAATTTGACTGACATTAAAGGACATTGGGCGGAAAAGCAACTGTTGGATTGGTCTGCCCGGGGATATATTCAAGGGTATGCGGATGGTGCGTTCCAGCCGGACAACATCGTAACCCGTTTGGAGTTTATGGCATTTGTCAACCGATCATTCGGATTTACCGAGAAGGTACCCATCCATTTTCGGGATCTGGCAGCTTCTAATTGGGCCTATGATGAAGTAGCCAAGGCGGTTGCCGCCGGATATATCGAAGGATATGAAGACGGAACGATCGGTGCGGATCGTCCGATTAGCCGTCAGGAGACGGCTATCATGATTGCCAGGCTGATCCGGTTGGACGGTACGGTCTATCGCGCCGCTACCGGTCGATTTAGCGATACAAGCGCCATTGCCGAATGGAGCAGGGAGGCCGTAGGGGCGGCGGCCAATGCCGGCTTATTGGAAGGATATGAAGACGGCAAATTTAAACCGGAAGCGCCGATTACCCGTGCAGAGGCTGTCGTTATCCTAGACCGCACAGTTGCAGTAAGATATACGGCGACCTACGATCAAGAGGGAACATACGGACCGTCCGAAGGAGTCGAAACCGTCAGACGGGACGTTGTGGTAAATGCTGCCGGCATTTCCTTGCGGAATATGCGAATAACCGGCAACCTGATTCTGGCTGAAGGAATCGGCGCAGGTGAAGTATTCCTGGAAAATGTGACGATTGAAGGAACGACGACAGCGAAAAGCAAGGGAGTCCAGTTGAATGTCGGCGAGGGATCGACGATTGTGTCTCTTTTGTTGGAGGCAGTGGCCAAAGTTACAGGAAAAGGCCAGATCCAAAAAGCTGTCATAAGCGAACAGGCGAAAGCTTCAACATTCGAGAAGAAACCGGATAAGGTGGAGGGAGCAGGTTCGACATCGCCGTCGCCAACGCCAACGACCAATGGCGGTGATAATGGCAACGATACCCCATCTGCACCGACACCATCGACTGCGCCTACTGCGAAACCTTTGGCCATCGTCTCGCAAGGGCAAGCCCATGCTGTCATTGTCAAGCCGGTGCAGAGCGATAGGGAAATAAACGAAGCGACAGCGGCAATTGCTGACTATATCGGTCGTGCGACTGGCGTAACACTATCGGTATATACGGTCGATCAACTGGAAGGGATGATGTTGGATCCCTCTACGGTTACGATACGGATTGGAGCCGGCTCCTACACCGAAGATCGGGAACTTGCAGATGAAGTGGGAGCTTTGCATCCTGACGGATTTATAATCGTTCCTGATAACAACCAGTTGATCATCGCAAGTCCGACGCTGATTGGAACACGTAATGGCGCATACGCCTTTTTGGAGAAATATGTAGGTGTTACGTGGCTATTTCCGGGGGAAGAGTGGGTTGATGTTCCGCATCTGGACGAACTGCTTCTGCCAAACGAACGTTGGAAAGATGAGCCAACAGCGTTCTCGTTAAAGCGCACGATGAATATGGGCAGCGAGTCGGTTTATGGCACGCTTCGTACAGATTGGCAACGCCAGAACCGGACGATTTCGGCATCTGACATCGCACTTGGCCATAACCTTTTCAATGTTTTCCCGGTTCAGAAATATGGAGATACGACAAAGTATCCGAATTTTTATCCGAATAATAAGCCGCCTGCTCCTGGTGCAGACGTGGGATGGCAGCCGTGTTACAGCAATCCGGCTACTGTTACAGAAGCGGTATACAATATAAAAGAGTTCTTCCGAAATAATCCGAAAGCAAATTCTTTCTCTCTTGCTGTTAACGATATAGGGGGCTATTGCGAAGGAAGTCCTGCTCATCCTTTATATCCGAACAAGGTCAATTCAGTCGGCAGGCAGGACATGTCGGACATTTATTACAAATGGGTGAATGAGGTTGCCGAAGGTGTACTGGCGGACTATCCGGACAAATGGTTTGGTGTTTATGCGTATGAGGAAGTTGCGGATGTTCCTTCGTTCAAGTTGAACCCGCGTGTCATTCCTGTGATAACGAAGGATCGGTTAGCCTGGGTTGACCCGGAAGTGGAAGCGCGAGGCAAAGCGCATATGGAAGCTTGGAGTGAAAAGGCGACACAATTGGGCTGGTATGATTACATGCTGAGTTATGTATATCCGCTTCCGCGTGTTTATCCGCATCTGCTAGAAGAGTTGTACACGTATGCACAGGAGAAAAATGTGCTCGTACACCACTGGGATATGCATCCTGTGCTCGGGGACGGCCCTCAGCCCTGGCTCATCGCCAAGCTCGGCTGGAGTATGGAGCAGAGTGCGGATACATTACTCGATCATTGGTATCAAGCAGCGGTAGGTCTGGAAGCGGCTCCGTACTTGAGAAAGTATTTTGATCTGTGGGAACAATTCTGGAGAACGAAGGCAACACAGTCATCCTGGTTCCAAGCTTCCAAGGATGACACCTACTTATCGATGAGAAATGACTCGTATTTAGCGCTTGCAAGAGACGAGCTCATTCAAAGTCGCTCCTTGCTTGAATCGGTACTCACTAAGGCTCAGACGGCGCAACAAAAAACAAGAGCGGGGCAGTTATTGCGCCAATTGGAATATTACGAAGCTTCTGGGCTCTCTTATCCGCGTCAGATCCAAAAGCCGACTAGCGATAACGACGTGTTGGCACTGTTGAACGATATGGAACAAACATTAGAAGATCGATTAAAGTTGGTGAAGCGCCGGCCGGAACTCATTGCCGAATATAACCAAAGCCCGACGCTAAGATACCCTGCCGATCCGATTTCATACGGGGAAACTTGGTCCGGTTGGAATGCAGATGAACTATGGCATGTCAAACATTACCTAGAGGATCACGGTCCTTTGGATGAGAATAACGCGATTATGCAACGCATTCACGCTTTCCAGAAAGACGCTTCCAAGCCGAAGCTTCGCGAATTCGCGAATTTGCTAGATCGCACCAATATCGGGCAGTCTTTAGCTGTCGATGCTTCATTCGAGGAGTCTGGTATTCCTACTTGGAATAAATGGCGGCCGGATAATAAGGCGAATATCGAAGTTACGGATGAACAGTCGTTTAGCGGAACACACAGTTTGCGTTTCACAAACGCCAAGCAAGCTGGTGTGTGGAAGTTTGTGGATGTTAATCCGGGATTATTGGCTTCTTCCGTCAAATTTTTCACGCCGGCAGGGATAACCAGCAAAGGGATCGTTCAAATCGTCATTGAGCTCCATACCGGGAAGGATAAATTGGTGTATTTCTCCAAATCGATAATATTAGCCGATCATGCCGGGCAATGGACGGAGATCAACTTCTTGGAAGAAATGCCAGCGCAAATTAACGGTCGCGATATTCAAAATATTCTAATCAACACGCAAGTTAGTAATGCAGAAGATGCCACCGTCTATTTGGATGACCTTGGGGTTTATCAAGCTCGAAACGGCGGCGCAGCAAATTTGATTGACGTTGTAAATGGCTATATCCTTGCAGAGAAGTTGACCGGCGCCCAAGCTCAGCCGATGCTTGGATTACTCGAATCGGCCGATCAAAAATATCAGCGGAATGAGATTGAACCCTATGTAGATCTTCTTGCTGATTTCATCGCAGAAGCGGAGCGGCTTCGGTCTACTGACGTATTAGGCGAAGCCGACAGTCAGGCTATCGTTGACGGAGCGTATGCGCTGATCAGAAAACAGATTAATCTTCAGCTCTCAAGTGAAGAGATCAAGGTTACGCGTGCAGGGACGTATAAGGTTCCAGTAACGATCAAAAATAATGGTTCCGTCCCTCTGAATGTTGAGCTTTCCGGCACGGGGGCGAATGGGATTCAACTCCAGTTTGCCAGCCCGGTTACGATTCCTGCCAACCAGTCGTTGATGGTAGAAGGAACATTAACCGTCCCTGTGGGATTGGGAGAAGGCGACTACTTCGTGGAAATTCGTTTGGGAATGGGCGGCAAGGATGCGCTGCATACAAGACTCAAGGTAGCGTATTACGCAAACTTGTTGAATAATCCCAGCTTTGAAAAGGTGAGTACGACGAATCCCTTACTTCCAAGCGATTGGTCCTCGACAAAAATGGAGCGATCGAATGAGCAGGCGCATAGCGGAAGCTATGCTGTCAAAGCGACGCCTGATCCGGGGAATCCGGGACTAGCGATAGAAGGCCGTTCACACAATGTTGCGATTACTCCCGGAGCTAAATATCGTTTGAGCGGGTGGGTGTACAGCGAAAATAGCAAAGCAAGATTTGGCTTACGCCAAACGAATCAGACGAGTGCATCCTTGAGTTATAGCTATACKCCGATCAGCACCTCTGGTCCGGGATGGCAGTACCTTGAATTAGAACTTGTCCCCCGAGCAGATGCAACGATTCTCCAGGTTTATTTGAGATTAGAGCCAAACGTTGGAGCGCCTGCATGGTTCGACGACGTGAAGCTTGAAATCATTCCAACGCCGTAGTGAAAAACGCGTATATCCTTTTGCTGAGGATATGCGCGTTTTGCCTAGGTTCATCATACGTACAATGCAATGCTTCCATGCTGATGGCCGCTTGTTCCCGGAGCCAAATATAAGCTGACGGGCTGGGTGAAGACAGAAGCGACTGCAGGCTCGGTTGCACTTGGCGTGCGCCAAATCGACGCCGGCGGTGCGTCTATGACCTACACGTGGACGGAAGCGGCGAAAACCGGCGATTGGACGAAGGTCGAGGTCGTCTTTACGGCCCAGGCAAATACGAAGCGCGGAGCGGTATTCTTTAAACTCGATCAGGCCGCGAACGGTTGTGGTGCAAGAATATAAAATGGATAGAAAATACCTATAAATTGTAATTTAACTATGCCACTATACCAAATATTTTATTGAGCCATTCTACGGAAGATAGGACAGACGAATTATTTTCCGCCTGCCCTTTACTAATCATATGCATAGCCTCGATTCCCCTCAACGTCTGCTCTGCAGTGTGAAACGTTTTGAAACCAAGCATTGGTTTTGTGATTTTCTTTATGAATCGATGATCTTGCTCCACAATGTTGTTTAAATACTTTGTCTGTCTAACCAAAGTTCCTTTAGGCATGGCTTTTTCATTTATTAATTCTTGTATGGCTGGTGGATATGTCGGGTTTTTATCCAAAGTGATCACACGTGGTAATTGATTATGTGGTGAGGTCAATGCTTTTGTGAAGAAACGCTTAGCTGCTGGCATATCTCGATTTTCGGATAACATAAAATCAATCGTTTTCCTCATAGAATCAACCGCTCTATATAAATACTTCCATTGACTTTGATGTACGTTTCGTCCGTTCTGTACGAATCATTTGTGGGTTTTAAATAGGGGCGGATTCGTTTGTCTATTTCGGGCCCAAACTCATGGACCCATCTCATGATCGTCGTATGGGAAATCTCTAATCCCCGCTCACTCATTATTTCTACGATGTCTCGATAACTTAAACTATATTTTAAATACCATCGCACGGTTAGTAAAATGATTGCTGACTCATATTGCTTCCATTTAAATAAATCCAATTTGGTTTCCATAAGTTGCTCCATCCCATGTCTTCATTATCAGTTACGTTATCATGTATTAGAGCTTTGCACCACTACCCGTCGGGTTCTGTGGGGGTTCGGCCACAAGTTGGGAGACTCTTCTACCCAGAGACTTTCTTTTCTGCTCGATTCTTATTACTCCTTTTTTTAAAATTAACGGGCTTTGGTTATCTGAGAGGAGTTAAAAATTAGGTCGTGAGCCACTCGTACAACAGGGATTGGCATGGCATCGAAAAGTGATTTACAAGATAATTCCGTTATGTTATGTTTTAAATGAAACATTGGTTTCGTTTGATGAAACAAAGCGAGGGATGTTATGAAATTACTTACTTTTTTCAAGGGAATGGAGCTGCATTTTGGGGTCCATACCAGAAAAGGCGTGCTTGATGTGACGAGCGCGATCTCGACGGCTTCCCAGGATAACCTTGTCCCGCTGACGATGATGGATGCGATTGCAGGCGGGGCGGAAGCGCTGAACAATCTCGATCAGTTTGTTGAGCGGATTCTTGCTGATGCAGACAGTTCCTCGTTGCTGCTGGATGAAGCCAATTTGACGTTGGGACCGTGTGTGACGCATCCGGGCAAAATCATCTGCGTAGGTCTCAATTACCGGAAGCATGCGGAAGAATCGCAAATGGCGGTTCCCCAGTACCCGATCCTGTTCAACAAGTTCAACAACACCCTTACCGGTCATGGGGCCGATGTCGCCTTGCCCAAAGTATCTGCGAAAGTGGATTACGAAGCGGAGCTCGCGATTGTCATCGGTAAAACGGCGAAATATGTACCGAAGGAAGCTGCGCTCGAGCATGTTTTTGGCTACTGTTGCGTCAACGACTTGTCTGCGCGCGACCTGCAAATGCGTACAAACCAGTGGCTGCTGGGGAAATCCTGCGACGGATTCAGCCCTCTCGGGCCGTACCTTGTTACTACCGATGAAGTTGGAAACCCGAACGACCTGTCGATCCGAAGCACTGTCAACGGTGAGCTGCGGCAAAACTCCAACACGTCCGACATGATCTTTTATTGTGACGAGATCGTTAGTTACATCTCACAGCATATGACACTTCTGCCTGGTGATATCATCCTCACCGGCACTCCGGAAGGCGTCGTACTAGGCTATCCGGAAGAGAAACAAGTGTGGCTGAAAGACGGCGATATGGTAACCATTGAAATCGAGAAACTGGGATCGCTGACGAACAGGATGATTGCGGAAGCTTGAAGATGAGCGGGGGAGGAGATGGAAGGTGGATAATCGCCTGGAATTGATTGCAGCCGGAAGAGCGAAGCTCGGGGAAGGGCCTTGTTGGGATGCCGACAACCGAGTGCTGTATTGGGTCGATGTCACAGGTAAAAAGCTTTTTACGTATCAGCCGGTTACGGGTGTTCATCAGGAAGCCGAATTTGACCGCTTGATCGGGGCAGCCGTCCCGAGAAGCAGCGGCGGGCTGATGCTGGTCATGCAGGACGGCTTCCATTTCTTCGATCCGAAAAGCGGTGCCCTGACGAAACTGTGCGACCCTGAAGGCCACTTGCCGGACAATCGCTTCAATGACGGCAAGTGCGATGCCCTCGGACGGCTGTGGGCTGGAACGATGAGTATGAAGGGCGACAAGGCAGCGGGAACTTTATATTGCCTGGACACGGATTTGAGCGTTCGAGCGGTCGTTGAACAAGTCGGAATTTCCAACGGGCTAGACTGGAGCCCTGATAATACCATCATGTATTATATCGATTCGGTAACGAAACGGGTTTCGGCCTTCGATTTTGATTTGTCCGCAGGAACGGTAGGCAATCGGCGGACGATTGTGACGATACCAGAGGACGATGGACTCCCTGACGGTATGACCGTTGATAGGGAGGGGATGATTTGGGTCGCGCAGTGGGGAGGCAGCAAAGTTTCCAGGTGGAATCCTTATACAGGCGAGCTGATGGAGATCGTCCCTGTACCGGCATCACTCGTCACCTCGTGCGCATTTGGCGGCGAAAAACTGGATGAATTGTTTATCACGACGGCAAGAGAAGGGCTGGATGATCAGACTTTGCGCGGGCAACCGCATGCAGGAGGTCTGTTCAGGCTTAGAACACGAGTCGCAGGATTGCCTGCCAACCGTTTCGGAGGGTAATCGCTGCTGATCGATCGAGGACTTATTGACATTTCTATTGTGAGTGGAGGGGCTATATGTCATCGTTTCTAAAGGATCTCGAGACCCCGGCCGTTGTGATCGACTTGGACCGGTTGGAGGACAACCTCCGTCGAACGGCGGAAATTGCGGCGCAAGCCGGCGTGAAGTTGAGACCCCATATCAAGACCCATAAAAGCGTCTGGATTGCCAAACGGCAACTGGAACTCGGCGCCTGCGGCATTACCGTTGCCAAGCTTGGCGAGGCAGAAGTGATGGCAGATGCGGGGATTCGCGATATTTTGGTCGCGTATCCGATTATCGGCAAGAGCAAGCTCGCGAGGCTGGCCTCGCTCATGGAGAAGGCGAAGGTGATCGTCAGCGTGGATAGTATCGAGGCGGCTGCAGGATTGGCCGAGCTCGGGAAATCGCTGGGCGTGCGGATTCCGCTTTATCTCGATGTCAATTCCGGACTGAACCGCTGCGGAAGGGAGCCCGGCGCCGAGTCCGCTGAACTTGGGCTGCGCATCGGTGAACTGCCCGGGCTTGACCTTATCGGGCTGATGACTCATGCCGGACATGTGTACGGCAAGCCGGCGGCGGAAGGCTGCCGGGAGGTCGCGCACGCGGAAGCACATGCGCTGCTGCTGACGCAGGAGCAGCTTCGGCTGCAAGGGATGGACGTGAAGGAGATCAGCGTTGGCTCCACCCCGACCAGCAAATTTGCCGCAGAGCTTCCAGGCATAACGGAAATTCGCCCGGGCGCTTATGTGTTCGGCGACGGATCGCAGCTTTATCCCGGCACGATTATGGAAGCGGAATGCGCAATGCGCATCTATGCGACCGTTGTCAGCACACCGCGTCCCGGAACGGTCATCATCGACGCAGGCTCCAAGACGCTGACGACAGATGTCAGCGTGCATCGTCCCGGGTACGGCTATATGCCGGAGTATCCGTCCGCCGTCATTGAACG
This sequence comes from Paenibacillus sp. 2RAB27, assembly GCF_052115445.1. Lineage (NCBI taxonomy): Bacteria > Bacillati > Bacillota > Bacilli > Caryophanales > Paenibacillaceae > Paenibacillus > Paenibacillus sp. 2RAB27. Next base: position 311,499 of record NZ_JBFRGR010000005.1, read on the forward strand.
GCTGAGCGAGGAACACGGCATCGTTCGGACAGAGGCCGATTGCCCGCTGCGGATCGGTGATGTTGTCTCGATCATCCCGAATCATTGTTGTACGGTCACTAATTTGCACGACCAATTGCTCGGTGTGCGAGGCGAAGGCGTTGAACGCCCTATATCCGTTGATGCACGCGGCAAAATCAAATAAGCGAAGGAGTAAACCTCTATGTCTCAATGGATTCATACCGATCAAGCCCCTAACTTTCCACTCCCATTCTCACAAGCCTTGCGTGCTGGCGATTTCGTCTATGTTTCGGGTCAAGTAGGTGTCGATCCGGAAACGCGCCAAGTGGTTGGCTCTACAATCGAAACGCAGACTCTGCAGTCTCTGCGCAACATCGAGATCATCTTGGCTGCGGCGGGCTTGACCCTCGATCATGTCGTCAAAGTGAACGCGTATCTTTCGCGACTGGAGGATTTCCCGGGCTATAACAAGGTGTATGAAAGCGTGATGAAGCGCCCGTTTCCGGCGCGCACCTCGGTGCAAAGCGGCATTGGCGACTATCTGGTGGAAATCGATGTCGTTGCGTACGTTCATACCGTGCGCGGTGAAACGAAAGGGTGAATTGCGTGGAGCTTGAAACGTTATCCCGACGTATCGGCCAGTGGGTTCAAACGAATCGCGAAGAAGCGGTTGAACTTGCGCAATGCTTGGTCAGGATTGAAAGCGTGAATCATCCACCTCATGGAAACGAACGGGCCTTCCAGCACATGGTGGCCGAATGGCTGAGGTCGGAAGGTGCAGAAGTGGAAGTTTACGACATCCGTTCGGTGCCGGGGCTCGAGGCTCATCCTGGCTATATGCAGGGCCGGGATTATGCCGACAGACCTAACGTCGTCGGACGATTCCGGGGCGAGGGGGGAGGCAGGTCGCTGATGTTTTCAAGCCACGCAGATACGGTGCACGAAGGTAGAAAACCATGGCGGTTTCCTCCATTCAGCGGCGTGATTGAGAACGACAAGTTGTATGGACGCGGCGCATACGATATGAAAGGCGGCTTGGCCGCCTCGCTCATGGCGATCCGTTGCTTGCGCGATTTGGGCGTTAAGCTAAAGGGCGACGTCATCGCCGAAAGCGTCGTCGATGAAGAGTATGGCGGCTCCAATGGGGCGCTGGCTGCCCGGTTACATGGACCGGATGCGGATATGGCGATCATCCCGGAGCCAAGCAATTTGAAGCTGTACCCGGCGCACCTGGGGGGTGGTGCCTGGAAAGCAGCGTTCACAGGCAAGAACGGCATCGTCTTCAACGGCGAACAGATTGTCAACGCACTGGATGCTGCAGTTGACTTTGTTCGATTATTGCGGGAGTTCGGAGATCATTTGCGAAACCGCTATCCGGCGCCCGAGTTGTGGCGCAGCAGCAAGGAGGCGGAGGTCGCCACGCTTAAGATCGTGACCGGGGATCCGAATCGCGAAGTGACGGAAATGTCCGACACCGGCGAGGTGCGATTCTGGATCGAAGGCTATCCGGGGATGACCGGGGACGGGATCATCGGGGAGCTTTGGTCGTTTTACGAGTCCCGGCTTGACGCGTTCCCGATTCTTCGCTCATGCCGGCCCGTTATTACGCCGATGATTCGTTACCTCGAGGCGAGCGCTTTGCCGGATGACGAGCGAAGCCGGACTTTTCTTGAAGTCGCCGCATCTGCGGGGGAACGCTCGCTCGGGAAGCCTTGCGGCGAACCGATGGGAGCGCCTTTCACTTGCGACGCCTTTATGTTCAATCTGTATAGCAGCACGCCTGCGCTTGTTCTCGGTCCGACAGGCGGCAACGCGCATGCGCCTGACGAGTATTTGGACATTGACAGCTACTTGAGCCTTATTGCATGGTATGCGGAGCTGACGGCGGAATGGTGCGGAATTTGCGCAATGGCTGATAGGGAGGTTAAGGCATGATTACACAGGAATCGGTGCAGATCGCCGTCGCGGGCATTTTGCATGAAACCAATACGTTTGCGCCTGGGCTTACGGAATTGGCGAACTTCAAGGGAGAATGGGTCGCAGGGCGCGAGGCATTCTACGAACGCTACAGCGGTACCCGCACCTCCATGGGCGGTGTCATCGATGCGGCTGACCGACATGGCATCGAGCTGAAGCCGGGGGTATATGCGGCGGCTACGCCCAGCGGGATGGTGAGCAGCGAAGCGGCGGATGAGCTGATCGATGCGGTTGTGGCATCGATTGACCCGGAAGCTTCCGGCCTCGTGCTCATTATGCACGGTGCGATGGCGTCCGAGCAGTATGGCGATCTGGAAGGCGAATGTCTGCGGAGAATCCGCGAAAAGCGCGGCGCCGCATTTCCAATCGCCATGACGATTGATCTTCACGGCAATGTTAGTCCCGCGATGGTGCGTCTTGCTGACGTAATCGTTGGCTACGATACGTATCCCCACATCGATATGCACGAGCGCGCAGAAGAGGCGTTCGGTCTTCTGGTGCGGATCATTCGCCGGGAGATTTCACCTGTGCGTTCTTATTCCCATACGGGCATGCTGGTCGTTCCCCAGGCGATGATGACTGAAGAGGGAAGCATGAAGTTGCTCATGGATCGGGCGTTTGACATGGAAACGAATCCCCATGTACTGAACGTGACGGTTGTCGGCGGATTTCCTTATTGCGATGTAGCGGATGCGGGTATGTCGTTCATCGTCACGACGGATGGCGATCAGGAGCTCGCTGAGCGTTGCGCCTCCGAGCTCGCGCAGATGGCGATCGGAATGAAAGACCTGTTCGAGATCGACCAAATGCCGCCGGCCAGCGCGGTTTCTGCGGCGCTGGCCGAGCCGCTGGGCCCGGTCATTCTCGCCGAGGGGTCCGATAATGTCGGCGGTGGCGCCCCTGCTGATGCGACGCATGTGCTGGCTTGCTTGACGAACGTTCAGCAGAAGGCACTAGTCGTCATCAGGGACGAGGCGGCCGTGCGCCGTGCGTTTGAGATCGGCATTGGCGCCACCTTCGAAGGCAAGGTCGGAGGAAAAAGCGATCGGCTGCATGGCGAACCCGTTATGGTGAACGGCAAGGTGCGGCTCTTGTTCGACGGGAAATATCGGCATATCGGTCCGTATATGACCGGCGGACGGGCGGACATGGGGAACACGGCAGTCGTCGAGTGTGGACAGTTGACGCTGGTGCTGACGGAGAAGCGGGCAGCGCCATGGGACTTGGGTCATGTCCGGAGCGTCGGCTTATGGCCGGAAGACTTCAAAATTATTGTCGTCAAATCGGCCATCGCTTGGCAAGCCGCGTTCGGCCGGTTCGCCAAACGCGTCATTCACGTCGATTCGCCTGGATGCTGCAGTGCGAATTTACGGCATTTCGAGTATCGTCAGGTGCGGAGACCGGCCTATCCGCTTGACGCAGAGCCGAATCTGATTCTTGATTGATCGAAGGAGGGACAAGAGATGTCCAGAAATTATGAAACATCACAACGGCTGTTGGCCGAATCCAAACGCTATTTGTCTGGAGGTGTGGCCTCCTCGCTGCGCAGCGCGATGAAGCCGACGCCCCTGTTTGCGGAGTCCGGCAGCGGGCCGCGCGTCCGAGATGTGGACGGCAATGCCTATATCGATTATCTGCTCGCTTATGGTCCGCTGATTCTCGGCCATGCTCATCCATCCTTGATGGAGGGTGTGGGCGAAGCGCTGCGTAACAGCGTCACGTATGGCTTGCAGCATAAGGGTGAGATCGAGCTCGCAAAGCTGCTGACGGAACTGCTTCCCTGCGCTGAACGGGTAGCGCTCAGCGGCTCAGGGACAGAGGCCGTCATGCTGGCGCTCCGTCTTGCGCGAGCTTACACGGGCAAACGGAAAGTTGTCCGCTTTCACGGCCATTACCACGGTTGGTCGGATGCGATTTTCACCTCGTTTCCAAGCGCAGATATGCGGCAATCCGCGGCAGCCGGCGCTGCCGACAGCCATATTGTTCCCGGTACTGGAGGGCAAAGCGAGCTCAGTCTGCAGGACATCATCTTGCTGCCTTGGAACGACGCTGAAGTGCTGGAAGCGGTGTTGCGGCAGGAAAAAGATGATATTGCGGCGGTCATCACGGAACCCGTGATGTGCAACTCTGGCTGCATCCATCCGAAGCCTGGCTATATGCAGCGGATGCGTGAATTGACCGACGAGCTTGGTATCGTCATGATTATGGATGAAGTGATTACCGGTTTCAGGCTCGGTCTCGGAGGGGCTCATGGCAAGTTTGGACTGATGCCGGATCTGGTCACGATCGGCAAGGCGATGGGGGGAGGCATCGCGATCAGCGGCGTGGCCGGAAAGGCAGACATTATGGCGCTGATCGAAGACGGAACCGTCAGCCATTTGGGCACGTTGAACGGCAACTGCGCGGCAACGGCGGCGGCGTTGGCAACGCTTGGCGAACTGGGCAAAAACGGCGGTTCGGTATACCAGCTGATGGAGCAAACGGCCGACAAGCTGGTGCAGGGCATCCGATCGCTTCTGGTCAAGCGAGGCATTCCCGGCTTGATCAACCAGGCAGGCCCCGTGTTCCACTTGATGTTTACGGATGAAACCAAGGTGGAAGATTTCGTCTCGTTCAACAAGCGGGATGCCTCTCGCTATGTCAGGTTCGCCGAGCGGTTGCTCGAGGAAGGCGTGCTTGTCCGTGCAAGCGGCTTATGGTATGTTTCGGCGTCACATGGCGAAGCGGAAGTTGAGTCGACGCTCGAGTCGGTCGATCGGGCGTTGGCAGGCTTGTAATTCGTGGATGTATGACAGGTCGGGTGCAAGAAGGAACAGAAGAGAGGTTAACGAGATGAGACTAAGCGGCAAAATTGCTTTGATAACGGGAGGCTCCGCGGGGATTGGCAAAGCGATTGCTGCCCGCTTCGGAGCTGAGGGAGCTTGCATTGCCATAACGGGGCGGGACAAGGAAACGCTGGAGCAGGCAGTTGCCGAAATCAAAGAGCAAGGCGGGGACGCCATTGCGATTTGCGGCGATGTGCAAAGGGCGGCCGATGTGGCGAACATGGTTCGGACGGTTCAGGATCAGTGGGGGACGATTGACGTGCTGGTCAACAATGCGGGAATCTGTCGCACCTCCCCTTTCCTGGACATCAGCGAAGAGGACTGGGAGCAGCACATGGCGATCAATCTGAAAGGCACGTTTCTCGTCGGTCAGGCTGTCGCGCGGGAGATGGTGAAACGCGGGCAAGGCGGCTCGATTATCAACATGTCGAGCGTAAACGGTCTTGCGGCGGAAGCGGATCAGGCGCACTACAACGCGACCAAAGGGGGCATCAACTTGCTCACCATGTCGATGGCGCTCGAACTGGCGCCGCTCGGCATACGCGTCAATGCCTTGTGCCCGGGAATGATCGAGACGCGGCTGACCAAGCCGCTGATCGATAACCCAGTTGCGCTCGGGCCGTACTTGCACACGATCCCGATGGGGCGCGTCGGACAGCCGGATGAAATCGCCGATGCGGCGCTGTTTCTCGCCTCCGGCGATTCGCGCTATATGACGGGCCATTGTCTGGTAGTTGATGGAGGGCAGTTCATTAAGTTATCCTAATAATGGACGATCAGACTCGCCCTAGGCGGTAGACGGAGGAACGAGCAATGAACAAGGAAGAGGAAGAGAAACAGGGACGCTATACGATCCAATCGATCGACAAAGCGCTGGATCTGCTCGAACTGCTGGCCGATCGCGGGTCCCTCAGCTTGATCGAATTGAATGAACTGCTGGAACAGCCCAAATCGTCGACATACCGGATTGTGCTTACGCTTGAGAACCGGGGATTCATCAGCCGCAGCGACGAGGATGGCAAGTATTGCCTCGGGTACAAGCAACTGATGCTGACGCGAAACTTGCTGGAGCGGAATACGCTCCGCTCGGCGGCTTTGCAGGAAATGAAGCGGTTGTCCGAACGGTACGGCGACACGGTCAATTTGGGAGTTTTGGTGGGGGGCAGCGTTCTCTATGTGGAAATTATCGAAAGTACACATGCGCTGCGCATGACGGATGCCATCGGATCACGGTCGCCGTTTCACGCCACGGCAATCGGCAAGGCGATTGCGGCATATTTGCCGCAGGGCGCCGTTCATGAGCTGGTAGCTTCATACGGACTGCCTGCCATGATGCCGAATACGATCGTATCGGAAGATAAGCTGTTCGCGGAGCTGGAACACATCCGCAAGATGGGCTACGCGCTTGACGATCAGGAAATGGTCGAAGGTGCCCGCTGTCTGGCGGCTCCTGTGTTCGATCTGCATGGCCATCCGCTTGGGGCGATCAGCCTATCCGGCGCTGCGCATCGCTTCGCAGCGGACAAGGTGCCTGAAATCGTCGTGCATCTGCGGGAAGCGGCTGCAGTCGCTTCCCGCAAGCTTGGATTTCTACAAGGGCCTTGACGGAAGTTCGGATAAATTTCATCGAAAATAGGCTTATTTCGTGTTCGCGATGTGGTAAAGCTATTTAAGGATGCCGGTGTAGCACGACCCGGATGGGAACGAGCGACGGGGCGGAATAAGAGTAATTAACGCGTAGAGCCGCTGTATACGGTCTACGCGTTTTTACGTCGTTCTTATAGATCAAATTCCTTTTCGAAATTGTAATGGTGTGTATCCATTTTTTTGTTTAAAAACTTTACTGAAATGCCCTACATCGTAAAATCCTATTAAACCGGCAACCTCCGTAATGCTAATGTTTGAATCCAATAGCAGTTGTTTGGCACGGTGCAAGCGAACATCGGTAACCATTTGCATAGGAGTCATCCCGAACAGCTTCTTAAATTCACGTAAAAAATGAAAGGAACTCATATTGGACTGACTGCTAATTTCCTCTAAATTTATTTTATTCGCATACTGTTTTTCTATGTAATCCACTGCTGGCTTCAACTTCGCGTATTGTTCAATATAGCGGACAGGACTTACATCTAAACTAATTTCAATAGCATACATGCGTAAAATGGATACGATAAATGAATAGATTTCCGAAATAATTAACAATTCATAGCCAATAAGCTTTGATGTATGTTCTTCATTTACCGTTTTGAACCCTTCATTTAATTTAGGCCAAAGTTTATGGGTAGGTTTATATTGGTTGCGGATTTTTCGATGTCCCAATAATAATGAAATCCATAGTTCTGTTTCCTGGTTTGCAATTGCGCGATATAGCAAAACTCGATCGAAGAGCATACCCTGGATCATAGGATCGACCTCTTCGTCTTTATTCATCACAGAATGAACTTGGCGACTGTTAAAAAAGAAAATATCGCCTTCTTCACCGATGTAAGTTAGTTCGTCGACTTTAACTTGAACGGAGCCTGAAACAACTTGAATGATTTCCAGTTGCTCGTGCCAATGCGGCAGGACGAGATAATTGTTATTCATTTGCTTTACTCGCGTTATTTTGAATGGGAATCGTTGGTTATAATCTATAGTCTGCTGTTGTGTTTCCATTTGATGGCCCCTCCTCTTTGCAAGCGCTTCCTCGGATACTATTGATTATACGCTATTTTTTATAAAGCCGATGATGAACAGCAATAATATACAAAAAGATAGCAAGATGCTTCGTAGATTTCCTCTACCCTCGATGGTAACTTTATAGGTAAGTTCGAGCAGAGGATTCGCATTAGCCAAGTGAATGGAGAACTTACTATGTTCGAAAGAAATCGATTTCTTTTTACGAGGAGGAGAATTATGTTGAAGCAAAAGTGGATGTTGTGGACGTTGGTTTTTGCCTTAGTTTTCACTTCAATGGCCGGGTTGCCCAACACTACCACTGCGCAAGCGCCGGACAGTCTGACACGGAGTCAAATCAATCAGGTACAAACGTTGCTAGATTCCTTGATCGGATCAGGGGGTGTTCAGCACCCGCTGTCCAAGCAGCTCGATAACGCATTGCAACAAGCCAAGCATCAGTTAGAGAAAGGCTCGATTGCGCAGGCACGCAAGAAGATGGAAGATTTCCTGAAGCATCTTACCAACGAGGGTATGCAGAAAAATATAACCGAAGCCGCAAAAATCCAGTTGGAGAAAGCGGTTACAGCGGTGCTGGAAGGAGAAGTACCTGCTTCAAATCCGCCGCTATACATCGTCCATGACGGTCAAGCGAATGCGGTTATTGTAAAACCTGAACAGAGCGGCGCAGAAATTAATGAAGCAGCGAACGCGATGTCGGATTACATGGAGCGCTCTACAGGAGTTAAACTCCCGATCAATACCGTTGGTCAGCTTGGGAGTCTAAATTTGGAGCCATCGACAATCCTGCTGCGTATCGGGGAAGGCTCTTATCCCGAGGATCAAGCACTGGCTTCAGAAGTGGCAGCCCTGCATGCGGATGGCTTCATCATCGCTCCATCCGAGACGCAATTAATCATTACGAGCCCGACATCGGTCGGAACACGTAACGGCGTATATGCCTTTTTGGAGAAGTACGTAGGCGTTACATGGCTATTCCCAAGTGATGAGTGGACAGATGTACCACATTTGAATGAACTTGTGATACCGGTGGAACGCTGGAAGGACGAGCCAACTGCCTTCTCGTTGCGGCGATCCATGAATATGAGCGATGGCAATTATGGCGATGTTCGTTATAAGTGGCAACGTGAAAATCGTACACTATCTGCGTCAGAAATCAAACTTGGTCATAATATGTTTACCCTTTTCCCGGTTGCCAAATATGGAGATACGACAGCTTATCCGAACTTCTATCCGAATAATCGACCACCTGCTCCCGGCGCGTACACAGGTTGGCAGCCGTGCTTTAGCAACCCTGCAACAGTCCAGGTAGCGATCGAAAATATTAAGGAGTATTTCCGTAACAATCCCAATGAAATTTCCTTTTCTCTTGTTGTGAATGATTCTAATGGATTTTGTGAGATGAATCCTGCCCATCCCGGTTATCCTGCAAACCCTACAAAAAACTCAGTTGGTCTGCAACATATGTCCGAGATTTATTATAAATGGGTGAATGATGTCGTTAGTGGCGTGGTAGCGGACCCTCTGTATGCCAATAAATGGTTTTCGGTATACGCCTATGAAGCCGTAATCGATCCACCTGCATTTCCTCTACATCCACAAGTTATTCCAGTTGTGACGAAAGATCGTCTAGCTTGGGTAGATGAGGAAGTGGAACAGAAGGGGAAGGCCCAGTTCGATGCTTGGAAAGAGAAGGCGACAACGCTAGGCTGGTATGATTATATGGAAAGCTTTGCCTACCATGCTCCACGCGTTTATCCGCATCTGGTGAAAGACTTATATGATTACGCTGTCGATCATGATGTGAAATTGCATCATTGGGACATGCATCCTGTATTAGGGGATGGGCCTCAGCCATGGATTATTGCCAAGCTAGGCTGGAACGAGAATCAAGACGTAGACGTATTGCTCGATCACTGGTATCAAGCAGCGGTTGGTTCGAAGGCAGCTGCGGATTTAAAGGCATACTTCGAGATGTGGGAGACATTTTGGCGAACAGATGCAAGAGCCTCCTCCTGGTTTCAATCCTCTAAGAATGATGTCTATCTGACGATGAGGAATAGTTCTTATTTATTACTCGCTCAAGATGAATTTTTACAGGGTCGGACTCTACTTGAATCTGTGTTAACCAAGGCGGAGACACCTGAGCAAAAGCTAAGGGCTGAACAGCTGTTACTTCAGTACGAATATTATGAGGCATCTGCTTATTCCTATCAAAGTCAGCGTCAAATCAATAAACCTGACAACGAAGTCGAGGCTTTAGCGATATTGAATGGGTTAGATAACACATTGGAAAGTCGCTTGTCTGCTTCCAAACGCAGAGCGGAGTTTATTCAAGAATTCAGCAAAAATCCAACGCTCAAATATCCAGTTAATCCTGTAACCTATAACGAAGTATGGACGGGGTGGAACGCAAATGAATTCTGGTACACGAAGGATTTTTTGAACTCATGTGTAACATGTAATGTATATAGCGAAATCATGCAAAAACTTCATGCCTTTCAACAAGATATTGCTCGTCCGAATCTTCGTGAATTTGCAAATTTGTTGAATCGTATCGATCTTAAAAATTCCTTAGCCGACAATGCCTCTTTCGAAGATGGTACAGCCACATGGAATTTGTGGAAACCTGATGGTACAGCAAATATCGCAGTCACGAATCAAAACGCAAACAGCGGGTTTAAGAGTTTAGTCTTCACAAATGCCAAACAAGCGGGTGTTTGGAAAAACATTGATGTCAAACCAGGATTGTTGGCAAGCTCTGTTAAATTTTTCACGCCTGCGGGTACAACGAGTCAAGGTACTGTGCAAATTGTGATTGAGCTCCATACAGAAAAAGGAAAGAGCACGTATTTCTCCAAAGCGATGACGTTAGCGGATTATGCAGGGGAATGGACAGAGGTTACCTTCTTCGATGAACTACCTGCCCAGATTGATGGATACGACATCAAGAATATTTTAATTAATACGCAAATTAAAAATGCAACAGATGCAACCGTTTATTTGGACGATATTGGCGTCTATCAAGTGGAGTATGGTGCGGGCGACTTGAAAAATGTGGTTTATAACTACATTAGCGGAGGAAAATTAACATCTACCCAAGCTGGAGCCATGCTGCAGGCGCTGGAAGAAGCCGAGAATGATTTTAATGAAAATAAAATCGAGTCCTATCTAAGCTCGTTGGCTCAATTTATTGCCGAAGCGAAAAGGCTTCTCCTTGATGGCGTGATGACGAAAGTTGATTTTGACAAGTTGGAGACGGAGGCGTATGCCTTAATTAATCGCTACCTTTCATTCGGTTCATTCGACAAGATAATCCGAGCAACGCATCCCGGCACTTTAAAAGTTCCTGTTACCATCACAAACAATAAACCGTATGCCTTATCTGTCGATTTAACAAGTGCTGCAACAAATGGATTGGCGCTTGTCTTTGAGAATCCTGTAACCGTGCCTGCTAATCAATCGGTTAGTGTAGAAGGAACATTGACGATTCCCAATCCATTAGCGGAAGATCATTATGTTATCGATGTAAAGTTGCAAATAGCCGGACAGAATGTATTAAGCACCCACATTGAGATCCTTTACAGTAAAAACTTACTGCTCAATCCCGGGTTCGAGCAAGTGACGAATTCGATCGCTACGGGTTGGCAAGGGACATGGACGACTGGGGAAGCCGCCGTTGCTTCAGGCAACTCTCATTCAGGCAACCGTGCATTAAAGTTAACAAAAGATAGCGGAAATACGCTGGTTAAACAACAAGTTAGTGTGATTGGCGGAGAAACCTACGATCTCTCAGCATGGTTAAAGAGTGAAGTTATCTCACCAGGCAAAACGCAAATAAAAGTGGAGCTTTATAAAGATGTTCTGGGAGTAGCTGGTTACGTTAGCGAATTCAATAGTCAGCCGTATTATAATGTTGCAGAGTGGCAAGAAGCGAAGATGCAGTTTAAAGTACCTGAGAATGCAAATATAGCCGTTATTTATTTACGTGTATTTGGCCCAGGTACGGCATATTTTGATGATGTGGTATTGGAGAAAGTAGAGAGGCCCCAAATCGTTAACTTGTTGACGAATCCCGGGTTCGAGCAAGTGACGAATTTGATCGCTACGGGTTGGCAAGGGACATGGACGACTGGGGAAACATCCGTTACTTCAGAAAAATCCCATTCAGGCAACAACGCATTAAAGTTAATAAAAGCAGCAGCTAGCGGAGGTACTCTGGTTAAACAGCAGCTTCCTGTGAACGGCGGGGAAACCTATGATCTTTCAGCATGGTTACAGAGTGAAGTTACTTCAGCAGGCAAAACGCAAATGAAAGTGGAGCTTTACAAGGATGTTCTTGGGGCAGCTGGTTACGTCAGCGAATTCAATAGTCAGCCGTATTATAATGTTGCAGAGTGGCAAGAGGCGAAGATGCAGTTTAAGGTACCTGAGAACGCCAATATAGCCGTTATTTACTTACGTGTATTTGGCCCGGGTACGGCATATTTTGATGATGTGATGTTGGCAAAAGTAAGCCAATGACTCCGGAATTCGAAGCATCGTCGTGGTTAGATGGCAGGAAACCAGAGATCATTCATTGAACTGTAATAGCTTATTAACGCGTAGCCGCTGTATACGGTCTACGCGTTGTTTGTGTTGTTCGAATAAATTATTTTGAACCCTAGCTTTAGGAGATCGCCACGAGCGTCGTAGTGCCTTTATGCGGTTTTAATCGTCAAGACTGACACTTAAGTTAGGGCTGGTGGTTTTTGGGGATTGCCCCCTCCAATCAAAGCAGCCATCTTATTGTAATACCTCGGATTGTGGCTTGTGAATTCCCGGTGATGATATCGAAAGATGTTCTTGTTATTCGACACACATGAGGTCACAATAAGTGTTTACACGCATTTGCAAGTTTATTTTTTTCTTTTGTGATTATGTATACCATGAAGTTGCTGAATGACTCGGCGGAGTTCCTAACAAAGCAGAAAATTAAGAAGGATGACTTCTAGATGTAGAAAGAGTGGGGCACAACTAACTCGAAAGCAAAGTATTCTATGCAAAGAATACTTGTCATTTTGGACAAGATATGATTATTTTATATTTACATAATTTACATAGAGGTGAGTCAATGTGGGTGAGAAATTCGATTCAATTCTTGCTACAGCACGAAAAGAAATTGGCATGTCCCAGGAAGAGCTTGCCAGGAAGGCTAATGTAAGTCGAGAAACAATCCGCAGCATTGAAAAAGGAACGTCTATTCCAAATGTTTTATTAGCACTAGCTATAGCAGCCATAGTCGGTTTGGCAGTAGACAAATTATTTCGTAATAAAGGAGAGTGAGTTTGATGAATGTTAACACTATTTAAAACAGTTGCTTTAGTCGTAGGTATCATCACAGCAACGAATACAATTGCGCAAAACATTAAACAACTAAAAAGTAGCCTATAAGGAGCGTCGAATGTCTAATGAATAGACTTCAGCTTAGTTCAAGTACCCCTGACTTGGATTTTTCTCAAAAAAAAGCAAACATTCAAGCGGATTATTAAGGTAGCCAAAGGTGTAGGGACATAATGGGGACGAAATTTATCATAGTACATCCTAATTGAGCCAAATAGAACGGAATGCGAACAGTTAAAAACCTTATTTATCAAGGAAGATCAGATTTGATCGGAATATAACTTATACGAGTGTCCATCTTGAGGGGGTGGCGCTCACAAGGCGTGAGGGTTCAAATCCCTCCGACCGCATCCCAGTTTTACATGTAGGAAACCCTTACTTCGGTAAGGGTTTTTTCTGTTTTATGGTTGCTTTTTAATATCTCGATCCCTACTTGCCTTCACTGCTTATGGGCTAGTGGGGATTTTTATTGCCCTCGCTAAGAGGGTTATTTGTCGATTGTGAGATAGCAATTATTCATTATCTCCTGTGAGCCCCTTTGCAAAAAGGTTGAAAAATGTTCAACCTTATTTAGATTGAAAATTATGAATACAATAGATACATATTAATGAAAACCCTTACATCACGAGGAGGAGGATTATACGCATGAGAATGATTTACTTAGATATTGATTCGCTTCGTCCGGATCATATGAGCTGTTATGGCTATAAGAGGCAGACGACTCCGAATATCGATAAAATTGCATCGAAAGGAGTTAGATTCAACAGCTGCTATACGGCTTCGTCGCCCTGCGTTCCATCAAGAGCGAGTTTTATGTCAGGTCGATTCGGTATTAACCATGGGGCATTAACACATTGGGGACCTGGCGGAGAGTTCCAATATCCAGATGGAGATGGACACAGCGAAGAGGTTCCTTTCTTTACAAGGTACCTACGCAACGCTGGGTATAAAACAGTTACCTTCTCTACGTTTGGTGATCGGCATCATGCATGGTGGTATTTCGCAGGTTGGAACGAGGTRCATACGCACTCATTGAAGGAAGGCAACGAGAACGCTGATGAAGTAAATGGTGCCGTAATCCCATGGTTGAAACAACACGGCAAAGAAGAGAATTACTTCCTCCATATCCAATACTGGGACCCCCACACGTTCTACACGTACCCCATCGAGTACATGGAACGTTGGAAGGATGAACCGCTTAAAGAATTTCCGGATGAAGCGACGATCGCGAGTCAACAGCAAGACAGTTTCCCTCGTTCGGCTCAGTTCCTTCACTGGGGCAATAAATTTCCGGCAACAATGCCTGCACAAATTACGAACCGCGCTGATTTGAAGCATGCCATTGATGGTTATGACGGTGGTATCAGCTACATGGATAAGTATGTGGGTGAACTCTTGGATACGCTGAGAGAGCTCGGCATCGAAGATGATGTGTGCTTCATTATCAGTGCTGACCATGCAGAATCCATGGGTGAGCAAGGCATCTATCTTGAGCACGCAAGTGCTACAGAGGCTGTTCATCATATCCCTCTCATCATTAAAGTTCCTGGCGTTACTCAGCCTGGACAAGTTATTGACAGTTTCGTTTATAATGTTGACGTAATTGCCACTATAACGGATATGGTCGGATTGCAAATACCCGTTGGGTGGGATGGCAAATCGTTTCTGTCTACATTGAAAGGTGAGCACTGGCAAAGCCGTGATTATTTGGTTATGGATCACGCGCTATATGTATGCCAGCGAGCTGTGCGTGATGAGAAATGGTACTTCATCCGCACGTATCATCCAGGTATATACCTGCATTTTGATGAAGTGATCTTGTATGACATGGTGAATGATCCAAACCAATTGCGGAACGTGGCTGCTGATTATCCGGAGATCGTAAGAGAAATGGATCACAGGCTCTCTTCTTGGCAGCATGAACAGTCGCGGAAGCCGGGTTATAAAGTAGATCCGATGCAAAAGGTGCTGGAAACCGGTCCATGGAAATACCTAAAACCAGAGGACTGGGTGCGCAGACTAGAGAAGGCTGGATGGCAAAGTGAAGCTAATATAATCAGAAACCAATATAAGAGTGAGGCCCTGCAACCTGCCTATGACGGGTAGCTGTTGAATCAACTTAGAAGGAGTATACTACTATGAATAAGATTCCAAAATGGCTGCTAACGATTATTTCCATCGTTGCCGGGCTTGTCGTATGGTACCTGCTCTCTGCAATACCAAGTGTAGGAGCGATCATAACGACCCCTATTAAAGTGTTGAAAACATTTCAAACTGAAATTGCCAGCGGTCGTATGTTAACGAATGTTTGGGCGAGCCTGCTGCGTGTACTCGGCGGTTTCTCGCTGGGATTAATCGTTGCGATTCCGGTCGCATTTGTCATGGCTTGGTATGCCATTGCTCGTGCCATCGTGGACCCTTGGATCCAATTTTTTCGTACAATTCCGCCAATTGCCCTAATCCCTCTCGTTATCGTATCGCAAGGTGTAGGGGAATCTGCGAAAATCAGTGTCATTTTTGTTTCAACTTTCTTGGTTATGGTGATCTCCATCTTCCAGGGGGTTCGCAATGTGGACCCCACGCTCATACGAGCTGCTAAAGTGCTAGGTGCCACAGATAAACATATTTTCCTAGAAGTGATTGTTCCTGCCTCATTTCCTTATATTCTTGTTGGTGTAAGACTCGGGCTTGCTGCGGCATGGACGACCTTAGTCGCGGCAGAGTTGACAGGAGCTAACAAAGGGCTTGGCAATATGATTATGGAAGCGAGTTTGTATTTCCGTATGGATGTTGTTATTTTAGGAATCATCGTCATAGGCATTATTGGACTTTCAATGGATAAATTCGTTCTCTTCTTGGAAAGGAGGCTGACAGGATGGCAGGAACTGCGGCAGGGATGATTGGAGGGGGTGTGCAACGCGGCTCAGCGTCTAGCAAGATTGAGATTCGCGGACTCTCTAAGGTATACAATGGACGCAATGGCGAGACAATTGCACTTCAGAATACAGACCTCTCTATTATGGAAAATGAGTTCGTTTGTGTTGTAGGCCCGAGCGGTTGCGGCAAAACGACGCTGCTAAACATTATTGGCGGCTTAGAAGAAGCGACATCCGGCTCAGTCAAAGTCGATGGTGTAGAAGTCAAAGGTCCAGGTAAGGAGCGCGGCGTGGTGTTTCAGCAGTACGCGTTGTTCCCTTGGAAAACTGTACTGAAGAATATCGAGTTTGGTTTGAAACTGCGTGGATTAAACAAGCAGGAACGTCTTGAGCGGGCAGAGCATTATTTGGAACTGGTTGGATTGAAAGATTTTGCCCATGCGTATCCTAAGGAGCTGTCAGGCGGGATGAAGCAGCGTGTAGCTATCGCTAGAGCTTATGCTGTCGAGCCTGAGGTACTGCTCATGGATGAGCCATTTGGTGCATTGGATGCTCAAACCAGAGCGCAGCTGCAGGAAGAACTGCTTAAGACTTGGCAGAAGGAAAAGAAAACTTGTTTTTTCATTACACACGATGTGGAAGAAGCCGTCATTTTGGCACAGCGAGTCATTATAATGAGCGCTAGACCTGGGCGTATTAAAGAAATTATTGATGTAGACATCCCTTACCCGCGAGATCAGTCAACGAAACTGGATGAACGCTTCGTTCGGATCAAGAACGAAATTTGGTCTAAAGTTTACCAAGAGTATTTAGAGGTATCTAAATAAGGGACTTATTCGTAGAAAGCTGAAGATACAGAAGACATAGGGAGGGTATTATCATGGTTAGTACAATTAAATCGTTGCCAAAGCTTTCTGTTACTGCAGCATTATTCAGTGTCGTTCTTCTTTTAAGCGCTTGCGGTTCAAGCGGTGGCTCCTCAGCTGTACAGACATCTAGCCCGCAAGGTTCGTCGCCAGTCACTACACCGGTTCAAGCGAAGACGGAAGCGAAAGTACAGACCATTAATTTTGGATATATTCCGGATATGGGCGGAGCGGCTCCAGTGGCAATTGGAGAAGAGAAAGGTTTCTTCAAAGAGGAAGGCATCAAATTGAATGCGATTAAATTTCTAAGCGGGCCTCCCGAGTTTCAAGCTATGGCCTCTGGCGATGTAGACATTGCCTATATCGGACCTGGCGCTGCGTTCTTGTCTGCCCAAGGTCAAGGAAATATTATCGGACTTATCTCGCTAGGAAAGAGCGATATGGTTTTTGCAACGAAGAAATCAGGGGTTCAAGATTGGAAAGGTCTTAAAGGAAAAACAGTTGGTGTGCCAAAAGGGACCTCAGGTGAAATGGTTCTTAATTTAGGACTGGAAAAAGCGGGACTGAAACCAAGTGATGTGAATATCGTCAATATGGATGTCGCAGGTGCGGTTACAGCTTATGTGGCAGGTAAAGTCGATGCCGTAGCCATCTGGTCTCCTTATACGGTAGAAATTGAAAAGCAGATCGGTAAAGAAAATATGATCAAGCTAGGCGATAACAGCAGCTTCTTCCCCGACTACAGTTTCCCGGCCAGCTGGGTTGTGAGTCCTAAATTTCTGAAAGAAAAGCCAGAGCTTGTAGAGAAATTTATGAAAGCAATGAACAAAACAACAGATTACAAAATCAGTCACATTGATGAAGCGGTCAAACTGACTGCGGCATATACTCAAGTGCCAGAAGATAGTCTTAAGCAAGAATTAGACTCCCGTGAGTGGATCGACAGCAAGAAGCAAGCTGAGGTGTTTAAGGATGGCTCGGCCAAGAAGTGGTTCGACAACTTGCAAAAACTGTTTGTTGACAATGGTAAGTTAACAAGTGTTGTTCCATCGGAAAACTTCTTGACGACAGGTCCAGCAATCAAAGCCGTTCAGCCATAAAGGAGACTAAGCATAAAGCAAGAGGAGGGCTTCATAGCCCTCCTCTTGCTTTATGTATGAATGGCGTTATGTTTAACTCGCGAAGCATAGCCGTCACTTCTTTCGTCCGCTTTTTGTTGAACTTTTTTAAAATCATATTAATTTGCGATTTGATCGTCGAAAGTTCAACTTGACGCTCTTTAGCAATTTCAGTAATTTTCATCTCTTTGAGCAATAGTTCCAGAATCGACAGTTCAGAAGGAGTCATCTGAGAGATAATCAGGGTGGCCATCAGCAGAGTTTCCTGATTTCGCCTTATGCGAGAAAATTCATTTTTGATTTTATAGGCGAACTCAGGACGTACTTGTACATTTCCAGCATACGACGATCGAATACTCTGAATAATGGCGTTGCTTGAGCTTGTTTTGAGCACATAATCGACTGCACCTGTTTCGAAAGCACTGAAAACCGTTTCGTCGTCCTCATGAACGGTAAGGAAAATGATGCGTACCKGTGGGTACTGGTCGAGAACCTTCTGGGCTGTAATGATCCCATCATGCTTCATGTCCATCTCGATATCCATCAAAATAATGTCAGGTGCGCCAACTTGATTCAACAATTGCAGCACTTCCTTGCCACTTGCGGCTTGGCCAATGACGGTTAAATCCTCTTCTTCAGCAATCAAGCTGCAGAAGTGCTCTCTCAAAACATCCAGATCCTCAGCAACGATGATTCGAATATTTGCTGCCATGTTCATCAACCTTTCTCTTATTTTGTTTTCAATACATATAAAGGAATAATCAGTTGAAATGTACTACCTGAACCTGGTTTACTCTCAAGGTGAATCCGTCCATAATGGCCTAGCACAATGTGTTTTACGTAAGACAAACCAACGCCCCAATTTTTATTTGTATTCTTGTTCGTATAGAAAGGATCGAAGATATGCTCCTGCAAATGCTCGGGAATACCTGAGCCGTTATCGGCAATTTTCAAAATAACCCAATTATCCTCCACATAAACAATCATTCGAATGAGTCCTGACTGGTCAGCTTCAATGGCTTCAATGGCATTCATCAGCAGGTTGTAGATGACTTCAGACATATGCTCAAAATCGGCTAATATCATCGGATCTGTTCCCAGCGATTCATATTCAATCTCGATATTAGAAGGAATTTTTGGCATTCTATCGAGGGTGTACTGAATGAGTGCTTGAACGGAATGAGGCTTCAATTGTAGATGGCTTGTTTTAAAAGATTTATATAATTGATCAAGTCGGCCTAACGTTTGATTGACGATTTCATCGGCTTTCGTCAGATTCTTTTCTAAGGATTTCCGGTCATCATGCCCAGCCTGTACACTTTGATTGGCTTGCTTAATGAGTAAGTCGATCATGATTAATTGGTTTTTTAAAGCATGAGTAAAAACTTGAGCCCCCATGTTGGCAATATTAAGCTTTCGCTCCAACAATAGATCTTCTTTGCCCATTTTCATTTCGATCTCCGTATATTGCCAGATTGAAATAATGCTGAATAACGATAACACACCGGTTAATCCTATACTCACATACCACTCTAAAAGCGTGAGAGGAGGGTTAAAGTTGGAAAAATCGGAATATAGTACGTAAAATGTACGGACATCGAAAACCTGTAAAGGACCCATAAAGCCAAGGTAAAAATAGAACAAAACAAGCGAAAATACACCCAATATAACGAACTTGCTTTGTCGTTTCACCCAAGGGATTGTGACGCGCCTATATTTCCATATGAGTACGTAAATAGCTGCTGAGACAAACAAAACGAGCCAACCACGCGTAACCCAGCCAATGATATAGGTGTGTTTACGATCCATGGAAGTAAGCACCCATTTGTAGATGATCGGATCATAGAAAATGAGATTGGCCAGTGACGGTAGGAGAGTAAAGACATAAATGCTCCACATGCGTTTGGTGGGTTTATAAGCCATGAATGAAATGGACAGGCCGATTAAGCTGAAAACAAACAACGAGCGCCCCGCCGTAAGCATTCGGCTGATCCCTTCGATTTTTATCGGTGCGTTAAGCAGGAGATTTCGAATCGAATCGTTAAAAAACAAAACAATATTAATGCGGTAGTAGAACCCGCCGTATTTGGCGATAAATAGAATCAACCCAAACATACTCAAAAACCAGCCTACGAGTACGAAACCCATCCAATAGGCGGAAGGATTACGTGCTTTGGCTATAAATAGTGTAATCGCAGCAACCATAAGTAAAATAAGCAGAATTGTCATAGCATCACCTGATCGTATTTTTCTAGGTCACAATGCTTGTCCCTGTAGTGTTTAGGAGCTGTTCCGTAAAACAAAGTGAAGGCTCGTGTAAATGCGAACAAATCGCCATATCCGAGGGAGAGCGCGATTTCCGTAATGGAGTAAGTGGATTCGAGCAGCTGTCGCCGAGCTTCTCTCATACGGAGCCGTTGTAAATAATTAGAGGGATTTGTATTCATATGTTTGCTGAATGCTTTCGAGAAGTGTGAACGAGATATACCCAGCCAATCGGATACTTGCTCTACCGTAATTCCTTCGGCAAAATGGACGTCCATGTATGATTTTCCGCGCTCGAGCCAAGTCGGCAGTGAATGACTTGAACTTGAATCGTTAGAGGATGATGTAACAACCAAAAGGTGAAGGAATTCCATCAATCTACCGGCTAGCAGCAAAGGTTGATCCAATTGTTGAGCGATGAGCTCACGGATGGTATCTAGGATAGCAATAAGCTCCCGTGTGACCCCGTTATGAATATAAGGATGCACAGCGGATAGCTGGGTAAGTTGAAGCTGAGCGGCTGCAAGCGGTCCATGGAATGCGATCCATGCCATTTGAAGTTCGGTCCCGCTAGGGTTAATTTCGTACTCGTAGGTTTCATCCGGATGCATGCAGAACAAATCGCCTCTCTTCAGAACAACCTTATCTCCACGAAAGCTAAGGTGAAGCTCGCCGCTCAAAATAATATGAAGACTGTAATAAGTAAAATGGCGCGGTCCCACTCTGTAGGTTGATTTGGCGCGATTGCGCCCGGAAGTCAACACCCAAACACCTATCTGCCTCTCTAACGCAGATGGGATATGAGGTATCATTTCATAGAACTCTGCCCCGTTTTCTTGCCATGCCAATCCAAGTTCCTCCTTTTCGCGTGATCACACAAATAGATAAATGCAATTACTGCATTATAGCATGTTCATAAGATTATTTGTGGTTTAAAATTAACTATAGCACACAATTAGAGGAGGAGATCATGACACGTCCCAATATTTTATTGATCACCAGTGATCAGCAGCATTGGCATACAATAGGTGCGTTTAACTCGGAAATACACACACCTAATTTGGACCGATTAACCTTCGAGGGGACAACTTTCAATCGAGCTTACTGCCCGAATCCTACCTGTACACCAACAAGAGCTTCCATTATTACCGGCATGTATCCAAGCCAGCATGGTGCATGGACATTAGGAACCAAATTATTAGAGGATCGCCATACGGTAGGAGAAGACTTCTTAGCTGCCGGTTATCGTACTGCCTTAGTAGGCAAGGCACACTTTCAGCCACTTAGAAGCACCGAGGAGTTTCCTTCCTTAGAAGCTGTCCCACTTCTACAGGATTTGGACTATTGGAAGCAATTTAACGAAACCTTCTATGGCTTCGATCATGTGGAGTTGGCACGTAATCACACGAATGAATTTCTAGTGGGACAGCATTATGCGATTTGGATGGAAGAGCAGGGCTGCAGTAACTGGCGCGATTATTTCCTTGCTCCGACTGGTACACTGGACCCTTCTATCAAACATAAATGGCCGATTCCAGAAAAGTATCATTATAATACATGGATAGCAGAAAGAAGCAACAAGCTGATGGAAGAATTTACTGAGAAGGAAGAGCCGTTCTTCCTTTGGGCTAGTTTCTTCGACCCTCATCCGGATTATCTGGTGCCTGAGCCGTGGGATACGATGTATGATCCCAATAAACTTACTCTTCCTAAGGTCGTGCCAGGCGAACATGACAATAATCCGCCGCATTTTCGTATGACGCAGGAGGCACAGCCAGACTTCACAGCCTGGAAGGAAACCGGTCATGTGATCCACGGCTATCATTCCCACCAAGTGTACGATGAAGCTGAGCAGCGTCAGAACATGGCTACCTACTACGGGATGATCAGCAAGATGGATGCTTACATTGGGCGCATTCTTGACAAGGTTGATGAACTAGGTATAGCTGAGGATACCTTGATTGTATTTACAACCGATCATGGACATTTTTTTGGTCAGCATGGCCTACATTTCAAAGGTGGATTTCACTATGAGGATGTCATTAAGTTGCCGTTTATTGTTCGATATCCGGGTAAAGTGCCTGCTGGACGCCAATCAGAGGCATTTCAGTCTTTGGTCGATCTGGCGCCGACCTTCTTAAGCATAGCTGGCCTGCCGGTTGCGAGAACGATGACAGGCGTAGATCAAAGCCAGGTATGGTTTGGGAAACAAAGTGCGGCACGTGACCATATCTTGTGTGAATTCCGACATGAGCCTACCACGATTCATCAAAAAACGTATGTCAATGAAAGATACAAAATTACAGTATATTTTAATCAAACCTACGGGGAGATATTCGATCTGAAGGAGGATCCTCAAGAACTGCATAACCGATGGGACGACCCCGAGTATGTACACGTAAAGAGCGATCTACTTCTGAAATTTACTTGGGCGGAGCTTGGAAAAGAAGCGCTTCCGATGCCTCGCATATGGCATGCCTAAATTGTTATGTTTAGGAAGTATAGACCAGTTCCTATTTTGGGGAAGTGGTCTATTTTTTTGTTCGAAGCTGGGGCTGTTGCTTGTTACAAAGATTCATAAAATAGCAGGATTGTGCAGGAAGTTAGCTATTGTCTGCATTAAATCTCTTCTATTTTCACGTTATAATGAGGAACGAAATGAATTGTAAGCGCAATCAATGAATGGATAATCCATACGATCAGTGGAGGTGAAACGGGAAGTTCTCAGATGTCCCGAGGCAAAGTGAATGTAGATCTATATTGACTACCTGGAGGTTGTAGAAATGTTTAAACATGCAAAGCAACTGATTAAAGCAACTTGCTTCATTACATTAAGCTCACTCCTCATTTCTTCTTTCGGTATCCAGGCACCTTCCGCACAGGCAGCGGTTGCAAGGCAAATGGAGAAATTAGACCGCGGTCTAGTGGCAGTTAAGGTCAGCACAGGCGTCCTCGTCAGTTGGCGACTTCTCGGTACGGAGGCAGCTAGCACGTCGTTCAACGTCTATCGAAATGGCGTTAAGCTCAATGCTTCACCGATCACGACAAGCACGAATTATCAAGATAATTCGGGTACAACGAGCTCCAGTTACACGGTCAAAGCTGTTGTTGGCGGCGTGGAGCAGACCGCATCAGCTGCAGCTACGCCATGGGCGAACAACTATTTGGATGTGCCGATACAGAAACCTGCGGGCGGCACGACACCAGACGGTGTCAGCTACACCTATAACGCTAATGATGCAAGTGTTGGCGATGTGGACGGAGACGGCCAATATGAAATCATTTTGAAATGGGATCCTACGAATTCCAAAGATAATTCACAGGATGGCTATACGGGTGAAGTGTTTGTCGATGCTTATAAACTGAATGGTACGCGGTTATGGCGGATCAGTATGGGTAAAAATATTCGGGCTGGCGCTCACTATACGCAATTCATGGTCTACGATTTAGATGGAGATGGCAAAGCGGAAATCGCCATGAAAACAGCCGATGGAACGAAAGACGGCACTGGCGTAGTTATTGGCAGCTCAACGGTGGACTATCGAAACAGTGTGGGTAGAGTTCTGAGTGGGCCAGAATTTTTAACGATCTTTGAAGGAGCGACAGGAAAGGCATTGACTTCGACGAGCTATGAGCCGCCACGTGGCACAGTCGGCGATTGGGGCGATACGTACGGCAACCGGGTAGATCGCTTCTTAGCGACGGTCGCCTATCTGGATGGGCAGAAGCCCAGCATCGTCATGGCACGCGGATATTACACAAGAACGGTTCTAGTAGCGTACAATTGGCGTGGTGGAACACTATCCAAATTATGGACATTTGACAGCAACACCTCAGGCAATTCGGCCTATGCAGGGCAAGGGAACCACAACTTAACAGCCGCCGACGTTGACGGTGATGGCAAGGATGAAATCGTCTATGGCGCGATGACGATTGATGATAACGGAGCTAAGAAATACAACACAGCGTTAGGGCATGGCGATGCCCTTCATGTCGGCGATTTGGATCCGAACAGTGCGGGACTTGAAGTATTCAAAGTGATGGAAAGTACTAGCGCTACCTACGGCGCAGCCGTGTGGAATGCAGGAACTGGCGCCATCAAGTGGGGAGTGAATACAGGCGCTGATACGGGAAGAGGCATGTCTGCTGATATTGACCCACGGTATGCCGGCGAAGAAGTATGGGCCAGCAACGGTGTCGGGCTATACCAAATTAATGGTACCAAAATCAGCTCCACGACCCCTTCATCCATTAATTTTGGTATCTGGTGGGATGGCGATGTTTCCCGTGAGCTTCTTGATCATAATTGGGATGGCACGAATGGGGTTGGACGCATTGATAAATGGAACTACACAGCTCTCAATACAACGACTTTATTAACCGCAACAGGAACCAATTCGAATAACTACACGAAAGGCAATCCAAGCTTGCAAGCCGATCTATTCGGCGATTGGCGTGAAGAGGTCATTTGGCGGAAATCGGACAGCTCAGCTTTACGCATCTATGCAACTCCTTATGAAACAACGACACGCCTGTGGACTTTAATGCATGATCCGCTTTATCGTCTGGATATCGCTTGGCAAAATGTAGCTTACAACCAACCGCCTCACACGAGTTACTATCTCGGAACAGGCATGGCCACACCAACGCAGCCGAATATCTATACCACACCATAAAGTGAGAATGAGAGAAGCGTTCGGGTTACTCCGGCGCTTCTTTTATTCCATTCTTAACTGTTGAATACGCTTTCTACATAGGGCAGGGGATGTCCCATAGAAAGCAGAAAACTGGCGAGAGAAATAAAAGGGATGATTGAACCCGACTTCCTCCGCGATTTCGGCCATCGTTAGTGAAGTCGTTTCTATGAGCTTCCTAGCTTGGCGAAGTCGAATTTTATTTAACATGTCCATAACGGATTCACCGGTCTGTCTTTTAAAGAGATGGGCGAACCTAGAAGGGGATAAGTTAACCAACGCAGCTAGTTCAGCAACCGTATAAGGGTGATTATAGTGTTGTGTAATCAGCGCTAGCGTACGCGCTATGCGCGAATCGAGCGGATATTCGGTTTGCATAGCACTTTTGGACAGGAGAAGGAGGATTTTTTCTAGTGCGTTGCTAGCGAATCTTTCGGAGTAGAAATCTGTTTCATCGTTGTATTGAACTAATTCGTTAAAAGCGCTAGTTACCTGAAGCGACTCATTTTCGGAATGAAAGCGAGCTAATCGTATGCCCTTAATCGCCTCTGGCAGCTGTAAAAGCGGTAACCATTCTTCCTTCGGGACAAAATGACACCAATAAAACTCCCATAGCGTGTTCTCTGGCGTTCCGTAAAAATGGGGGGTGCCTGGTGTAATTAAAGTAACCTCATTCTGCTGGCATTCGTAGGTTTCTTTACCGTTGTTAAATAAACCTGTCCCCTTTAACGTCAAGGTCAAATAATAATCTTTCGTACCATTGGACCGTTTAACTTTGTAACCAAAGGACTGACGATAATGGCCGGAAATCAACCTTCCAGGAATCGTAGTTAAATTCTCAGTGGCGGAAAAAGACATGAACTCAGTCATAATAGGATCGCCCCCATTACCCATTTAATTACTAGTATATAGGATTTTATGGAAAAATAAATCGGTATAGGGTTCAGCGTGATAAAACTGCAAAAATTGATCTTACATTTGCTAACCCTTACAATGGAATTATTCGTTTGATAAATATTCTGGAGGTGTAGGAATGGGAGATCAAGCAGGAATTCAACCGTTTATTTTGGATATGGATGTCAATGGGAATCCATTCACTGTACACGCGGCATTACTTTGGGACGAGCAGGAAGTCATTCTCGTCGATACGGGAATCCCTGGCCAGCTAGGGCTTATACGAGACAAACTTGCGGAGGCATTCTGTCCTTTTGAAAAGCTGACGAAAATCATCATTACTCACCAGGACATGGATCACATTGGCAGCCTGCCAGAGCTGGTGGGCGCTGCAGAAGGACGGATCGAAGTGCTGGCGCACGAACTAGGTAAACCTTATATTCAAGGGGAAGTGCCCTTGGTTAAACGCAAGATTTTGGCTACGCCAACTAAAGTAGATGTAACGCTTCAGGATGGGGACGTCCTCCCTTATGGCGGAGGCATTCAAGTTATTTTTACGCCTGGACATACGCCAGATCATATCAGTCTGTACCACCTAGGCAGCAAAACATTAATTGCCGGGGACGCGCTTACGTCACAAGATGGTGTGCTAATGCCCCCGAATCCTCAGTTCACGCCGGATATGCCGTTAGCGCTTGAATCGGTAGCAAAGTTACTGGACTATGACATTGAAACTGTCATCACTTATCATGGTGGTGTTTGTACGGAAAATATTAAAGAGCGGCTCACTGAAATTGCGCAAGGTCAGGCATAAGGAGAGTCCTATGGATCCCACAGTCAAACAAGCTTTAGACATAACTCTTCATAACTGGCAGACCATGACCTCCTATCAAAGCGATGAGAAAGAAGCTGTGGCCGATCAATTCCAATCTTCCTTCTATGTATTCATTGATACCGTCCGTGATTGGGTACTCCGTCAAGATCCCATGCCTCTAACCATGGATAGTATGCTTGAAATGGAGATGATCCAAGATATTTTCGACCTATTGCCTGCTCCTTTGCATTTGAATTTGGAAACGGAACTGGAATTAATTCTGGATCGTGTAGAACGAGTGGATGAAGATAAATACGATTGATGTAAGACTCAACCCCATGTCATATATGGAGTTGGGTCTTTTCTGGTTTTCATTTATTTCCTCTGAACATGGTAAAATGTAATTCATAGTATTCAAATCCACCTTGATGTTAAAGTGGCGATAATCCACTTGACATCTCCTTTTAATATGTCATAATGATAATATCAAATCGACATTAAAGTTGTGAAAGCAGGTGTCACATTGGACACGAACGAAAAAGAGTCGAACTACTCCTCCCAGAAGTATCGGACACCAGACGGTGCACCGAGTGATATTGTCATCTTCACGATTACATCTACCGAGAAGCATACAACTAAAAAGGCGCTGCCCATTCGGGACTTACAGGTCCTGCTGATTCAAAGAAAACAATGGCCGTTTGAGGGCCAGTGGGCGTTACCTGGTGGGTTTTGCCAAGAGTCAGAGAGTATGTACACTTGCGCGAAACGAGAATTGCAGGAAGAAACCGGCATCGTGGATGTTCATATGGAATATTTAAACGTCTATAGTGAACCGGGACGTGATCCGAGAGGATGGATCATTTCTCATGCCTTCTTCGCTTTAGTCCATGAGAAAATGTTGTCTGAAAGACGTGCCGACACAGACGCTTCAGATGTGCAACTGTTTACGATTGAGGAAGCGCTAAAGTTAGAGTTGGCTTTTGATCATAGGCAGATATTGACGGACGCCTTGCATCAGATTCAGAAAAAGATGCTAACGACAACCATTGCCAAGGAATTTCTTCCCGAAGAATTCACGATTGGTGAACTGTATCAAGTGATTCAAACGGTCGTGCCGCATTTTGAGGAAAGCAACTTCATTCGTAAAATTACGTCTACGCAAAGCCGCAAAGGCATTATTGAAGAAGCGGTGGATCGTAACGGAGAACCGAAGCTTTCCAATCGCTACTCGCAGAGAGCCGCACAGCTCTATCGCTTTACGGATCTGACGCCGCAGCTGTCGATTTACAGCTAGGCGGTTCTTTTTTACCTTTTGATAATGTCATATTGATAGTATTATTCATTTGGAGTTAATCTTAAGGAGGCGTTACGTATGAGAAAAGCATGGTCATTCTTGGCACTATTCGTCTGTATGGTCGCCATTGCGATCTACACCTCATCAACAGCAATCGAAATCGTCGCGACGACGACAGGCTTGTTGTGCGTATGGTTAACAGCGAAGGAGAATGTATGGTCTTGGCCAGTTGGACTGGTCAATGTGGGTTGTTTCTTCGTGATGTTTTGGGAAGCGAAACTATATGCGGATACGATGCTGCAGGTGTTCTTTTTCATACTAAGCGTGTATGGTTGGATCATGTGGCTGACAAAAAGAGAAGGTACCAAGGTACGTCCGACTAGAAAAATAACATCACGACTCACGTTCATATTAAGTGTGTTACTGGTGGTGATGACCCTGCTTTGGGGTTATGTCCTGCAAACATACACGGATGCCTCGATTCCTTATGCGGATGCGTTCATTGCTACTTTAAGCCTCATAGCCCAGTATCTACTTTCGTCAAAAGTGCTAGAGAATTGGCTCATCTGGATTGCTGTCGACGTGATGTCGGTAGCCATGTATGCTTACAAAGATTTGTATGCTGTTGCCTTCCTATACCTTATTTTCTTGTTTATCGCTATTGCTGGCTATGTTGGATGGAGACGGGCGTTACACATGGTAGATCGGAGGGAACTCACATGTCACAACACAGAACAGGCTTAACACTTGGGAAGTTTGCACCTCTGCACGCGGGACATCAATTCATGATCGAAACGGCGATCAAGGAGATGGATGAAGTGATTGTTGTCATCTACGATTGTCCCGAAACGACGCATATACCTTTGCGTGTGCGATCCAATTGGATTCGTACCCTTTATCCGCAGGTGCATGTGATCGAAGCATGGGACGGTTCTAATGAAATAGGCGATACGCCTGAGATTAAAAGGATGCATGAGACCTATATCCTGCAGAAGCTTGCGGGGCGGAAGATCACACATTTTTACTCCAGTGAGTTTTATGGTGATCACATGAGCGCGGCTTTGGGAGCGGTGAATCGCCAGGTGGATCCAGATCGGAACACGTTTCCAGTTTCGGGCACGCAAGTGAGGGGGAACCCTTTTGACAATAGAAAGTTTCTGAGTCCGGTTGTATATAAAGATATGATTGCAAAAGTCGTATTTCTTGGGGCTCCCTCAACAGGGAAATCCACACTTACCGCTCACATGGCGAAACAGATGCATACAGGTTGGATGGCGGAGTACGGACGGGAATATTGGGAGAAGCATCAGATGGACCGCAGATTATCGTTAGAGCAGCTAGAGGAGATCGCGGAGGGGCATTTGGAAAGAGAGGAGCTTCTTGTGAAAGAAGCGCGAGATGTTCTCTTCGTAGACACCAACGCGATTACAACGTATATGTTTTCTCATTACTATCATGGTACGGCTACGCCACGTTTGACTCAACTGGCAGTGGACGCGGCGTCGCGGTATGAGCTTGTTTTTGTTTGCGATACCGATATTCCTTATGAAGATACTTGGGATCGATCGGGAGAGGTGCAGCGGTTTGTGTTCCAGAAGCAGATTATTGCTGATCTCAAAATGAGACAAATCCCATATTTCCTATTACAAGGAACTCTCGAGGAGAGAGCCGAGAAAGTAAGTCATATTTTGAAGATATATCATATATATCATAGCTTGATTGAATGTATAATGACGCATACAGGTAGTGGGGGAAGGGAGTAATGAATATGAACAGAACAGACTTATTGGATAAAATCAAAGGCGGGATCTATGGCGTTGCGATCGGACATCGATAAATTGAGAGGTTTTAACTTAGGCGTCGATGATTATTTGGTGAAGCCTATTACCAGTTAGCCGCCACGCGTATTGCTTAACAGGAAAAGCCGAGATCACATCAATAAGTGTGCACCTCGGCTTTTTTGTGATATTTGCATAATTTAGCAGTCTGAGTCGAAGGTTATCGAATCAAGTTACATTAAGTTTTTAGGTTGAAAATAGCTTGTAAAATGCAGCCAATACCTTGAATTAATCTCCTATTCTTCTTAAGTTTACCGCTTTCAATGAAAGCGATATTTCTCTATGATGAAGATATCAACTACGAGACAGTATCCTACTTTTGGAATAAGAGAGGGTGATCGGTGAAAGGAATGTAACCGTTTACTAAATGAAATGATGCAAGTCGGTTCGGTTTCCAATCTAAGGTAAGGTGTGGGGTAATAATTAATGAGAAAAATATCAAAATGAATGATTCTAGATTCTTATAAATGATGAGAAATGAATAATTATGCGGTGGAAAGAAGTTGTACATTTGCAGAATCAATGATACATTTTGTATATACAAGCGAGTGATAATGATACATATCGGATTGGTGGAGAATACATAACAGGAAAGGACGGTGCTTCGGAACTTCCATTTAAGGTAATCAGCATCAAAGTAAAGAGTCATGACTAATTCATTCGTTGGAGGTTTTTTAAATGCTGAGAAGAGGTTTATCTATCATTCTAGCTTTGTCTTTAAATGTAAGCCTTTTCATGACTACGCCTGGTGTTTCCCACGCGTATATCGCTAAAGATTATTCTTATATTACTGCGTCGGCCAATTCAAAAATGGTAAGAGCTTCTGGTCTTAATGGGATTACAGCTGACAGTACAGCCAATAACATCACAGCAGCTGATGCTGAATCATTTGTGATAGTTGACGGTAAAGATAGTAATGGAAATCTTGATGGCTCAATCAATATTAAGTCTAAGGCGAACAATATGTTCCTTACCACAGAAGATTACAAAGTCGGTACTGAGGTTATTCAAACCGATGCATTGAAGCCAACAAAAGCAGCACCAGGAGTGACAACCACTAGCTGGGAAAAATTCTATATTGAAAAATTAAAGGATGGCAATGGGGTTGAGACTGGATTTGTAGCGATAAAGGCGAACAAAAGTATTGGCGGTAAAAAATTGTATATATCGGTTAATACCTCGAATGCTAATGGTCCCTATTTGACCGCATCCAGCGCTACAATAGGTATCAACGAAACATTCAAGATCCGCACCTCTCTAGGTGCGCCAGATGCACCCGCAACACCATCCGTCGATTCAACAACAACGAATTCCGCTACTCTGAGCTGGGCAATCGTAGCTCGTGCGGACAGCTATAACGTATATCGTTCGAAAACCAGTAACGGTACATTCGTCAAGATCAATACGACAGCCATTGCCTCAACCAGCTTTGTAGATACGGCATTGCCCGCAAACTCTGGATTTTACTACAAAATTACAGCGGTCGGCATAGACGGAGAATCAGCAATGTCAGCTGCAGTATTTGCAGCAACTCTACCTGATCAATTCGGTATAAGTACGACTACGACAAAAACAGTAAGCATGGCTTGGACAACCGTGCCCGGCGCAACAAGCTATAACGTCTACCGTTCCACGAGCAGCGACGGAACATTCAATAAGATTAATACCGCAGCGATAATGACATACAACTACTTAGATACGGGCTTGACACCTAATACTAGATATTTCTACAAAGTTTCTTCCGTGAGCGGAGGCGTAGAATCAGCATTGTCTACAGCAATTGCCGCTTTAACGCTGCCTGACTTTGGTAAGAATGTCTATGTATTTGATCCGGCTATGCCAGCAGCAGACATTCAGACGATTGCTACTAACGTGTTTACTAAACAAGAAACGAATCAATTTGGTTCCGAAAGATACGCGCTTCTCTTTAAACCAGGCGCATACAGCACGGCAGTTAGAGTTGGCTTCTACACGCATGTTGCCGGTCTGGGGAAAATGCCCGACGATGTCACTATCAATGGTGGGGTAACGGTTGATGCCAACTGGATGACGAACCACAATGCTACTCAAAACTTCTGGCGATCCATTGAGAACCTCGCCGTAACGCCCCAAGGTGGAGATATGAAATATGCGGTATCGCAGGCCGCATCCATGAGACGTCTGCACGTTAAAGGAAATCTGTCGCTTCATGATGTAGGAGGATGGGCAAGCGGTGGCTTCCTATCCGATTCCAAGATCGATGGAAGAGTGGTTCCTGGATCACAACAGCAGTGGTTTTCCAGAAATAACAGTTGGGGTGAATGGGCAGGTTCACTCTGGAATATGACGCTTGTTGGGAACACGAATAATCCGGTAGAGAACTACCCAACAAACGCATATACAATCGTCGATCAAACGCCGATTATTCGGGAAAAACCTTTCCTCACCATTGACGCGTCCGATAAATACAGCGTTTTCGTTCCGAATGTTTCCCGTGCTGCGCAAGGAACCAGTTGGGCGAACGGACCTGCGGATGGAACTTCCATTCCGATCGATCAGTTCTATATCGCAGACGTGGATACTTTCAACGTAGATAATGTCAATGCCGCACTTAGCCAAGGTAAGCACCTGCTGCTTACTCCAGGTGTATATCATTTAAGCAAACCGATCGTAGTATCGAATCCAAACACGGTTGTGTTAGGCCTGGGACTTGCTACTTTGCACTCAGACAACGGATCTGTGGCGCTGCAAGTTGCTGATGTTGATGGAGTTAAAATTGCTGGACTTCTGTTTGAAGCTGGGTCTACCAGCTCGCCTGTATTATTGGAGGTTGGACCAAAGGGCAGTTCAGCTGATCACTCGGCTAATCCAACTTCTCTTCACGACCTCTACTTTAGAGTAGGCGGTGATGCTCTTGCCTTAGCCGAAGTATGTATCGAAATCAACAGCAACTACGTCATTGGCGACCATTTCTGGGTATGGCGCGCAGATCACGGCACGGGTGCTGCATGGAATTCAAATCTAACGACCAATGGGATGATCGTAAATGGAAATGACGTAACGATATTCGGCCTTTTTGTAGAGCATTTCCATGAGTATCAGACGCTTTGGAATGGTGAACGCGGGAAGATGTATTTTTATCAATGTGAAATTCCTTATGACGTCCCGGATCAAGAAAGCTGGATGAGCAACTATGGGACTGTTAAGGGTTATGCAGGCTACAAAGTCGCGGACTCGGTGAATCAACATGAAGCTTACGGATTGGGAGTATATTCCTTCTTTAGGGATGCACCTGTGAAGCTTGAAAGTGCAATAGAAGTCCCGGATAAGCCAGGCGTTAAGGTCCACCATGCGACGACTGTTTTCTTAAGCGGTATGGCTGGAAGTGAGATCACTCATATTGTGAACAACATGGGTGGTGCGGTAACCGTTGGAGGACAAAATCTGAGATTGACAGATTATGTTCCAAGAACAATTCTAAGCGTTAAAGATATAGCAATAGACATTATTGCTAAGATTGCACCCGTGTTACCTGCATTAGTCGCACAAGTGTACAACGATAACAGTACGAGAATGGTACCTGTTACCTGGGATAGCATCGACCCTTCCCAATACGCTGCTGCAGGAAGCTTTACTGTAAATGGAACGATTGCTGGCAGTGCGTTCAAGGCAAAAGCTGTTATTACCGTAGCGGTTGGACCGAGCGTACCCGTAACGGGTATTGTAGTAACCGGAGCTAACAACGCAACGGCGATCACAACAAAAGGCGGCACTCTACAAATGTCTGCTGCGGTAATGCCTTCGAATGCAGAGAATAAGAATATCACTTGGTCGGTCGTGGGCACGGACGGTAAGGCAACGAACAAGGCTACGATTGATTCTTTAGGATTGTTAACGGCCTTTGATGACGGAACGGTGAAAGTCATCGCGACAGCCAAAGACGGTACAGGAGTGAAAGGCGAAGCAACAATCACTATTAGCAATCAATTCATGAAAGTTTCTGCGATCATCGTATCCTCTTCAGGCGACGTATCAACGATTGCATCAAAAAGCGGCACTTTACAACTAACTGCGTCAGTAGCGCCTGCGAATGCGGACGTTACAACAGTTACTTGGTCCGTCGTGAATACGGATGGTACAACAACGGATAAAGCTAAGATTAGTGCCGAAGGCTTGTTAACCGCTCTTAAAGACGGAGCAGTGAAGGTTATCGCTTCAGCTAACGACAATTCCGGCGTAAAAGGCGAGAAAACCATCACCATAATAGGCCAGACAGTTTTATTAGCCAGTGGATGGTCATGGGTGAGGGAAAGCCAAGCAGATTGGGCGACCGTATCCAATAATGCTAACGGCATGAGATTAACGACAATCGAAGGAAGCTGGGGCGGATCTAAACCGAGTAATATCCTTCTTAGAGGTCCCGTCGCAGGCGACATAACAATCTCCACGAAGTTGAATTTTGATGCGAAAAACGGTTTTGAGTGGGCCGGTTTGATCATCTACCAGGATGATAGCAATGCGATTACATTGGGAAGGCAAGCAAACGGTAGCCCTGCCGCCAATCAGCTGAGGTTCTCTCAGATCAAATCTGGCGGGCAAACGGATAAAAACTACGATGACCCCGTCTATCCAAAGGATATTTATTTGAAAATTGAAAAAGTAGGTACGGTTTACAAGGGGTATTACAGCAGCGACGGAGATACTTGGACGCAGGTGGCCGATTCGTTCGACATTGCTTTAACAAATCCCAAAGTCGG
The DNA here is from genome assembly GCF_052115445.1 of Paenibacillus sp. 2RAB27. NCBI lineage: Bacteria > Bacillati > Bacillota > Bacilli > Caryophanales > Paenibacillaceae > Paenibacillus > Paenibacillus sp. 2RAB27. The sequence goes on from NZ_JBFRGR010000005.1 coordinate 345,754, forward strand.
CATTTTTACAAGGAAGCTTAATACGGCTATCCCTGTCAGAACGGCAGAATTTACGAATTTCACTTTGAACGGCAGCATTATCCCCTATTGGAATCCTGTTAGTTCTATTGCTGTTACGGGAACAGGCGGAGCAACGGCTATCACTGCTTTGAATGGCACATTGCAAATGTCTGCAACAGTATTGCCTGCTAATGCGGATAACAAATCAGTCACCTGGTCCGTTATGAACGTGGATGGAACTGCTACCGATAAGGCGACCATCAGCACTGCAGGAGTGTTAACCGCAGTTAAGAATGGACAGGTAAAAGTCATTGCTACAGCCATTGACGGATCTGGACGAACCGGAGACGCTACGATCAACATCACTGGCCAACTAGGAGAAGTTTCTTCCATCACTGTATCTGGAGCGGGCGGAGCATCAGCGATAACAACGAAAGCCGGCACACTGCAAATGTCTGCAGATGTATGGCCTGCGAATGCCGTTGATAAAACATTCACTTGGTCCGTCGTCAACGCGGACGGAACGGCAACGGATAAAGCGACGATCAGTGCTGGAGGATTGTTAACCGCAGTTAAGGATGGTGTGGTGAAAGTCATCGCAACAGCCCATGACAGCTCAGGTGTTAAAGGAGAAGCGAATATCACCATCAGCGGACAAATTGAAAAAGAAGTTTCTTCCATCACTGTATCCGGAGCGGGCGGAGTATCAGCGATAACGACGAAAAGCGGCACATTGCAAATGTCTGCAGATGTATGGCCTGCGAATGCCGTTGATAAAACTTTCACTTGGTCCGTCGTCAACGCGGACGGAACGGCAACGGATAAAGCGACGATTAGTAGCGGAGGATTGTTAACCGCTATTAAGGATGGTGTGGTGAAAGTCATTGCGACAGCCAATGACAGCTCAGGTGTAAAAGGAGAAGCGAGTATCACCATCAGCGGGCAAATTGAAAATGTAACTGCAGCTACATTAATCGGTCCGAAGGCTGTCTATCAACAACAGCAATTCGATTTGACTGTTGGCGTGAGCAGCTTGCTCTCAAGCTTCACTACGCTCGATGTCATTCTGAATTATGATCCGAACTTGTTGGAGTTCGACACAGTAACGAATAGCAACGGTTCTCTCTCCTTGACTGACGGTGCCCTGAGCTCACTAAGAAATCATTTCAAGGTGTTGGCGACCGCGATCAAGGCCGATAAAGGCCAGATTCGAATCATTATGGCCAGCGAGGGAAATGACACCGCGATTAGTACGATTGGAAATCTGTTAACCATACACGCCAAAACCAAAGTGGGGGTTGCAGCAGGGGAAACAACGGTGTCGTTATCCGACTTTAACGTTTCCCTCGCAGGTTCGGGTACGCCAGTTACCGGAGTATCTCTAAGCATTCAAATTAAAGATGTGGATAAAGCGGAATTGAACGCTGCGATTATTGCTGCTCAGAGCAAGCATGATTCAGCGACGGAAGGAAATAATATCGGCCAGTATCCGAACGGATCGAAAGCGATGTTACAGACAGCTATTAACAACGCCAAAGCAGTGCGTGATAACGCAGCATCAACCCAATCGGAAGTTGCGGATGCAATGAGTGCTCTAAATGCGGCGTTGACAACGTTCAATAATTCRGTAYACACCGATYCTGGTACTGTAGACAAATCAGCAYTGAGCAAAGCGATTACAGCTGCGCAAAGCAAGYATGATGCAGTGACCGAAGGCACCAAARTCGGTCAATATCCGGCGGCTGCGAGAGCGGCATTGCAGGCGGCTATAACGAGCGCTAACGCAGTATTAAACAGTTCGGCGGCAACGCAGACGCAAGTGAACACGGCGACAACAGATGTGAATACGGCACTGCAAACATTCCTGACGAAGATTGTTACGCTAGTTCCAGGTCAAACGAGTGTCACCATCAATGATCTGTCCGTCATCTCTAAGTATTATGGAGCGAAGTCAACAGATGCCAACTGGAGTGAAATCGAAGCAGCCGATATCTTTAATAGCGGCAAAATCGATATTCAAGTCCTTGCGGCAGTAGCAAGAATGCTTCTCGACAACTGGCTTTTAGATAATTAAATTCAAGATTGGGGAGGATGGCGAAACTGCCGTCCTCCTTGATCCATATGGAAAGGGTGAAAATGGGAATGATTAGAAGGACAAGTAAATTGTTGACACTTGGATTGGCATTATTAGTATGCATTCCCTGGTTGCAGCCGCAAAGGTTACTTGCCGCAGGTGCTCCTTCATATGCCTTGATTACGAGCAGCAAAGCTGACTTTGATAAAGAGATTCAGGTTACTGTCAAGGGGACAAACCTCACCGATGTGTTTGCATATGAATTTAATATCGCGTTCGATTCCGAGCGACTGAGGTTTAAAGAGGCGAAAAGCGCCGGTTCAGGATTTACAGTCAGTCCAATCGTAAAGGGAGACAATCTTACATTTGCGCACTCGAAAATAGGTCAAGTACTCGGAGATAACGGAAACTTAACTTTCTTCACGTTGAGCTTTCAAACGATTGGCCAGGGGGATGCCGCAATCGAGATCAAAGATGTGAGTCTTGTTAATTCTAAATTGGAAAAGACATCGCATAACGTAGGGGAGCGAGTGTCCATAACGATTGGCAAGCCGTTGCTGAATGACATTGCCGGGCACTGGGCTGAGGCATCGATTCAGCGAGCTGTTGAGCTTGAAATTATTACAGGCTACAGCGATAGTACGTTCCGTCCTCAACGTCATGTTACTCGTAACGAGTTTGTTAGTATACTACTACGCGCGCTGCAATTGCCGGCAGAAGACGCAAGCGAGCTCTCGTTTGTCGATCTCGACGAAATCCCGACATGGGCGAGACCTTCTGTATCGGCGGCTGTTAAAGCTAAAATCATTAACGGGTTTGAGGACAACACATTCCGTGGAGATCAACCGATTACTCGATCAGAATTAACAACTATTCTCGTTCGTGCTTTTGGTTTGGAAACAGATTCCGAGACGAATCCGACTTTTGCTGATGTCGAAATGATTCCCGCGTATGCGCAGAAATCTGTTGCGGCGGCAGCCAAAGCAGGACTGATCTACGGGAAAGAAAATAATCTATTCGCTCCGAATGATAACGCTACCCGAGCAGAAGCGGTTGTTTTAATTCTTAGATTTTTAGATAAGAATTTGTCTGGGAGTGTGAAACCTTGACATTCAAAAAAGTAATTATAACTTTTCTAGTTATTGTACTGTTTGCGTCGGTAGCGTCGTTATCACCGATTTATGCCGCTGAAGGCAGCGTAGGAGAAGGGGGAACGCCTCTCGACACCACAAGTGACTCTCGATGGACGTTAGTGTGGAATGATGAGTTTAACAATTCTACGTTAGATGCATCTAAATGGAACTACACCACAGGCGGCGGCGGTTATGGCAATCACGAGCTGCAGAATTATACGAATCGCCCCGAGAATGTCCGTGTTGAGAATGGGGATTTAATTATTGAAGCGCGCAAGGAAAGTTATCAAGGAAGCCAATATACTTCCGGCAAGCTGGAGACGAAATCGAAAGGCGATTGGAAATATGGTCGATACGAAATTCGGGCCAAATTACCGGAAGGCAAAGGAATGTGGCCTGCGATTTGGATGATGCCAACCAACCAAAATGTTTACGGTGGATGGCCGGTTGGTGGCGAAATCGACATTATGGAGTTTCTCGGACATGATCCGGGCACGGTATACGGTACAATCCATTATGGCAATCCGTGGACACATACGGGAGGAAATTATATTCTGCCCAATAATCAGAAATTCTCGGATGACTTCCATACGTTCAGCTTGGAGTGGTCTCCAGGGGAATTCAAATGGTATGTCGACGGCATTCTTTATTTAACTAAAAATGATTGGTTCAGCAAAGACAACAGTAAACCGTCGGATTACCCTTTCCCCGCTCCTTTCGACCAGTTGTTCTATCTTCAATTGAATTTGGCGGTCGGAGGCGATTGGCCGGGAAATCCTGATGCGACGACGGATTGGACGAAACCGAAACAAATGCTTGTAGACTATGTCAGAGTATACAGTTATAACGGGCAATACCCGGAACCAGCTCCGCGTCCGGGGAAAAACTTGAGCGGCGGTTGGTCATGGGTAAGAGAAATCAGCAGCAATTGGTACGCAGAAAGCAGTCCGGACGCAATAAGATTAACGACAATCGAAGGAAGCTGGGGCGGAACTAAACCGAGTAATATTCTTCTGAGAAGTCCCGGTACTAGCGACTTCACCATTTCCACCAAGGTAAAGTTTGATGCATCAAATGGGTATGAATGGGCCGGATTGATCGTCTATCAGGATGATGGCAATGCGATTACATTTGGGCGTCAAGCTAATGGCGC